>JAHZJB010000032.1 GCA_022601135.1 Actinomycetes bacterium | reverse complement strand
AATTCACCACTGGCGCGGCAGTCCTGGGCGTCGCGGACATCTCCGCGCACTCATTCACCGTGCTCATCGACGGCCAGGTGGTGCGGGAGATGCCTGCCTCGCTGGGCAAACCAGGGTTTGACACTCCGATCGGAACGTTCAAGGTGCTAGAGAGGCAGCGCAAGGTGGTGTTCGATTCCAGAACCATCGGCATACCACTTGATGACCCAGAGGGCTATCTGATCAACGGTGAGTACGGCGTGCGGGTCACTTGGGGCGGGGTCTATATACATTCGGCCCCGTGGTCGGTCGGATCGCAGGGCAACGCAAATGTCAGTCACGGCTGCATCAACCTCAGTCCAGACAATGCCGCCTGGTACTTCGATACCGTCCGTGTTGGTGATCCGGTCATCGTGCAGGCGTAGCACCCAGCAACCAGGTGCGATTAGACAACTAAGCGGGAAGCGAGCGTCGTGCCGAGGCAAACCTTGGCCGACCGCCCAGCGAGGTAGGCAGCCAAATGTGTTTTCGGCGAAAGCGATTGCTCGTACTGGCCACCTGAGGTCCCCCTCGCGCCGTAGAGACATCGACAATAGGGAGTCCGATGCCGGAGACGCGGAAGCAGTACGACCGGGAGTTCGTGAAGGGGCTGTCCGGATCTTCGAGAAGACTGGCAAGCCGATCCCGCAAAGTCACATGCGATTTGGGGATCGGCTTGGGCACGTTGGGCAACTGGCTCGCGCCAGGTGGGATTGACCCCTGATGGCGGACACCTAACCATCAAATCCCGCAATTACTTCCCGGCTATCGCGTGGTCGTCATTGGCGCGGACAGGCGCCGCGTCAGGATCTGGTAGGACGAGTGCGTTCGGAACGCTACTGCAGTGGACGTTTACGCGGAGCTTGTGAAGGGTCAGGACGTGAGGACGTCAGGGCAACCAGTTAGGATATTTGAACGCCCGCATGAACCACCTGAGGGACTATGCGGCCTATGCCTGACTAGCTCGGTGCGAGGAGTATCTGGGCCAAGCGAGTCGTTGTCTGAACACCGTCGTCGTAGCCTCCCTCGCCTTCAAGCGAGTTCATGATCGCCAGGGTGTAGCGTTGTCGAGGGCCGGCGAAGCCGACGCTATTGACCACCCAGCCGCCCTGCTCTTGTGACCAACCGTTCTTGTTGCCGGGGTTCATGTCAGTGCCTGCGCCCCACACTCCCCACTGCTGGTTGGGGTCGAGGTGCTGCATCTCGTAGACGATGGCGGCGGTTTGCGCCGGCGGCAATCTGCTGAGGGTGTAGTTCATGAGACGGTCGAGGTCGTCGGTGCTGGACTTCTGGAACCCCCAGTAGGGGTATGTGCTGCTAAAACCCTGCTGCGGTTGAAGGTTGGTCATGCCATAAGATGGGAAGTTGCGGTTGAATGCCATGTTGTCGGGCCCGCTGTAGCGTTTCCAAAGAGTATCGGCCGCCTTGCTGTCGGACGAATGCATCATGTCGGTCATCAGCTGGCGGTCCACCGGGGTTAGCTCGATCTGGCCGGCGAGTGCGCGGGTGAGCAGGTCGACCACCATCGCAAGTTTGATGGTGGATGCGGTCCAAATGAGGGTGCCTGCCGCGCCGTTTCGGTAGGCCTGGCCGCTCGTCCGGTCCCGCAGAACGTACCCGACTGTGCCCGGACGCGTAGCGAGGTAGGCGTCCGCCTGCGCAATGCGCTGTGCTAGCTCGGCCTGCGCTGCTGGCGCGGGAACGAATAGTAGCGCCATCGACGCGACGAGAACTGCGACAAACCTCACGGCTGTAGCTTTTCAGCCGCTACGGTACGACGGTTGGAGGCACGCCGCAGCGACGCCGACTTCTACGTGCCAGGTACGTAGCTTTCTCCAGGACGATTCACGGGAAGCGCGAGATGTCCCATCCCGGGGGTCTGTCCTCGCCCCCACCCTCAGGCGTAGGCCTCTGACCCTAGCCCGAGGGGCAACCTACGGCTTTCCTGCGTATATAATGGTCAGCTGATGCAGCATAGGCCCCACTCCGCGCATGGTTGCGCTGCACGGTTGTGACACTCGAAAAGAATGCTCTTCCCTAGTAATCGGTCGATCTTCCGACCGTCAATGTGCAAAAAGGAATCGCTCTGATGGCCCCTCTGACACGCATCCTGGTGACGGTCTTCGCGGTCATCACCACCGTCATGGGCGTTGGCCTTTATATGTCAGTTCGCGATAGCGAGACACCCGCTGGTGCGCAGGAGCAAGTTGTCGACGTGGGACAGCTGGTCCGCGAGAACAGTCACCGCCTCAACACGGTGCCGGATAGCGACGTCACTTTCGTCGAGTTTCTGGACTTCGAATGTGAAGCGTGCCGCGCAGCTTTCCCGCTCGTCGAACAACTACGATCCGAGTACGGAGACCGTGTCAACTTCGTCGTACGCTATTTCCCGATTCAGTCTCACTTCAATGCCGAGCGGGCGGCACGTGCCGTCGAGGCGGCCGCCCAGCAAGGCGAGTTCGAGCCGATGTACAAGAAAATGTACGAGACGCAAAGCCTGTGGGGTGAGCAGCGGATACCGGCTGACGAAACCTTCCGCGGGTTTGCCGCCGAACTCGGTATCGACATGGCGGCGTTCGATGACGCCTACAATGACCCCGCCACAATCGACCGAATCAACTTAGATGTCGCCGACGGCCAGGCACTCGGTGTGAAGGGCACGCCGACCATCTTCCTCGACGGCAATCAAGTGCAGTTCAGAAGCTACGAGGATTTGTCGGCCGCAGTCGATCAAGCGCTCAAGGAGTAGCCGACGGGGCCCGGCCCCGGACGTTGCGGGTTTGCAGACGGTT
>JAHZJB010000031.1 GCA_022601135.1 Actinomycetes bacterium | reverse complement strand
GTAGGAGTCTGGGCCGTATCTCAGTCCCAGTGTGGCCGGACACCCTCTCAGGCCGGCTACCCGTCGTCGCCTTGGTAAGCCATAACCTCACCAACAAGCTGATAGGCCGCGGGCCCATCCCACACCGCAAAAGCTTTCCACTCCCAACCATGCAGCCAGAAGTCCTATCCGGTATTAGACCCAGTTTCCCAGGCTTATCCCGAAGTGCAGGGCAGATCACCCACGTGTTACTCACCCGTTCGCCACTCGAGTACCCCCGAAAGGGCCTTTCCGTTCGACTTGCATGTGTTAAGCACGCCGCCAGCGTTCGTCCTGAGCCAGAATCAAACTCTCCAAACAAAAAACATTCAGAAAAATCTGAAACCAACAAAAAGACACCAAAACTGGCATCCAAAAACAGTCACACCCCCACACGGGAAAAACAGGGGCACAACCAAAAAAACAACAAACAAAAACCACCAAAACACACTATTGAGTTCTCAAACAACACACCCTGATTTCGAACAACTGATTTCAGGCAACCCCACGACTGTACTGCATGTGGTGAGGCATGTCAAACCCCGTCCGCGAGTCTGATCGCTCTTCTCATCGAAGTCCGGTCAGACTGGGCCGTCGGCTTCTGGCCGAAATACTACGCGCTGTCGAGTTCAGCCCCAAACGACCAGCACACGGGGGTGAGGACGCGCGGAGATCACGTGACACGCTCGATTTCGGCACCCAAACCGACAAGGTTCTCCACGAACCGCGGATAACCCCGGTCGATGTGATAGACGTCGTGCACCTCGGTGTCGCCGTCAGCGACCAGTCCGGCCAGCACAAGTCCGGCGCCGGCGCGGATATCGGAGGACCACACCGGGGCGCTGGACAGCTGCGGAATTCCTCGTACCACGGCGTGGTGGCCGTCGGTCCGGGCGTCGGCTCCGAGTCGGACCATCTCCTCGACGAACCGGAACCGTGCCTCGAAGACGTTCTCGGTGATCATCGACGTACCCTCGGCGATGGCGGCGAGGCCGATGGCCATCGGTTGGAGATCGGTGGGGAAACCCGGGAACGGGAGCGTGGCGACGTTGACGGCTTTGGGCCGTTCGTACTGAACGACCCGGAAGCCGTCGTCCGTCTGCGTCACGGTGGCGCCGGCATCGTGCAGTTTGTGCAGCACGACCTGTACGTGCTGCGGGTCCACTCCGGTGACCGAGATGTCGCCGCGAGTCATCGCAGCCGCGATCCCCCACGTCGCGGCGACGATGCGATCACCGATGACCCGATGCTCCGTCGGATACAGCCGATCGGCACCGGTGATCGTCAGCGTCGACGATCCGGCCCCGGTGATCCCGGCCCCCATCTGATTGAGCATCGTGCACAGATCAACGACATCCGGCTCACGGGCCGCGTTGTGGATCGTGGTCACGCCGTCGGCGAGAACCGCGGCCATCAGGATGTTCTCCGTAGCGCCCACCGAGGGGAATTCCAACTCGATCTCGGCACCTCGAAGATGCTCGGCCTCGGCGACCACACAGCCGTGTTCGATATTGCACCGGGCCCCCAGTTGCCGGAGCCCGGACTGATGCATATCGAGAGGACGCGAGCCGATGGCGTCGCCACCGGGCAGGGCCACCTTCGCCCGCTTGCACCGGCCCACCAACGGACCGAGAACGCACACCGAGGCGCGGAACTGGCGAACCGCGGCGAAATCTGCATCGTACTTCGGCTCTTCGGGCGAGGTGATCCGCACGACGTCACCCTCGATGTCAACGGTGGCACCAAGCCCGCGCAGCACCTCGGCCATCAGCGGCACGTCGAGGATGTCTGGGCAATTGGTGATGGTGCTGGCGCCTTCCGCAAGCAACGCGGCAGCCATCAACTTCAACACGCTGTTCTTGGCGCCCCCAACGGCAACTTCACCCGATAACCGACCTCCACCGGTCACCATGAAACGCTCGGTCACGCGGCTTAGTGTAAACAGCGATGTCCGTCATGTCAGTCTCCTGAGCCACCGCGCGCTGACCGCACCGGTACGGTTTGCATCATGGCAGTACACCTCACCCGCATCTACACCCGGACCGGCGACGACGGCACCACCGGGCTGAGCGACTTCAGCAGGGTGTCCAAGAACGACGCGCGACTGTTGGCATACGCCGACTGTGACGAAACGAATGCCGCGATAGGAGTTGCGGTGTCCCTGGGCGATCCGGACGAGCGAGTTCTACAGGTGCTACGCCAGATCCAGAACGACCTGTTCGATGCCGGCGCCGACCTGTCGACACCATTGGTGCAGAACCCCGAGCACCGGGCGCTTCGCATCGAGCAGCACTACATAGACCGCCTGGAATCGTGGTGCGATGAGTTCAACGACGGGCTGCCCGCGCTGACTTCATTTGTTCTGCCGGGGGGCACCCGGCTGTCCGCGCTACTACACGTGGCACGCACGGTTGCGCGGCGCGCCGAGCGTTCCGCCTGGAATGCGATCGACACCTATGGCGATTCCATCAGCGTGCTGCCCGCCAAGTACCTCAACCGGCTCTCCGATCTGCTCTTCATTCTGTCCCGGGTGGCGAACCCACAAGGGGACGTCCTCTGGCGCCCGGGTGGGCAGAATCCCTAACTCCGTCGCTGAGCCCGCGGCGAGGGGCGGGACTCCAACCACGAGGTGAAAGCCGTCAGTGCCCCGCGGTCGAGGGCGATCTCGTAACCGCGTCCGCGGTCCGGCCCGGTATCTCGCAGTTCGAGAATCGTGATCTCCGCGGTCATGATGTCGAACTCATCGCCGCGAGGTGCCCGCGGGGCGACGATCTCCAGACCTCGTCGGCTCAGCGTCCGGTCCGGCCACCACCGCAGGCTCGACAATCGGTAGAAACCGGCTTCGCCTCCCCGGTATCGCATCACGCCGTGCCGCCAGCCCTGCCCAGCGACCGCCGGAACGTCACGAAGTATCGCGGCCGTACCCCCCACTTGCCGCAGTTTCCATAGTCGATAGCCGAGTGCAACGACCACGGTCAACAGCACACCGACCAGCGCGACCATGAACAGCATGGACGCGCTCACCAGCCGGCCTGACTAGTCGATCTGACCCAGGGCGCGCAGCCGCGCCCTGCCCCACGCCGCGGTGTGCTCATCGTCGGATTCTGAGTCCTGCTTCGCGTCGTCGGCGTCGATTTCGGACTCGAACTCCGCTTTCTCCACCAGGATGCGCACGGCCTCTTCGGTGACCGACAGGAACCCGCCCTCGACCGCTATGCGCAGGTCATCTTCGTTGTCCCGCTCGACGCGAACCATGGCGTCGTCGACGAGCTGCGCAACCAGCGGAATATGCCGGGGCAGAATACCGATCTCGCCGGCGGTGGTCCGGGTAAAGACGAACGTGGCCTCGCCGGACCACAATTCTCGCTCAACAGCAACGATCTCGACGTTCAGTTCGGCCATGTCACACCGCCTTTCGGTCTACGGGCCGACGAAGCCGAGGTCGTCGGTTCTTCGCGCAAGCGCTCATCAGTGCTGGTCGGTTCTTCGCGCAAGCGCTCATCACAGCTTGGCGCCGAGGCTTTCGGCTTTCTTCGCCAAGTCGTCCAAACCGCCGATCAGGAAGAACGCCTGTTCGGGCAGATGGTCGAAATCACCCTTGCTGAGCTTGTCGAACGCCTCGATGGTCTCCTTGAGCGGCACCGTGGAACCTGGCTGACCGGTGAACTGCTCAGCAGCCATCATGTTCTGGCTCAGGAAGCGCTCGATCCGCCGCGCCCGGCCGACCAGCTGCTTGTCCTCCTCGGACAGCTCATCGACGCCGAGAATAGCGATGATGTCCTGAAGATCCTTGTAACGCTGCAGAATCCGGATGACTTCCTGCGCCACGCGGTAATGCTCGTCACCGACCACGGCCGGGTCCAGGATCGTCGAGGACGACGCCAGCGGGTCCACTGCCGGGAAGATACCTTTCGAGAACACGCTTCGGCTGAGCTCCGTGGTGGCGTCCAGGTGGGCGAACGTCGTCGCCGGGGCCGGGTCGGTGTAGTCGTCGGCAGGCACATAAACGGCCTGCATCGAGGTGATGGAGCGGCCGCGCGTAGAAGTGATGCGCTCCTGCAACTCACCCATCTCGTCGGCCAGGGTCGGCTGGTAACCCACCGCGGAAGGCATGCGACCCAAGAGCGTCGACACCTCAGAACCCGCCTGGGTAAACCGGAAGATGTTGTCGATGAACAGAAGCACGTCCTGCTGCTTCTCGTCGCGGAAGTACTCCGCCATGGTCAGTGCGGACAACGCGACGCGCATACGGGTGCCGGGCGGCTCGTCCATCTGGCCGAAGACCAGCGCGGTGTCCTTGAGCACGTTAGCGTCGGCGAGCTCGACCCAGAGGTCATTGCCCTCACGGGTGCGCTCTCCCACGCCGGCGAACACGGAGGTGCCGCCGAAGTTGCGGGCGATGCGGTTGATCATTTCCTGGATCAGCACCGTCTTGCCCACGCCGGCACCACCGAACAGCGCGATCTTGCCGCCCCGCACATACGGGGTGAGCAGGTCGACGACCTTCAGGCCGGTCTCGAGCATCTCGGTGCGTGGCTCAAGTTCGGCGAACGGCGGCGGCGCGCGGTGGATCGACCAGTGCTCGAAGTCTTCGGCGTATCCCGGCTCGTCCAGACACTTCCCGAGCGCGTTGAACACGTGGCCTTTGACGCCGTCGCCGACCGGGACCGAGATCGAGGTTCCGGAGTCTGTCACCTCGACACCGCGAACCAAACCGTCGGTGGGCTGCATGGAGATGGTGCGGACCAGGTTGTCACCGAGGTGCTGGGCGACCTCGAGTGTCAGCGTCTTGGCCAGGTCCCCATAGCTGATCTCCGCATGCAGGGCGTTGAACAACTCGGGTACCGAACCACGCGGGAACTCGACGTCCACGACAGGCCCGGTGATACGCACGACACGACCGGCTGAACCGTTCTTGCTGTCGCGCCTGGTGTCTTCTGCGGTAACAGTCATCTTCTTCTTCGCTTCCTACGGGGTCTCGGTGTGTTCGATTTCGCTAATTCGCGGCCTCGGCGAGCGCATTGGCACCGCCAACGATCTCGCTGATCTCCTGGGTGATCTGTGCCTGACGTTCCCGGTTGGCGGCCAGAGTCAGTGCCTTGATCAAGTCATCGGCGTTATCCGACGCCGACTTCATGGCACGTCGCCGCGACGCGGATTCCGAGGCCGCCGCCTCCAGCAGCGCGGCGTATACCCGGGTAGCGACGTAGCGAGGCAGCAAGATGTCGAACAGTGCCTCCGCGTCCGGCTCGAACGAGAACAGTGTGCGCGGCCCGTCGTCGCCGGGCTCGTCTTCCACGTACTCGACCACCATTGGTGCGATCCGGCGTGCCACCGCGGACTGCGACAGCATCGACTTGAACTCGGTGAAGACGATGTGCAGCTCGTCCACTCCGAGGATGCCATCCACACCGGGATCGTCGCCCTCGTCGTCGGCCCCGGACATGAACGCGTTCACCAGGGTATCGGCGATCTCGCGGGCGTCTTCGTAGGTGGGGCGCTCGGAGAAGCCGGTCCAGGACTGCGTCACCTCACGCTGACGGAAGTTGAAGTAACCCAGAGCCTTCCGGCCTACCACATACAGCTCGGTGGTCTTCCCTTCTTCGCGCAGCAGCGAGAAGAGTTCCTCGGACTGCCGCAACACGTTGGCGTTGTAGGCGCCGCACAAACCACGGTCGGAAGACACCACCAGCACGCCAACTCGTTTGGGGTTCTGCCGGGCCACCAGCAGCGGGTGATCGAGCGCACTGGCGCTCGCGAGCTCGGTGAGCATGTTGGTGATCTCGGTGCTGTAGGGCCGAGCCGCCTCGACTCGGGCCTGCGCCTTTGCGATCCGCGAGGTCGCGATCAGTTCCTGGGCCTTGGTGATCTTCTTGATCGACCCGGCCGACCGGATGCGCCCGCGAAGTTCGCGCAGTGTTGCAGCCATCTAGCTCTCCAGACCCTTTCCAGATCCCATAGTTGTGGGTCGGCCCTACTTCTTGGACGCCGGTTTGCGGACCTTGACGGTTTCCTTCTCGACGTCCTCTTCGTCCATGGCCTCGGCCTCGTGCACGACGACCGAGGTGCCGTCGCTGGCCAAGAAGCCCTTCTTGAACTCGTTGATCGCGGCGGCCAGCTTCTCTTCGTTCTCCTCGGAGAGCTTGTTGGTCTCCCTGATCTCGGAAAGAATCTCGGCGTGTGAGGCCTTGACGTTCTCGAGAACTTCAGTCTCGAAGCGAGAGACATCTTCCACCGGGACCGAATCGAGGTGCCCCTTGGTACCGAGGAAAATGGCGACGACCTGATCCTCAACCGGGTAGGGCGTGTACTGCGGCTGCTTGAGCAGTTCGACCAGCCGGGCGCCACGCTCGAGCTGCGCCTTGGACGCCGCATCCAGATCCGAGGCGAAAGCGGCGAACGCCTCGAGCTCACGGTACTGCGAGAGCTCCAAGCGAAGGCTTCCTGCCACCTCTTTCATCGCCTTGATCTGGGCGGCGCCACCAACACGGGAGACCGAGACACCTACGTTGATAGCCGGCCGGACGCCCTGGTTGAACAGATCGGACTCCAGGAAGCACTGGCCGTCGGTGATCGAGATGACATTGGTGGGAATGAATGCCGAGATATCGCTAGCCTTCGTCTCGATGATGGGTAGCCCCGTCATGGAGCCACCACCGAGCTCATCGGACAGCTTCGCGCAGCGCTCCAGCAGCCGAGAATGTAGATAGAAGACGTCACCCGGGAAAGCCTCGCGACCGGGCGGGCGGCGCAGCAACAACGAGATCGCGCGGTAGGCATCGGCCTGCTTGGAAAGGTCGTCGAACACGATCAACACGTGTTTGCCGTCGTACATCCAGTGCTGCCCGATGGCCGAGCCCGTGTACGGCGCAAGCCATTTGAATCCCGCGGCGTCGGACGCCGGAGCAGCGACAATGGTGGTGTATTCCATCGCGCCGCCCTCTTCGAGGGCTCGCTTCACCGAGGCGATCGTGGTGCCTTTCTGGCCGACCGCCACGTATACGCAGCGAACCTGCTGTTTGGGATCGCCGGTCTTCCACGCCTCACGCTGGTTGAGGATGGTGTCTACGCAGACGGCCGTCTTGCCGGTCTTGCGGTCGCCGATGATGAGCTGACGCTGACCACGGCCAATGGGTGTCTGGGAATCGATGGCTTTGATACCCGTCTGCAGCGGCTCGGACACACCCTGCCGCTGAATCACCGACGGCGCCTGCAGTTCCAGTGCGCGTCGGGTGTCCGTCTCGATGTCACCCTGACCATCGATCGGCTGACCGAGCGGGTTGATGACACGACCGAGGAACGCATCCCCAACCGGTACCGACAGCACCTCACCGGTGCGCTTGACCTGCTGGCCCTGTTCGATCTTCTCGAAGTCACCGAGGATCACGACACCGACGCTGTGTTCATCGAGGTTCAGCGCGACACCGAGTACACCACCGGGGAACTCGAGGAGTTCCTGGGTCATGACCGAGGGCAAGCCCTCGACGTGTGCGATGCCGTCACCTGCGTCGACGACGATGCCGATCTCTTCGCGATCCGAATCGGCGGTGAAGGAGGAGACGTAGTCCTCGATTGCACCTTCGATGTCAGAAGCCGAGATTGTCAACTCTGCCATGGCTTTTCGTCTTCCTGCCTCTACGTTGCTGTTGATGCCGAGTTCGTGGTGTGTCAGTCCGGAAGCCCTGCGCGGGCCGCGTCCAATCGAGATGAGATAGAGCCGTCGATGACCTCGTCACCGACTGTGATCAGGAGTCCACCGAGGACGGCCGGGTCGACATTAAGCTGAATCGACACCGGGTGGCCGTAAATCCGGCTCAGCAACTCCGTCAGGCGTGCGGTCTGTTCGGAACTGGGCTCCGCCGCCGCGACGACCTCGGCGACGACCTCGCCGCGCCGCGCCACGGCGAGGTCCGCGCGCTCGCTGACCGCAACATCGGCAGGCTCTCCCCGGAGGAGCTCAACGGTCTGGAGCAACAGTGCCGCCGTGGTGGCGTTCACTCCTCCACTGCTGTCGAGAACCTGCTTGAGCAGATTCACCCGGTGTTCGGTGGGCACCATGGGGTCGGACAACAGTCTGCTGAACTGCGCTTCTGCGTCGAGTACCCGGCCGAACCGGAACAACTGGTCCTCGACCTCTTCGGCCTGCCCGTCGCGCTCGGCCCGCACTAAGAGAGCGAGCCGGGCCAGATGCTCGACGGCGTCGATCAGATTGGCCGAGGTCGACCAGCGCTGCGCCACGGCCTTTTTGAGAAGTCCCAAGGTTGCGGCGTCGACCTTACCGCCGAACAGGCGCTCAACCAGCTGCACCTTGGCGGCCGGATCGTCGCTCGCCTGGGCGAGAGTCTTGTTGAGCGTGGGTTCGCCGACCAACAACTTCGCCACGGCCGGCAGGTTCTCACCCAGCGCGGAAAGGGTGGCGGCGTCGGCGCCGTCGGCGACAGCCTCGAACGCCTTGACCACCTCGGCCAGCGCGTCGCGGCTGGCTGCCCGAAGATTCAGCGTCGCACCCGCGGTCAGCACCGCCGGGGACGGCGCCATCGCATCCAATTCATCCAAGACACGGTCGACGGTCGATGACTGCGCGGCCGGATCGGCGACGTAGCCGCGGACTATCTCCTCGGCCCTGTCCGCTGACTCGGCGCCCAACTGCTGACGCAGTCCGCGGATGGTCTGTTGGCGCAGCAGCTGAACCTGCTGTTCACCTTGCGATTTGATCCGCTCAGCTTCGATCGAGGCCTGCTCACGCAACTGCTCGGCGATGCGCGTCGAGTCGGTCCGGGCTTCATCGGTCACCTTGGCCGACTCGGACTTGGCATCCGCGAGCGCTCTGGAGTGCATCTCGTCGGCGTTGGCCAGCTTGTCGGCTGCCGACTTGCTCTCCTGGAGGGCGGCACGAATCGCGTCCTGCTGGTTGCGCATCATTTTGCGGATCAGCGGCACCAACCACTTGACGACAGCCCACACGATGACCGCGAAGCCGACCAGATTCCCGATGAATATCGACATCAGCGGCTCCCGGTGGAACTGTCTGCACCAGAGACGTCGGTCCCGAGGATGCGGCTGGCCAGTTGGGTGGACAACGTCCCGACCGAGGGTTGCAGCTCTTCGGTGGTGCGCGCGGCGTTCTGCGCCAATTGACCGCCCGCACTCTCCAACTCCCGGGATACTTCGCCGCTCGCCTCAGCCCGGGACCCGTCGACCACCTCGCGACCCGCCGTCCGGGCCTCGTCGCGAATCGACGAGGCCTCGCCGCGCGCGGCCTTCATCGCCGCGTCATAGTCCGCCTGGGCGGCGGCCAACTGCTCGGCCGCCTTCTTATTGTCGGCAGCCGTCTTGGCCAGCATCGCCTCCCGTTCGGCCAGCACCTTGCTGATCGGCGGCACCACCCAGGTCGAGATGACGGCGAGCACGATCAAGAAGATGAACAGCACGACGAAGAAGGTGCCGTTGGGGATGAGGAAGTTGTTCGTCCCCCCGGACTCCTCTGCCGCCAGGATCGTTGCTGTCGATTCACCCATGTCGCTGATTAGGAAACCGGGGTGGCGAACACGAACAGCGCCATGAAGGCCAGGTTGATGAAGTAGGCCGCCTCGACCAGACCGACGGTGATGAAGAACGGAGTGAAGAGCCGACCCTGCGCCTCCGGCTGGCGGGCGACACCCGAGATCAGGGCGCTACCGGCG
>JAHZJB010000030.1 GCA_022601135.1 Actinomycetes bacterium | reverse complement strand
CTCTGCCCAATCCTCCACGTTCAACACTCGCTTCCTCCCTGGCCCATAGCCAAGGTTCTCCAGGAAGCTGGTCAATTTTCAGTTGCCGCGCAGTGGTCAGTATTCAGTTGCCGTCGACACTGACCAGGTGATATTCAATGTCGCGCAATGTCATTCCGCCAGCATACAGCGAGACGATCATCTCATCGAGCCCGCCCAGGCGTCGCGATCCCTTCGGCACCAGCGTCGGGCTGAAAGTCCCGTCACGATCACGCGGGATGTCGAGCTCAACGTCGCCGACCTGCGAGGCGACCGTTTTGGGATAACTACCGTTTCGCGAATTGGCGAACACCGCAGCAGCCGGATCGCCGCGCTCGTAGCCCAGGTGATCACTGAGTTCCGCGTGAAGCCCACGCTCAAGGCCGGTTTTGATCAGCTGCTGGATCAGACCATCGCGACCCTCAAGCTCCACTTCACCGGCATCGATTCGCTCGAACAGTTCATCCGTGACACCCGAGGCCTTGAGCCGCTCAGCTGCCTCCCGCGCCGCACGCCGACCCTCATCACGCGAATCAGCATCCATCACAGTCATCAGTGTCAACTTTCAGTCAGGAGTCCACACCCCTTACACAAACCATCTGACACCTCCGGCGGTCTCGGCGATGACGTAGGCGTCCTTGGCGTCGGTATTCCCTTCGCCGGTGTAGGCCGCGCTCATCGCTGCGACTACTCGCCCGGAGGCATAGCGCACCGACTGGTCGGCTCGAGCCAATAAGGCCAGTAACAACGCCGACGGCGCACCGATGATGTCGACGGCCCAATCAAGCTGTACGGCCTGCGAGCTGGCGGTGGCGATGAGTGCCACCACGTCGGCCTCATCGTTGGCGACCTTGATCGACAACAGCTTTCTGCCATCGGAATCCACCACGCAGGCCCAGTGGTGGGTCTTGCCGACATCGATGCCGAACCATGCCCTGTCTCGTTGTGCGGCCACGCTACTCCGTCCGTTGATTCGGCTGCTGACAGCGGCCCGTGGAACACCCCGCTGACGCATCCGTAACCAAGCGACCAAGCGCAGATCTCAATTAGCAGCCAGGGCACCCCGAAGAGCCGGGCGAACATTCCCAATAAGCGACTACACGCAAGGCGACCTCAGCCACACCCGGCTCTCCTGGGCCATCGACAGTTTTACGGAAGGCGATTTGATCGTCGGCAAGCAGAGTCGTTCAGCGATAGGCACTCTGGTCGACCGGACCAGCCGAGCGGTCCGTCTGACCACTTGCCGCACGGACACAGCGCGGAGGCCTTGGTCACGTCCCAGGAAGTGGTGTAAGAGCGGTCGGGTGTTCGCGTGAGGCTCTGCGGTAGTCACTATGCCGTGAGAGCGGCTGTGGGGGCAATCGTTTCGGCGCTCTTGTCGGGGACGTCGAGCAGGGCGAGGCTGGTTTCGGACAGGTAGCGTTTGTCGGCGACCTGCCATTCGTCGTGGGCCTCGACCAGGACCGAGCCGGCCAGACGCAGCAGGGCGGCGGGGTTGGGGAACACCCCGACGACGTCGGTGCGGCGTTTGATCTCCTTGTTGAGCCGCTCGAGTGGGTTGGTCGACCAGATCTTCTTCCAATGCGCCACAGGGAAATCGGCGAAGGCAGTGATGTCGGCGGCGGCCTCACGCAGCATGGCCTCGACCTTGGGGAATTGCCGGCCCAGCATCCCGGCGATGGTGTCGAGTTGCTCGCGGACATGCTCGGCGTCCGGTTGGGCGAACACGGTGCGGATCGCCGCGGCCACCATCTCCGCGGAGCCCTTGGGAACCTGGGCCAGCACGTTGCGCAGGAAATGCACCCGACACCAGCTGCCACGCGGCTCCGATCAGGACCGCGTCGATCGCGCTGCGCAGCCCGGCGTGGGCATCGGAGATCACCAGCTGCACCCCGGCCAGGCCGCGGGACTCCAATGACCGCAGAAACGCTGTCCAGAACGCCCCGTTCTCGGAGTCGCCGACTTCAAAGCCCAGCACTTCCCGGCGCCCGTCGGCGGCCACACCGGTGGCGATGACCACCGCCTGGGAGACCACCCGATGGTTGACCCGCGCCTTGCAGTAGATGGCATCGAGGAAGACATACGGGAAGCGCTGCTCACCCAGCGGCCGGTCGCGGAAGGCGGCGACTTCGGTGTCGAGGTCCTTGCAGATCCTGGAGACCTCGCTTTTGGAGATCCCGGTATCAGCGCCCAGGGCCTTGACTAGATCGTCGACCTTGCGGGTCGAGGTGCCATGCAGGTAGGCCTCCATCACCACCGCGAACAGGCACTGATCGACCCGGCGGCGGCGTTCCAGCAGCGCCGGGAAGAACGACCCGCTGCGCAGCTTGGGAATCCGCAGCTCCAGGTCTCCGGCGATCGTCGACAATGTGCGCGGGCGTGAGCCGTTGCGCTGGTTGGTGCGGGTCTCGGTGCGCTCATGGGGCGCGGCACCGATGAATGCGGCCAGCTCCGCGTCGATCAGGGCCTGGTAGATCGTTTTGGCGGCTTGGGTGATCCGCTCACCGGCATCGGCGGTCCGTAGTGCGTCCAACAGCTCCAACAAGGCAGACTGGTCCAGGGTCATCGCGTTGTTCCTCTCGGTAGTGATCCTTGGTCGTTTCACCACAGAGACTCACGCGATGGCCCTCCTACGTCAGCACCGACACGCCGCCATCACTTACACCACCCCCCGGGACGTTCCCACGGCCTCACCGACGCGTGTGACCGTGTGCTGGTGACATTGCCCGCTGTTGCACGACGGACCCTGACGTGGGATCAGGGTTCGGAGATGGCCCGTCATGACATGCTGTCAAAGCACTTCGAGGAAGGAGTGTTCTTTCGCTGATCCGGGCAGCCCGTGGCAGCGCGGCAACCAACGAAAACACCAATGGTCTATTGCGCCAGTTCTTTCCAAAGGGCAAAGACCTCTCGATCTACTCGCCCGAGGATCTGGCTCGCGCCGAGAAGCTCCTCAACAACCGCCCGCGGAAGATCCTGAACTGGCGCACACCCGCCCTCGTGTTCACCGGCGGACTACCCTGATCAGGTCCAGGTGTTGCGAGGACCGGACGAATTCACCTTAGAACCCACCCGCCCAAAAGGGGGTCAATTTTCAGCCGCCGTTGACACACGCCGTTGGAGGCCTAGTGGAACGCAGCGATCTTGGCGTCACCTCGGCGCGGCTTTGCTCGGTCACCGGTGGCCCGCGAGACGGGCTGTGCGCCCTGTGGAGAACCCCGAGCGTGACATCTCTAGTAGTGCACAGATCTGTGTTCTTCTTGGCGGTGCGGGCGTATGGCACGGCCCAGGACTTGTTCGCCGCCGCCGATCTCGGCCGCTGCATGGGCCACCGCCGGGGCCCGTCTTGATCACCGGTGGGCAGTCTGCTCCCGGATCTCCGGGGTTGTAGTTCCCACGCTTGCCCGACAACGGACATCCTTCCTGCGGGACCAGCTGTCCCACCAGTCAGGTGTCCACCATTAGGGGTCAACCCCACCAGCACGACTCACGAGTCTGGGCGTAATGTGGTGTTGAAGTGCAGTCCACTGGGCTCTGGCGCACGCGTCGGTGACCTGTCCAGACGACAGAAAAGGGGGGCCATGAGCGGCCATTCACGGAACGTGATCCTGTACGAGTTGAACGAAGTTCCCTGGAAGATAGTTGATTACTACACCGAACGCAGACCCAATTCATATCTCGCTGAAATCGTAAGTCGCGGCCAGTCGATCACGACGCGACACGACGATAGTCGGTACGGTCTGTCGCCATGGCGCACCTGGCCGTCGTTCCATTCGTCAAGATACGATCACAACTCTTTCGACTTGGGTCAGGATCCTACAACTTTTCGCGGAGATCTTATCTGGAACGTCGCTGAGGAAGCAGGGCTGAGTGTGGGCCTTTTCGGGCCCCTTCAGAGCTGGCCTCCGCGAAAGTTCGCACATGGCGGGTTCTATGTTCCCGACACATTCAGCAAAGACAGTCAGACCGTCCCTGATTCCGTACAACATTTCCAGCAGTTTAATCTTGCGATGACCCGCGAAAATGGATTCAGCGCTGACGCCCCGTTGAATGGGAAAACTCTGCTACTAGCCGGCGCGGACATGGCTCGTAAAGGTTTGACCATCAGATCAGCGGCGAACATGGGTGTTCATCTCGCGCAAGAATTGAAAGATCGCCGGTATAAGGCCCGGCGACCCGTAATGCAAGCCCTACCTAGCTTTGATTTGTATTGGCGTCTTCATCGCACGCACCAGCCTCGGTTGAGTATTTTCTTTACTAATCATGTCGCGTGTATGATGCATCGTTACTGGGGTGACTGCATACCGGACTATGCCGACATTTATCAACATTCTAGTGACGAAGTTTATAGGGGCTTCATTATGAAAGCCATGGATTACACTGACCGGCAGCTGCGACGTATTGGCGAATACATGAAAACTCACCCCGATACGATGCTCGTGGTCGCATCGAGCATGGGTCAGGGTCCCATCGAGAAGTCCTTCGAAACGCAGGACAGTGGCCTCTTCGTTCTCGATGACCACCAAGCGCTGGTCTCTAGATTGGCCCTCCCAAGAGCTGACAAGGGTCTGACCATGCATCCGCGTGTGGCACTCGTCTTCGAGGACAAATCGAGCGCAGAATCTGCCGTCGAACCACTTGAGTCAATAACCGCTGAAGGCGTCGGCCCATTGTTCAAGCAGGTCCGGCTAGAAGGCCAGACAGTTACGTTCGCAATTACCTACAGTGCATCCCACCTCGATGAAGCAGCAGCAATGGCCACGGCCATGCAATACAAGAAAGCATCTGGGAACGAAGTCCTTACCGGTACCGCTAAGGACTTCGGTTTGTCCTTCCGGCCCCGGCTGGGCGGCGCCAACACTGCGTATCACATTCCGGAAGGTATCTTGATAGCGGACGGTCCCGGAGTATCTCCCGACCAGTCACGAAAGGAAGTCGACGTGCTGGACGTAAGCCCGTCCCTGTTGGCAAATGTATTGGGCATCGAGCCTTCACCAACGATGCAGGGAATGCCGAGCCTCTTCAGTTCATTGGCGCGGTGAGCGGCCCTGCGGCGTCGGTCGGCTCGCCACGGAATCACGAGCCCGCGGCTCGGCGTCGGCCAAGATCAAACAGCGAGGCCCCCGGTGCACCGGCCTGTTGATCCTGGGGGAGAGGCGCTGTACCGGCTCTTAAGGATTTAGAGTGCATGAATCTGTTGGTGTAGGTTGCCGCGCCACGGGGTGCGGCCGAGTTGGGCAAGTTCCTCGAGCGTGTCGGCGAGACCGTGGCGCATCGCGCTAACGTCGCGATGAAAGACCGGGGATGGTTCCCACTCGCTCTGCGTCGATTCCAACCAAAGCGGTTACTAATGGCGACTAAAAACATAGGGGATAATGTTGTTACGTGATGCGGTACGCAAAGGCCTCCTTCATCTTCCGCCTCGCGCCGAACTTCTCCTTCGCGTCGCGAGGAGCAGACGCAGACTCGCCGGGTTTTACGAACCCGGTCAGGAACACTCGGCACTCGTGCCGAGAGCGAAACTCGCCATCGATGCGGGGGCCAATGTTGGCCTCTATTCCTACTGGATATCGCGGTCAGCAAGCGAAGTCGTGGCATTCGAGCCTCAGCCGGTCCTGGCGAAACGGCTTGCCGCTAGCGGTATTGGCGGGCTCACCGTACATAATGTCGCGCTGTCCGACACCGATGGTGTGGCCGAACTCCACGTGCCTCGTATACACGGAGAGGCCAGCCTGAGGAAGCTAGACGGGCCCGTAGATACGGTCCAAGTGCCCCTCACCACCCTCGACTCCTTCAAACTGGCAGATGTCGGATTCCTCAAAGTCGACGTAGAGGGACCTGAGGAGCCGCTGTTGCACGGTGCGATAGAAACCCTGCGTCGGAGCGACGCGTCGGTGTATCTAGAGATCGAGGAACGTCACAATCCGGGCGGGCTTGCCCGAGTCCACGCGTGGTTCGCAGACCTCGGATACACCGACGTACAGTATCGGCAGCACGCGGCGATGCATCCATTTGCGGAGTTCGACCTCAATCGAGACCAACTGCAACAACAGCCCCGCACGCCTGCGTACGCCAACAACTTTCTCTTCAAACGACCATCGGGACCGTGAACCATCCAGGCTAGTTGTATGAGGCTGGATAGTTCACAGGTGAAAGTGTCCGCCGACGGTCTGGGTGTCGTTGGCGTGTTCCCCGTGGATGAGACCAGCAGATCTGTACCCGTGTTGTAGGTCCACCGTTGTGAGAGTCGAGGGCAGAGTGATCCCAGGAGGTCACATGCCCCGTCAGTATTCAGCGTCGGTGCGCCGGCAAATCGTTGCACGGTTGCGATCGGGTGAACCGGTGGCCTGAGTTAGGACGCGTCAGCCGAGTTTCGGAGTCGGCAATGCTGTGACCTGCAGAGTTGGGTAACTCTGGCCTAGATTTGGCTTACTAACCGGGTAGGGTCCGGTGGGTGTTCGTG
>JAHZJB010000029.1 GCA_022601135.1 Actinomycetes bacterium | reverse complement strand
TCTCCACGGGACAAAGCATTATCGTTGACCACGACGTCCTCCTCGTTGTCTTGGGACACCAAGCCCTCTAACGACAACAGGGGGACGTCGCGATTCTGAGCCACAACACGCGACATAACCCTGTTACTACGCGCGCTCGCGCAAGATGGGGGGGTGCGCAAAGAGGCGGTCGCGGTCAGCGCGGCGGTGATCCTGGTGGTGGCCGCGTTCGTCGTCCCCCACCTCGACCTGAGCGTCACCCCACTCATCAACGCCACACCCGAACGCTTCCGCACCTTCGCCGGTACCGCGCCGATCTTCGGCTGGTGGAACGCCCACGTCGGTCCGGGCACCATCCCGGCGATCCTGATCGCGTTCGCCGCCGTGCTGTGGGGGCCGTCGCTGGCGCAACGCCTGCCCTGGCGCTGGCTGCCCTGGGCGTCGTGGGCCGTGTCCTGTGCGTGGGCCTTCAGCCTGGCGATGATCGACGGCTGGCAGCGCGGCTTCGCCGGCCGGCTCACCGCTCGCCACGAGTACCTGCGCCAGGTACCCAGTGTCACCGACATCCCCGAAGCGGTACGCACGTTTTCCAGCAGAATCGTTGACTATCAGCCTGATTCGTGGATAACCCATGTGTCCGGGCATCCGCCCGGGGCGCTGCTGACATTCGTGTGGCTGGATCGCATCGGGTTGGGCGGCGGGGCCTGGGCAGGTTTGCTGTGCCTGCTGGCCGGTTCCAGCATTGCTGCCGCGATCGTCGTTACTGTGCGCGCGCTCGCCGACCAGAACACCGCGCGGCTGGCAGCACCGTTCGTCGCGGTGGCACCCACCGCCATCTGGATCGCGGTGTCGGCCGACGGCTACTTTGCCGGCGTCGCAGCCTGGGGCATCGCACTGCTGGCCCTGGCGGTCACCAGGACCGCGCGCCGGCCCGTGCTGGCGGCCGTGGGAGCCGGCCTGCTGCTGGGCTGGGGGATCTTCCTCAACTACGGGCTGGTTCTCATGGCTTTGCCCGCGCTGGCGGTCTTGCTCTGCGCGACCAGCTGGCGGACGGCGCTGGCCACACTCGCACCCGCACTGCTCGCCGCCGCCGGGGTCGCGATCGTCTTCCTGGCCGCCGGATTCTGGTGGTTTGACGGATACCTGCTGGTGCAGGAGCGCTACTGGCAGAGCATCGCCAAAGATCGCCCCTTCCAATATTGGGGCTGGGCCAATCTCGCCTCAGTGGTGTGCGCCATCGGGCTGGGCAGCGTAGCCGGAATCGGCCGGGCCTTCGACCTCGCAGCGATCCGGCGACGATCCGGACTGCACCTGCTGGTGCTGAGCGCGCTGCTGGCGATCCTCTTCGCCGACCTGTCCCGGCTGAGCAAAGCCGAGACCGAACGCATCTGGCTCCCGTTCACCGTTTGGCTGGTTGCCGCGGCCGCGTTGCTGCCACCCCGCTCACACCGATGGTGGTTGGCGCTCAACGTCATCGGCGCTCTGGCGATCAATCACCTGATCCTGACGAACTGGTAGCCGTCGGGCCAGCAGGTAGTACAGCGGGACACACGCCCACACGACAGCCAGCGATATCCAGAACCCCAGCGGGTAATTGCGGTCGAGCACGGTCGGGTTGTCCGGCTTCAATCCGGGCTTGTTGTACACCGGTATGGCCAACAAGACCAGCACGACGGTGCACAACGCCGCGACCGCCACCGGCGACTGCCAACGCGCTGGGAGGAACCGTCGCCAGGCCAATCCGGCCGCTGCGCACAGGGGCGCGAAAACGAAGTCGTGGACCACCACGCCGACCACCGCCCACACCAGGATTCGCAGAAGCACGGTGGACGAAAAGTCCCACAGCAGCACCACACCGTATGAGCCGACGGCGACTCCGGCAACGACCAGCAGTATCCGCACCGCCGTCATCCGAGCACCTCGATACGTGACAACCATTTCGTCTGCAGCACGCCCGGTCTGGTCGGCGCGATCAACCGGCATGGATAGCCGTGGTCGAGGTTGAGGGTCTCCCCGTTGATCTTCAGCGCGATCAGCGTCATGTCGTCACGAGCATGGCGGGCCGGGAGCACCGTGCGCGAGTACGGACCCGGTGGCTCCAGCGAGATCATTCGCACGTCGGAATCGGCCGGCGCACCCACGGTAGCGACGAGGTCGGCCAGCACCACGCCCGTCCATTCCGCGTCGGCGCTCCAGCCTTCGACGCAGGCGATCGGCAGTCGATGTGTCGTCTGCCGCATCGCCTGCAGATCGGCGAGCGTGAACGTCCGAGTCCGGCCGCGGTGGGTGACCGTCAATCGGTAGTCCGGTGAACGCGCCGGGCGCACGACACCGGCCGCGAGCGCCGAACGATTGACCGGAACACCCTGCGGCCCTTCCCCCGACCGCGGAGCGAGCACGGAGACGCGGCGCAGCAGCGGTACCGTCTGGCCGGCTGTCACCAAGGTAGCCAGCGCCGCCGCCAACCAGGTGCCGCGCAGCACGGTACGGCGAGACGGCCCCCGGGACAGGGCCACCGCTCCGCCCCGGGCGACATCCTCAATCGGGTCGCTGAGCGCCCGCCGGACCACCGGCAGCTTGATGCCGATGTGCACGATCACCGCACCGGCTGCCACGTACGACATCGCGTAATGGGCTGTGGTGAAGAAGAACTTGAAGGCGTACCACTGCGCGATGTTGAGGAGTCCGGTGCTGAGCTGGAACAGCATCGACGCCACCAGCACCAGGATCGACAACCGCTCGATCTGGCGGACGACCCCGCCGATCACGGGGCGTTCGAACAGCTTCGGCCACACCGACCACAGCTTGACGACGATCAACGGAATCGCTGCGATCCCCGTGGCGACGTGCAAGCCCTGGCTGAGCCGGTACAGCCAGACCGGCCGGGTCGGCCACCAGAACCAGGGCTGCGGGTGCTGAATGAAATGACTGATCAAGCCCGTGACGAAACACACCGCAACCGCGATGCCCAGCGCGATGCCCACGCGCGCGGTGATCGCCGTACCGCGCAGAGAGGCCGTCACGCCGCGGCCAGACTGGCGACCACTCGGCCGCCGATGCGGTGGATGGACGCCACTGTCAGACCGGCCTCAGCGGCCAACATCGGAACGGAGTCCACCCCCACCGAGGCCCAGCGGAACCAGGGGCCGATGGTACGCGAAGACTCCAACCGGACCCAGCTTTGATCGATTCCTGTTGTATCCGTATCGAATTCGACGACACATTGGCCGCCACGGCGTAACAACTCGGTTGCCCTCCGCAGAATTTTCGTCGGATCCCCGCCGAGCCCGACATTGCCGTCGGCCAGCAGAACCGTATGCCAGCGTCCCGCGCCGGGCAGGGGGTCGAACACGTCGCGGCGCAATGCTGGCGCGCCGCTGCTGCGCGCCAGCAGCACCGCGGTCGCCGACACGTCCACACCCAGTGCCGGGATACCACGCTGCACCAGACGCGCGACCAGACGCCCGGGCCCGCACCCCAGGTCGATCGTCGGCCCGTGACACATGCTGACCACCGCCCGGTCGAAGCGGGCGGTGGCACCATGCCCACCCAGCCAGCTGCGCACCGGCAGTTTCTTCAACCGTCCGTCGTCGTGGCGGACCCAGCACCGTTCGCCGTCCAGCGCACGCTCGTACATCTGGCCGAACATCAGGCACTCACCTGCGCGGCAACCCGACTGAACCGAGAACCGGGCAGGCAGGCGCGGCGCACCAGATCGACATCGTCGAGCGTGTCGACGTCGGTGAGCTCACTGACCAGTTCCACGGCGACCCCGGCGTGCTGCAGTGCGGCCAATGTGGCGGTGCCGGTGTCCGCAGCCGACATCGGCACACCACGCAGGCAGTCGGCCGTTGCGGCATGCCTGACACCCAGCACCCACCAACCGCCGTCCGAAGCCATCCCGAGAACAGCGTCGTTGCCGGCGAGAGCCCGCGCACATCGACCGATGAGCTCTGGATTCACCTGCGGGGTGTCCATGCCAATCTGCAGTATCGGCAGCCCGCCGGTCGCCGCGGCGGCATCCAGGTGGGCATTGGCCAGGCGCCCGGCGAAGTCGTCGCCGCGCTGCTGTAGGACAACGAAATCAGCGAGGCGGGAGCAGATTTCGGTCGCGCGCCGGGCGTGGTCGAGGTTTCCGGTCAGGGCGACCACCCGGGCCGCCACCGGGCTGTCGGTAACGGCGTCGAGGGTGTCCAACAGCGCCGCGGCAGCAAGGTCGGCCGCCACGTCGTCGCCGACACCAGCGGCCAGACGCGTCTTGGCCAAACCGGGTACCGGGGCCTTGGCGACCACCAGCACGCTGACCGGTATCACGAGATCACCCGCCAGAAATCCAGGGCGGCGGTGGCGCTGCCCCGGACCGAACCACTGACCTTCGACGTGCCCCCGGCCCGGGGCCCGTAGACGACGTCGCGTTCGGTCACCGACCAGCCTGCCTGTGCGGCGCGCACCAGCAGCTCGAGCGGGTAACCGGAGCGCCGGTCGGTTACCCCGAGCGACAGCAGCGCGTCCCTTCGCGCCACCCGCATCGGCGCGATGTCGTGGACCTGCAGGCCATAGCGAGTGCGCAGCCGCCAGCACACCGCCGCGGTGCCCAGCCGAGCATGCCACGGCCAGCGCAGGCCGGTTACTGCGCGCCGTCGCCCGATCGCCAGGTCGGCGCCGCGTTCGACGTCATCGACCAGGACGGGAAGCTCTCCGGGATCAAGTGAGCCGTCCGCGTCGAGAACCGCAACGATCGGCGTTGCCGCCGCTTCGACCCCGGCGTGCACCGCAGAGCCGTAGCCGGCTCTGCGCTCCGCGACGACATCGGCACCGTGCGCGCGGGCCACCTCAGCGGTGCCGTCGGTGCTGTTGTTGTCCACGACGAGGGCGGTGTACCCGGCAGGTATCTGCGCCAGCACCGTCGGTAACGAGTCAGCCTCGTCCAGACACGGCAGCACCACCGTGACCGGACAGGAAGGCATATCCGGACACGTTAGGCGATTCTTCCCGCCGCAGCGAGATTTCGGGCTGACAAATCCGTGACGTCAGCCCAGGTCGCAGGGACTTGCGACTAACCTCATTGTCGTGACCCGAGTCTTGATCGCCGACGACGACCGCGTCGTCCGCGACGTTGTGCGGCGATATCTGGAGCGCGACGGACTCGACGTGTCGATTGCCCGCGACGGCACAGAAGCGCTGCGGCTACTCGGTTCCGAGCGAATCGATGTGGCGGTCCTGGATGTGATGATGCCTGGGCCCAACGGGCTGTCGTTGTGCCGAAGCCTGCGTCGCGGCGGCGACCACTCCCTGCCGGTGATTCTGCTAACCGCCCTCGGCGAGGAAGAAGACCGCATTGCCGGGCTCGAGGCGGGCGCCGACGACTACCTGACCAAACCGTTCAGCCCGCGCGAACTGGCGCTACGAGTCCGATCCGTACTGCGCCGCGCCCCCTCGCCCAACGGCCTGCTGCCCATCGACATCACAGCCGGCGACCTCACGCTGTCGACCGCTTCCCGCACCGTTTCCATCGCGGGCAGCCCGGTCAACCTCACCAACCGCGAGTTCGACCTGCTGCTGTTCTTCCTCACCCACGCCGACACCGTATTCACCCGGGAGGACCTGCTCAGACAGGTCTGGCACTGGGATTTCGGGGATCTGTCGACGGTGACGGTGCACGTCAAGCGGCTGCGCACCAAACTCGGCGAACGGCATCGGGTCCAGACGGTGTGGGGCCGCGGCTACATGTGGACCTCCGAGCCCCCGACGGCTGGGCGACCGGATGCCGACGGCTGACTTCTGGGAGATCGTGGGCTGGGCGCTGGCCTGCTCGGTGCCCGTGGTGCTGACCGGCGGTCTCATCATCCGTCTGGCGCGGTCGTGGTCGCTGGCGGTGAGCATGGTGGCCCTGGTCCTGATCCCGGTGCTGGCGACGTTCACCGGGGTGCTGGGGGCGAGCGGGTTCATGGTCACCGACACGTTCGAGCAGACTGCGGTGGTGCTGGTCATCGTCTCCATCGTCACGATCCCCGCGGCCGTCATGCTGGGTCGCTATCAGGCGCGACGTACCGTGTGGGAAGCCGAGATCCGCGACTCCGAGCGCGCTGCCGAACAGTCTCGCCGGCGCCTGGTCGCCTTCGTCAGCCATGATCTGCGTACCCCACTGGCGGGTATCCGCGCGGTATCGGAGGCGATCGCCGACGGGGTCGTCGCGGACGACGAGGTGCGGGCGCACGCCAAACACATCGAGCATGAGTCAGTACGGCTCTCGGAGATGGTCGATGACCTGTTCGAGATGTCGAAGATCAACGCGGGGGCCTTGACTCCGTCATTCGACAGGGTCGCGCTCGACGAGGTGGTCGACGACGTTCTCGCCGCTCACCGGATCGCTGCCGAGCGCGCCGGGGTGGCGCTGCGGGTCGATCTTCCCGAACAGCCGGTGCAGGTGGTCGGCAGCGATCGCGCGCTGGTGCGGGTGCTGTCGAACCTGGTGGCCAACGCCATCGCCCATACGCCCGCAGGAGGCAGTGTGGACCTGGCCCTGGGCGCCGACGAGAACAGCGCGTGGGCCCGCGTGGACGACACCGGTGTCGGTATCGACGAGGTGGACCTGCCCAGAGTGTTCGACATCGCCTACCGCGGCTCGAACAGCCGTGTGCCGCGAGCGGATTCGTCGTTGCCGAGCGGCTCAGGCCTCGGGCTGGCGATCGCCGCCGGGTTGGTTCAGGCCCACCACGGCACACTGTCGGCACACAACCTGCCGACCGGTGCGCGTTTCGAGGTGCGTCTGCCGCTGGCCGGCGACTAGTTCGGTGGCCCCGCCCAACCGGCGCCGACGGCCGCTGGCGATGGCTGGTTCACAGCCCAGAATCGCGTTTCGGCGACGGCCTCAGGCGGGCAACGAGTTGGTCAGTCGTTCCGCCGCAGCCACGTAGTCCTCGATGAACTCCCGGACCACTTCGCGTGCCGGCTTCACCTTGTTCATCAAGCCGACGCCCTGCCCGACGAAATACGTGGCCAGCGCCTGAGCTCCCTGGTGCCCCTGGGCGGCGAGCGCGTCGATGCGGCGGATCACCGGCTCGCACAGCATCGACTGCAGCGGTAGGGGCAGCGGCTGGTGTCCGTTGGCGCTCGGTGTCCACGCATTCGTCCATTCGGACACCAACTGACGCGACGGCTTACCCGTGCGACCCGCCGAGCGGACGGTGTCCCGAGAGCCGGCGGCCAGCATCTTGGCCACCGTATGCGGAGCCGTCTCGGCCTCCTCTGTGGTCAGCCACACCGAACCGGTCCACGCGCCGGCCGCCCCCATCGCGACCATGCCGGCCATCTGCCGGCCGGTGACGATCCCGCCCGCGGCCAGCACCGGGACCGTACTGCCAACGGCTGCTACGGCTTCGATGACCTCGGGCACCACGACCAGCGTGCTGACCTCGCCGCAGTGCCCGCCGGCTTCGGTGCCCTGCGCGACGATCAGGTCCACCCCGGCGGCGACCTGTTTGACGGCGTGCTCCTTGGCGCCCACAAGAGCTGCCACCGGGATGCCACGCTCCTTGCCGGCCTCGATCATGTAGTCCGGCGGCACCCCCAGCGCATTGGCTATCAGCTTGACTGGGTGGGTCAGCGCGACGTCGAGTAGCTCGCGGCCGGTAACACCGGACAGCGCGGCACCGCCAAGGCTGGGCCCGGGCTGCGGCTCGATGTCGTGGGCGCGCAACAGCTCGTCCACGAGGTCACGGTAGCGCTGCGGAATCCGCTCCGCCAGATCGGCAATGGACAGTCCCTCGCCCTTGCCCTCGAACTTGGCCGGGACGATCAGATCCACGCCGTACGGTCTGCCACCGACTGCGTCGTCGATCCACGCCAGCTCCTGATCCAACTGGGTTGGCGTGTACGCCGTGGCGCCCAGCACACCGAATCCACCGGCGTTGGTGACCGCGGCAACCACGTCACGGCAGTGACTGAAAGCAAAGAGCGGGAAGTCGATACCGAACTGCTCGCACAGGGCTGACGTCATCGGCTCAGTATCGCCGGACGGGAGTCACGTCGATGTCACGGCCCCCCGCAACGGTGCGGTGGCGAACTCCCGCAGCCCGTCAGCCGGTTCGACAGCGGCCTGAAAACCGAGGATTCCAGCGGCCTTGGCAGGGTCGGCGACGACGTGGCGGACGTCGCCGCTGCGGTACTGGCCGGTGACCACCGGCGAGATGTCGTCCCGGACGTCGCACAGCGCGGAAGCCACGTCGAGGATCGACACCGGCCGTCCGGAACACACGTTGAACGCGTGGAATCCGTCTAGGTCGGCCTCGATCGCGGCGAGATTGGCCCGGGCGACATCGTCGACGTGGACGAAATCACGCATCTGGCCCCCATCCTCGAAAACCCTGGGCGCCGAGCCCGATTCCAGCGACGAACGGAATATCGCGGCGACCCCTGAGTAGGGCGTGTCGCGCGGCATGCCGGGACCGTAGACGTTGTGGTAGCGCAACGCTGCCACCCCACCCCCGTCAGCCTCGCTGAAGGCCAGCGCGTAGTGCTCCTGGGCGACCTTGCTGGCCGCGTACAGGCTGCGCGGCCGCAACGGCGCGTCCTCCCCGACCAATTCCCAGTGAATCTGCTCACCGCCGATCGGGCAGCGGTGGTCGAATATCCCGGTGTCGAGGTCCTGGCGCCTACGCGGCAGCGGATCGACCGCGCCGTGCTCCGGGCATGCGTAGCAGCCTTGTCCGTAGACCACCATTGACGACGCCAGCACCAGTCGCCGGCAGCCCGCGGCGAACATCTGGGCCAGCAGCACCGCGGTACCGAGGTCGTTGTGGGACGCGTAGGAGGGGCTGTCGGCCGCATCCACGCCAGCCCCGACGACCGCCGCCTGATGACACACCACATCGACTCCGTCGAGCACGTCGGCGACCGCGGTGGCGTCCCGGACATCGACCCGTTGCACGCCGTCCGGTAGTTTCGCGCCCGCGCCGTGCGCGGCGGCCAGCATCGCGTCCACGCCGACGACCTGGTGCCCGGCGTCGGCCAACATCGCGCCGATGCGAGAGCCGATGAACCCGGCCGCCCCGGTCAGGAGCACTCTCACGGCAGCGCGAAGGGCAGGGTGACACCGTCGTGTGGCCGGCAGTGCGCGCAGGTGGAAACGCCCGACCCATCCACCGCACTGTCTATGGCGTCATGCAGGAGTTGCTTGAACGGCACCAGGTTGCGCTCGAACTCGGCGAACACGTCCACCGCCCGCACTCCCTGCCCGGCATCGATACCCGCATCTAGATCTGTTACCAAAGCGATTGCTGCGTAGCACATTTCAAGCTCCCGGGACAGCACGGTCTCGGGATAGCCGGTCATGTTGATCAGGCTGAATCCCTGGTCGGAGTACCAGCGGCTCTCCGCGCGCGTCGAGAACCGGGGCCCCTGGATCACCACCATGGTGCCGCCATCGACGACGCCGGGCAGGCCGGTCGCCGCTGCGCGCAGCGACGGGCAGTAAGGATCGGCGAATCCGACGTGAACACCACCAGAATCGAAATAGGTGTCGGGGCGACCCGAGGTCCGGTCGATCAGCTGATCGGGCACCACCATGGCGCCGGGCCCCAGCCGCAGATCCAGACTGCCGACCGCACAGGGACCGAAGATGCGCCGCACCCCGAGGGCACGCAAGGCCCACATGTTGGCCCGGTAGGGCACTGTGTGCGGCGAGAACTCGTGGTTCACGCCGTGCCTGGGCAGGAAAGCCACTTCCCGGTCGCCGACGACTCCAACAGTGATCGGCGCACTCGGAGTGCCGTAGGGCGTGTCCTGGCTGACGGAGCGGGCGTCGGGACCGAAAAACGAGTAGAAGCCGCTGCCGCCGATGACTCCCAGCACTCACTTACTCCTCAGGTCGGCGCTTGTCCCAGCAGTGTGGATTCGGGCCGCCGCTCGCGGCGGTCGGCTACTGGTCGTCGGGCTCGTCGGCGAGGTGCTGCGACGCCCGTCGGGCCGCGTCGCGGATCTCGAAAATGTCGGTGGCCAGGCCGCCGATCGCGTTGGCGACGTCCTTGACCGCGTTGGTGACGATCGAAGTCACCTCGCCGACCGTCGATGCGCCGGACCCGACGATCTCCTGCACCGCGTCCTTGCGAATCTCGGCCTTGCTCAGTTGGTCGTCCATCCGTTCAGTCTGCCACGGCGGGCGC
Organism: Actinomycetes bacterium; assembly: GCA_022601135.1. Classification (GTDB taxonomy): domain Bacteria; phylum Actinomycetota; class Actinomycetes; order Mycobacteriales; family Mycobacteriaceae; genus Mycobacterium. The sequence goes on along the minus strand of JAHZJB010000029.1, from coordinate 11,359 downwards.
GCGGGACTCATGCGAGACTGACGCCGTGGCCAGTATTGCCCAGTGGATCGAGGGTGCGCGTCCGCGAACCCTGCCCAACGCCGTCGCGCCGGTGATCGGGGGAACTGGGGCCGCGGCCTGGTTGAGCGCGGCGTCGTGGTGGAAGGCGCTGCTCGCGCTGCTCGTGGCGATCGCCTTGATCGTCGGGGTGAACTACGCCAACGACTACTCCGATGGGATTCGCGGAACCGATGACGTGCGGGCCGGGCCATTACGGCTGGTCGGTTCGAAACTGGCGGCGCCGCGTTCGGTGCTGACGGCCGCGGTGGCGAGCCTGATCCTGGCCGCGGTCGCCGGCGCGGTGCTGGCGTGGTTTAGCGCGCCATGGCTGATCGCCGTCGGTGCGGCATGCATCGCCGGGGCGTGGCTGTACACCGGTGGATCCAAGCCCTACGGCTACCTGGGCCTCGGCGAGGTCGCCGTGTTCGTGTTCTTCGGACTGGTCGCGGTGTTGGGCACCCAGTACACCCAGGCGCTGCGGGTGGATTGGGTGGGTTTCACGGTGGCGGTCGCGACCGGGTGTTTGTCCTCAGCGGTGTTGGTGGCCAACAATCTGCGCGACATCCCCACCGACGCTCAGTCGGGCAAGATCACGCTGGCTGTTCGGCTCGGCGACGCCAAGACGCGGCTGCTGTATCAGGGATTGCTGGCAGTAGCCTTCGTGCTGACGCTGGCGCTGATGCTGGCAACACCGTGGTGCGCCGCCGGGCTGGTGGCGTTGCCGCTGGCGGCGCGGGCCGCCCAGCCGGTTCGCAGCGGGTCGGGCGGCAAGGATCTGATCCCGGTGCTGCGTGATACCGGGCTGACGATGCTCGTATGGGCGCTCGCGGTAGCGGCCGCACTGGGGCTGTCCTGACCGATCGGACACGCCCGCGCGCCGCCCGCGTCCGGCTACGCGCCCGATCCACCCGAATCGGAATCGCTGCCCTTGGCTGCGCTGTCGTTGCGCAGCCTGGCGTGTAGTTGCTCGCGATCGCTGCGGCGACGCGCGTCCAGCATCGCGATACTCTCGGTGGCCCGCCGCCGCAGCGGCGCGAACAACCAGATGCCCAACGGCAGCGCAATGACGATGGCAAACAACAAGGCCACTACCAGCGGAAAGTCCTGAACACCGAGCAAGTGTCCGACACCCAGGATCGCCACCGTCACGACAACGACGAGCGCCAGTCGGGCTGCGAGATACGCGAGAACGTTGAGCAGCAGGCTGGATCCGGGCCGTGAATCAGTCACAGGCCAAGCCTACCCAGGGCGAGTATATTGACAGGAAGGAGGTTTGCAGTGGCGTATGTGCTCCTGATTCTCGTCTTGGCCGCACTGGTCTACCTTGGCTGGCGCGTGACGCGGATGGCCGCGAATCGACCGCGCACCCGGGTGATCGGCCCAGATGACGACCCGGATTTCCTGCGACGGATCAACCCGCGAGACGACCAGCCGCGGTCCTGACAGCGCAGTGACTATCCGACGACCTGGCCATGCTGGGGGTCGGTGCTCCGCCGGGCACCCGGAAACCCCTCGGCCACCACCGCAGCCAGTTCGATGAGTGATTCCCTGGTTTCGGGCCGCAACCGGTCCAGGCTAATCTCGGCGCCCTCCTCCAAATGGGGGTCGAACGGCACCTGACACACCGAACGGCAGCGCCGGGAGAAGTGATCGACAACCTTGGTCAAGTCGACCTTGGTCCCCCGGCCAGAGCGCGGACGCACGCCGTTGATGACCGCGATGGCGTTACCCACCATGTCCTGGTGGCCGTGGGCATCCAGCCAGTCCAGCGTCGCCGACGCGCTCCGCGCCCCGTCCACCGAACCCGAGCTGATCACCAGCAACACGTCGGCCTTGTCGAGCACCGCCGACATCGCTGAGTGCAACATGCCGGTACCGCAGTCGGTGAGCACCAGACTGTAGAACCGTTCGAGCACCTCCAGGGTGCGGGCATAGTCGTCGGCGCTGAACGCCTCGGACACTGCGGGATCGCTCTCCGAGGCGAGTACCTCCAGACGGCTCGGGCCCTGAGACGTGTACTGCCGAACGTCGCTGTACGCCCCGATTCCGTCAGCGTCGCGCAGCAGGTGGCGCACGGTGGCCGGTGTCTCCAACTCCACCTTCTGGCTCAACGTGCCCCGGTCGGGATTGGCATCGACCGCGATCACCCGATCTCCGCGGGTGGCGGCGAACGTCGCCCCGAGCGTCGCGGTCACCGTCGTTTTGCCGACACCACCCTTCTGCGAGAGCACGGCTATCCGGTAGCACCCGCGCAACGGGCGTTGCGCCTGCGCGACCAACGTTTCGTGGCGGATCACCCGGGGACTCTCCCCCGGGTGGATCAGCCGGAACGAGGCCCAGTACACCCACTTGCGCCAGCCCTTCGACGGGGCCCGCCTGACCCTTCCGAGCAGTGCAACCGTCGACAGGTCGAAGTAGGGCGGCGAATCAGCGGCATCCGGCTCAGAACCTGCCGGTTCGGCGGCTCGGGCGGCAGCGGGCGATGGCGTTCCGCCCGGCGGTGTCGGAGACGTCCACTCGGCCGGAACAACATCTTTCCTGGCAGCCGGATCGATGAAACGTCGTTGCGCCCGGAATCCACCCGGCAGGTCAGACAACGATCAATCCCCTCTCCCCACGGCGTGCAGGGTGCTGCCCTGACTTCCGCTCATCCGACGCCAGCGTACGAATGCAGTCCGACGGTGACCAAGTTGATGAAGAAAAGATTGAACACCATGGCTGCGAACCCGGCGACATTGATCCAGGCGGCCTTGCGGTCCCGCCAGCCAGCGGTCGACCGCGAGTGCAGATAGGCGGCGTAGATGACCCACGCGATGAAGGAAACCGTTTCCTTCGGATCCCAGCCCCAGTAACGGCCCCAGGCCTCCTCCGCCCAGATGGCACCGAATATGACCCCGAAGCCGAAGATCGGAAACGCGAAAATTGTAGTGCGGTAGGCGATCCGGTCGAGAGTCTGAGCGTCCGGGAGCCTTTGCACCAACCCGGCCAGGACGCCGGTGCGACCCGCCTCGGCCAGTCCCGACGTCTTGACGAGGAACAGTACGCTCGCCACGCCGGCGACCAGGAACACGCCGGAACCAAGGCTGACCACTGACACGTGGATAGGCAGCCAGTAGGACTGCAGGGCGGGCATCACCGGCGCTGCGTGCGAATACAGCCAGTGCCCAGAGACGGTGAGCAGGATCAACACCGGGACCAGAACAAACACCCACAGCGACCGGTTCTGTGGTCGGCGCAGCACCACCGCGGCAGCTACCAGTCCGCAGAAACTTGTCAGGTTGATGAACTCGTACATGTTGCCCCACGGCACCCGTGAGGTGGACAGACCGCGCAGCACGATGCAACCGAGCAACAACGCGATGCCAACGTAGACCAGCGCCACGCCAGCCGCCCCGATGCGTTCGTCGAACTGGCGCCGCGGGGCATCGAGGACGACGCCCGGGATGGCGCTGTCACCGGCCACCCGGGAATCCGATGTCGCCAGCTCCCTCTTCTCGACCCGTCGGCTGCGGCTGTAGGCCAACTCGACGGCAAGCAGCACCAAGGCAGCCACCAGAACCAGCACCGAGGAGGTGAACGCCCAGTCCGAATAGCGGGCGAGCCCGATGTCGATATGGGTGCTGTTCATACCCGATCCGCTTTCTTCTCTTCGGTGCGACCCGCTGCGGCGTCCGAGCTCCGAACTCCAGCGAGCAGGGACGCCGTCAGTCGCTCGAACTCTTCGCCCCAGCCCGAATTGTCAGTGCGGGCCAGGCCACCCAACTCGATCTTCACCGTACCCGCCGGGTCCTGCGACAACCGCACCCAGAGGCGACGGCGCCGCACGATCAGCGACACCAGCAGCCCCGCCATCATCGTCATCGCGAAGACCAGCACCCAGATCTGCGCCGGATCGTGCGATACCTGGAGGTTGATGAAGGGCTGGGCGCCGTCGAAACGGATGTTGGTACCGTCCTCCAGCCGGGTGTCCTCGCCCAGCCGCAGGTTGACCCGCGCGACCTTCGTCAGTCGATCCTGTTCGATCATCCGGGAGTCCAGAGCGAACAGTGACTGCGGCCGACCCGTGTCGAGTCCCGTGTCGCCCTTGTACACATCGATCGCCACCGCTGGGTCGTTCATTGCGGGAAAGCTGGACGAGAGCAGCGTGCCGTCCAGTTGCGCGGTGGGCGCGAACAAACCCTGAATCGCGATTTGGTTGTCGCGTCGTTCCCGCTCGTCGGCGTAGGTGCCGCCCGGCGGGTCGAAGCGCATCGCACCCGAGGACAGAAACGTGATCTGGTCCTCGGGCCGCCACTGCAGCGTCTGGGTGCGAGTCTGACCGTCCGGGAAAGTCACGGTAAACGTGGGCGCATAGCCGTGGCCCTGCAGATAAACCCGGTCACCGCCGACCCGCAGCGGCTCGTTGACCCTGAGCAGATACGGCTGCCAGCTGTCGGTGTCGAGCGCCTCGCCGGCCTGGTAGTCGATATCGGCCTGGAAGGATACCGCCTGCCCGTTGGGCAGATAGGTGGCTTCGAAGTCGTTGACCCGCACGCAGATCGGGTACAACGATGTTCCGTCGACGGTGTTGCCCGCCCGGAAGGAGTCGAAGGCAGCCGGTGAGGCCGAACAGAATCCGGGTCCGCCATCGGCGATGACGATGACATTGCCCTCGTAACTGAACAGCTTTCCGGCGGCAATGGCGATCAGCAGACCGAGCAGCGAGAAGTGGAAGACGATGTTTCCGAACTCGTGCAGATAGCCCTTCTCCGCTGATATCTCGATGACCTTGGGATCGCCGTCCTTGTGCCGGATTATTCGGCGCCAGCCGGGGAGCCGATCGTGGCAGGTCGCCGCCAGCTCAGCCGAATCGCCGGCGGGCACCTCGGTGGCGTGGTGTCTGGGCAGTCTGCCCAGGTTGCGCGGTGCCGCCACGGGCGTCGTTCGCAGGCTGCGAACATGTTCGAACAGCCGGGGTGTCAGGCAGCCCACCAGCGAGATGAAGAGCAGCACGTAGATCGCGGTGAACCAGAAACTGGAGAACACATCGAAGGCCTGCATCCGATCCAGCCACGGACCGATGGTCGGATACGCGGCGATGTACTCGGCGACTTTGGCCTCGTTGAGGTTTCGCTGCGGCAACAGTGCGCCGGGTATCGCCGCCAGTGCAAGCAGGAACAGCAGTACTAGCGCGGTTCCCATGGAGGTCAGGGTCCGCCAGGTGTTGCGAATCACCGCGAGCAGACGCAAATGCCCCCGATTGGCGGCATGTTTGGGCACATTTGCGTCTGCTCGCGAGAGGGGGGAGGGCACGGGCATCAGATGGGCAGCCTCACGTCGCTGACGAACGCATCGCGCACCCAGGAGATGAACTGGTCCCATAAGCCGGTGACCAGCGCCGTCCCCACCACGATCAGCATGACTCCACCGAAGATCTGAATTGCGCGGGTGTGGCGCCGCAGCCAGCCGAGTCCGGCCACCGCCCGCGCCGAGCCGAATGCCAGCAGCACGAAGGGAACACCCAAACCTAGACAGTAAGCGACCACCAGTACCACGCCACGGGCCACGTTGCTGCCCTCGGTCGCCGACGCGACGGCAATCACACCGGTGAGCGTCGGCCCCAGGCAAGGCGTCCAGCCCAACGCGAACACAGCGCCCAGCAGCGGAGCGCCGCCGAGGGTGGACAGCTGCCTTGGCGCGAAACGGGTATCACGCTGCAACGCCGGGACCAGACCGATGAAGACTAGGCCCATCAGGATGGTGATGACGCCGCCGATCCGCTGGAGCAGAAGCTGATTGGTGATCAACGACGTCGTCATTCCCAGCACCGCGACGGTGCCGAGCACGAACACCACCGTGAAACCGGCGACGAACAATGCCGCCGCGCCGGCCACCCGCAGTCGAGTCCCGCGCAGCGCGGCCGGGGCGAGCGGAGCGCCGGGACATGGAACAGAGCCGGACCCGGTGTTCGGTGGTGCCGGGCCGGGGCCGACACCGACCACAGCGGCCAGATAGGACAGGTACCCGGGTACCAGCGGAATCACGCAGGGCGAGGCGAATGACACCAGGCCCGCAAGCGCGCTGACCGACATGGCCAGCAGGAGCGGCCCGCTGGCTGTCAGCTCGCCGACCGTGCCCAGGTTCATTTCCCCGGGGCCTCGGAGGCCAGCCGCTCGACCAGCGGTTGCAGGTCCTCGGCGAGCAGCTCACGCAGGAACACCGCAGCTACCCGGTGCTCACGATCCAGCACGAGCGTCGACGGGATGATCGTCGTAGGGTAGCGGCCGCCGAAGGCCATCATCGTCCGCATGGCCGGATCGTAGATCGAGGGGAAGGTGACTCCACGGTCGACAATGAAGTCTCGTGGCGCATCGATGTTGTTGTCCCGCACGTCGATACCCAGGAAGGCAACGCCTAGGTCACGGGTGGCCTCGTACACCTGTTGCAGCTGGGTGATCTCCGTGCGGCACGGAGCGCACCACTGTCCCCAGACGTTGATCACGACAACCTGACCGGTGAAGTCGTCGAGCGAGATCGTCTTGTCGGTGTCCATCAAGTCCGGCCCGCTGAGCGGTCCGGGCCGCCCCCGGTCCGTGGGGGGGTCATAGAAGATGTCGGTTTTTCCGCCCGGGGCGACGAACTCGAAGGTGCCGCCTTGAGCCACCACATCGCTGCCGGTAGCGCATCCGCTGAGGGCGGCCACCGCCATTCCCACGGCGACGCATGCCGCCAGGAATGCACGCCCCGGAGTCACAGGCCGTGTCACTGTCCGGCCAACTCGGCATACCCCCAGCCGACGAAGGCGTCCGCGTGGAAGTAGAACGACGTGACCGAGGCCAGATTGCACAGACGCCTGGTCGGAAAGTGGTGCAGCGGTTTGTCGGTCATCGACCGGCGCAACGTCTCGACGGGAAGCTGATGACTGACGCACACCGCTTCGTGGCCGCTCCCGAGCGTCCGGGCGCGGTGCAGCGCCCGCGTCATTCGGGCGGCGATGTGCTGGTACGGCTCGCCCCAGGACGGTGCGCGCGGATTACGCAGGTGCCACCAGTTCCGGGGATCGCGCAGCGCGCCGTCTCCGGGCGAGACTCGTTGCCCCTCGAAGATGTTTGTCGACTCGATCAGCTCGTCATCGGTGTTCACCGCCAGACTGTGCTGGGCCGCGATAGGTGCCGCGGTCTCCTGGGCGCGCTCCAACGGCGAGGCGACCACATACGTGATGTCCCGGCGGGCCAGCCAATCAGCGACCGCCTGCGCCTGCGCTCGACCCCGATCGGATAGGTGATAGTCGGGCAGGCGACCGTAGAGAATCTGGTCCGGGTTGTGCACCTCGCCGTGGCGCATCACGTGAACGACCGTCTTGACGGCGCCGACGGTCATGCCGGTACCGGAGCCTGTGCCGCCGCTCGCGCCGCTCCGGGTAACGCATCCGCGATGCGGTCGAAGGCCTCGTCGTCGAGTGCGGTGGACACGAACCAGCTTTCGTACGCGCTTGGCGGCGGATAGACGCCGGCGTCGAGCAACCCATGGAAGAACGCCGGGTACCGCCAAGTCTGCGTGGCCTGCGCCGCCGCGAAATCGAGCACCGGCTCGTCACCGAAGAACACGCTGAACATGTTTCCTGCCCGCGAGATCTGATGCGCGACATCGGCATCGGTGAGGGCATCACCGATCAGGCCGGTTAGCCGGTCGGCGTTGGCGTCGAGCTTGTCGTAGGCGGCGTCATCGGCGGCGCGCAGGGTGGCCAGCCCGGCGGCCATCGCCACCGGGTTCCCCGACAGCGTGCCCGCCTGGTAGACCGGCCCCAGCGGCGCCAGCCGACTCATCACCTCGGCCTTGCCGCCGAACGCCGCGGCGGGAAGCCCGCCGCCCATCACCTTGCCGAAGGTGAAAAGGTCGGCATCGACCGGATCCTTCCCGTACCAACCGGATCGGCTGATCCGGAACCCGGTCATCACTTCGTCGACGACCAGCAATGCTCCGTGCTCAGCGGTGATACGGCGCAACTCGGCGTTGAATCCCGGCAGCGGCGGCACCATGCCCATGTTGCCCGGGCTGGCTTCGGTAATGATGCAGGCGATCTCGTCGCCGAAGCGCGCGAACACGTCTTCGAGGGCGGCGGTGTTGTTGTAGGGCAGCACGATGGTGTCTGCGGTGGCGGCGCCCGTCACCCCTGGCGAAGACGGCAGGCCCAGCGTCGCGACCCCCGACCCGGCGTCGGCCAGCAGCGCGTCGCTGTGGCCGTGGTAGCAGCCGGCGAACTTGACGATCTTCGCGCGGCCGGTGTAGCCGCGGGCGAGGCGGATGGCGCTCATCGTGGCCTCGGTGCCGGAATTGACCAGCCGCAGCAGTTCGACCGGGGCGACCCGGTCGATGATCTCCCGCGCGAGGTCGGACTCCGCCGGTGTCGGCGCCCCGAAGGACAGCCCGTCGGCGGCCACCCGCTGTACTGCCTGGACCACGGCGGGGTGGGCGTGACCGAGGACCATCGGCCCCCAGGAACACACCAAGTCGACGTAGCGGTTACCGTCGGCGTCGGTCAGCCAGCAGCCCTTGGCCGAGGCGATGAATCGCGGGGTCCCGCCGACCGATGAGAAGGCCCGCACCGGCGAGTTCACCCCGCCGGGGATCACCGAACACGCGTCGGTGAATAGTCGCGCCGATTGGGCGGCGTTGGCTGCGGGTGTAGCTCGCATGAGACAAGTGTCCCAGCCCGGCGGAATGCGCCGGCTTCTGGGTGCAGGGGCCGCACCCGCCAGGCCGTCCGCTCCCGGAGGCATGGAACGGTCGATAGCGGCGTCCCTGAAACCCTGAAACGCACGGTGTCGGTAATCGACACCGTGCGTTTCAGATCATCGCGTCCTACGTCGGCGGCAGGCCTTCAGGGCTGATTACAGCCCTGCTGGCCCGCCACCCAACGTTTGTCACACGACCGAGCCATTGGCTCCGTCGGTTCCGGGGGTGCCGCCGACAGCGGTGCCGCCAAGGCCGCCGGTACCGCCGGTGCCGACTCCGACGAGGCCGGGTTGGGCGTTTCCGCCGTCTCCGCCGTCACCACCGTCACCGGCCAGCGCCCCGAGACCGTCACCGCCGTCTCCGCCGTCACCACCGGTGGCGCCGCCACCGATCCCGAGGTTCAGCGCGGGACCCCCGGCACCTCCTTCACCACCGTTGCCGGAGTCGGCCCCGCCGTTGCCGCCGGTGCCGCCGTTGCCACCGACGGCTGTGTCCCCTCCGGCGATGATGGCGATGTCGCCGCCGGTACCGCCCGCTCCGCCGTCACCGTTGGACTCGCCATCGGCGCCGTTGTTGCCGGCCGCTCCGCCGTTGCCACCAGCTCCTACCGCGCCGCCGGTGCCGCCGTTGCCGCCAGCCCCACTGGATCCGCCGTTACCGCCGTTGCCGCCGGGAAGGCCGATGCTGATGCTGCCGGCACCTGTGCCGCCGTCGCCGCCCTGGGCGCCGCTGTTGCCACCCGTGCCACCGTCACCGCCGGTGCCGTTGGTGCCCACACCGTCGATGCCGGACCCGGCGTCGCCGCCGTTTCCGCCGACTCCGCCGTCACCGCCGGTTCCGCTGTCACCGCCGTCACCGCCGGGAAGGCCGCTGCATTGCGGGCCCACACACCCTTGCGAGATGCGGTTCAAACCGGACCCGCCATTGCCGCCGATGCCGCCGGTACCGCCGACTCCGCCGTCGCCGCCGTTGCCACCGACACCGGTGGTTGTTCCACCGTCACCGCCGGCACCACCGTTGCCACCGGCCCCGCCGACTCCGCCGGCACTGCCGTCGGCTCCGGTCTCGGCTCCGCCGTCGGCGCCGGTCGTGCCGGTGGCGCCGTCGCCGCCGTTACCGCCGTTGCCGCCGTCACCGTTGGATTCGCCGTCGTTCCCGGCATTGCCGGCATTGCCGCCGTTGCCGCCAGCTGCGCCGGCTGCGCCGCCGCCACCGAGGGCTCCGATGGATCCGCCGTCACCGCCGGCCCCGCCGTCACCACCGACGGTGGTGTTGTCTGCACCGTTACCGCCGTTGCCGGCAACCGCACCGGCATCACCGCCGTTGCCACCGTCGCCGCCGTCACCGTCGGTGCCCGCACCGTCGGCGCCTGCACCACCGGCCGCGCCGGCTCCGCCGTCACCGCCGGCTCCGCCGTCACCGGAGTTACCACCGGCCCCGCCGGGTGCACCGCCGGTGCCTCCCGCGTCATCGCCGTCACCACCGTTGCCGCCGCTGCCGCCGTCGGCTCCGGTACCGCCGGAACCGCCGTTGCCGCCAAAGCTGATACCGGTGACATCAGTGCCGCCGTCGCCGCCGAGACCGCCGTCGCCGCCGGAACCGCCGTCCTGGCCGTCGCCGCCGTTACCGCCGGCACCGCCATTGCCACCGTTGTCGCCGGCCAGGCCGTCGCCGCCGTTACCGCCGTCGCCGCCGAAGCCGACCGAGAGGCCCGCTGCGCCATCGGCTCCGGCCGCTCCGCCGTTGCCGCCGGCACCGACCGCACCGCCTGCGCCGAGTGCTCCACCAGCCCCGATGTCACCACCGGCACCGCCGTTACCGCCGTCACCGCCGGCGGTGGCGTTGTCGGCACCATCAGCGCCGTCACCGGCAAAGATTCCGCTGTCACCGCCGTTACCGCCGTTACCGCCGGTGCCGTTGTTGCCCGTAGCGTCCGCACCGGCCCCGGCATTACCGCCGTCACCGCCAGCTCCGCCGTCACCGCCGTCACCGGAGTCGCCGCCGTCACCGCCATCGCCACCGCTGCCGGCCACAGCCACCACACCCGAGCCGCCATCGCCACCGAAGCCGCCGTCGGCTCCTAGGCCGCCTTCGCCGCCGTCGCCGCCGATGCTGATACCGGTGGCGTCGGTTCCACCGTTGCCGCCGTTACCGCCCGCACCGCCGGAACCGCCGTCGCCGCCGTCACCGCCGTCAGCTCCGGTGCCAGCCGCGCCGTCACCGCCGTTGTCACCGGCCGTACCGTCGCCGCCGTCGCCACCCTGACCGCCGAAGCCCGTCGAGAGTCCGGCTGCGCCGTCGTTGCCGGCTGCACCACCGTTGCCACCGGTACCGATCGCACCGCCCGCCCCGAGAGCTCCACCGACCCCGATGTCACCACCGGAACCACCGGCACCACCGTCACCGCCAGCAGTTGCGTTGTCGGCACCATCAGCCCCGTTACCGGCAACCATCCCGCTGTCACCGCCGTTGCCACCGTCACCGCCGGTGCCGTTGGTGCCCGCCGCGTCCGCTCCGGCCCCGGCGTTACCGCCGTCACCGCCAGCTCCGCCGTCACCGCCGTCACCGGAGTCGCCGCCGTCACCGCCATCGCCACCGCTGCCGG
>JAHZJB010000028.1 GCA_022601135.1 Actinomycetes bacterium | reverse complement strand
CATCATGCCGGGCCCCATCATGCCGGGCCCCATCATGCCGGACTTTCCCGGACAATGCCCCCGATTACCGCCGAAACCGTCGGTGGCCTGGCCGATGAAGAACCCGGAAAAGAACACCACCGCAACGATGAACACCGCAGCGGCGGCAATGCCACTCCACGCCAGGGCGTGGTTCACCCCCGTGCGCTGTCCGGCCACGGCGATTCGTTCGCTCGTCGATTCAGGTGTATCGGTCATGTTCCAGTCTCCTTCGCTGCATCCGATTCTTGAGGTCCTCCGTCGATCCGCTGTCGGCCGACCGTGAGCCCGTGACACTTGACACAGCGCGACTCCTGGTGTTGGCGCAGTAGTGTCATTCGCCGTCCAAACTCTTCTTCGTCGATGTCGCCGCTCGTAAACCGTTGGACCAGAGCATTTTCTGCCCGTCCATAGGGCCCTTGAGACCGCGCGGGTAGGCTGTGGACAGCCGACCACAGCATCATCATCGACCCATGAGCATCCAGCCACCCCGTCTTCAACCGCCCCACATGTTTATGCCCTACATCATGGCTGTTTGAACCCCTTTCATTTGATTGGCCGGGTCTCACCTGACACTATGATGTACCGGCAGGGCGCTCTGGCGGTAGGGCCGAAATGCCTCAAGCCGTGCCGAGACCAGAAAAGTGCCCGTCTCCGTGGAAGGCATTGCCCGACGACTACTTTCCTTGCAGCTGTTGTTTCGGACTAAATCTGCAATACCCCCATCGGTATATCGACCGATATTCTGGGGGCCGGATCCAAAAGTGCTTGGCCATCCATGGACTGCGGCAACCGCAGGGCCGGCGAGCAATGCGGTTGACCGTTTCCAAAAGTGATCAGGACCGTCGGCGCTGCACGTGGCTCGCCGGGCGATCAGTGCAGGGATCGGGATCATGCCCGCAACGGCCCGCGAATCGTGGTTCTCGAACTTGCCCAAAGGGATTCGGCCTCGCGCTCCCTGGCTTGTCTGTCGATGTCGGCATGTTGGTTGGCCCCGCGACCGCAGGTGGGGGTCACGGTTTGGTCGACGTTGTTTTCTTCATGCTGGTGCGTGCCGACGTTCGACGAATCACCGAGTGCCCGTGCGACGAGACACGGCGCCATTGTCTATCCGCGATCCGCTACGGATGACCTATCTTTGAGTTGGTGGCGTTCGCTTTTAGGTCAGATCTGCCAGTCTTGGGCTCCGTCGGTCTCGTTGTAGATGCCGACGGAGTTCTTGACGACGACAGGGTCCCCGCTGCCGAAGTTGTCGTAAAACCACTGCGCGTTCGCTGGACTCAAATTGGGGCACCCGTGGCTGACGTTGCGCTTACCCTGATCGGCGACTGACCAGGGTGCGCCGTGAACGAAGATGCCGGTGTTGCTGATGCGCACCGCGTCTTTGACCTTGATTCTGTAGCCTTCGGCCGCATCGACCGGTACACCGTAAGTGGAGGAGTCCATCACCATGTCGGCGAACTTCTCGAGCACGTAGTAGGTGCCGTTCGGTGTTTCGTATCCCGGCTTTCCTAGGGACACCGGCATGGTCCTCTCAAGCTCGCCGTTGCGCATGATCTCCATTTGGAGGGTGGCGTTGTCGATGGTCGCCACCAACGAGTCGCCGGTGCGGAAGCTCGATTTCGTGCCACTGGCGTCGATGCTGACCGTGGTGTTGGCGGGCCAGAAGTCGATGGGGCGCCATCTGAGTTGGGTCGTACTCATCCAGTAGAACTTGCCGGGGACGGCGGGGGTGGAGGAGATGTGGACGGCTTGTTCTGCAAGCGCGCGGTCGGCGATGGGCCGTTGGAAGTTGATGATGATGGGTTTGGCGACGCCGACGGTCGAGCCGTTCGTCGGGTTGAACGTGGGGGGAGCGAAGACCGGTGGGCCCAGGTAGGGCGCCGGGTTCTGGCCGGCTGGGGGGCCGTCGGCAGCTGTCGACGATAAGCCGGGGGGCGACCCGGTGAGCGCAGGGAGGTAGGGACTCGGCGCTGTCGAGCCGTGGACCGCGAGCGGGTCACCGGGTGCGGGCAGGGGTATTTGAGGCTCGGCGGTCGCCGACGGGCCAGCCAGCACCGTCACGACTGCTAGTGCGGCCATCGTCGTTGCCATGACCAGCTTGGGAGGCGGGCATTTCATGCGGACCTCCCCTTCGACGATTTGTCGCTACGTAGTTCCATAGTAGATGATGGGCATCGGATGCGGCAGTATGGTCGCGGACTTGGGTCGTTGTTGAGCGGTGTCGGACCGGCGGGTACGAAGGGGTGTCGGACTTCGTGGACGGTGTCACCGCGATCGCTACGTCTGGACACGTGCTCCTCGCGGTTTTCGTGTCGGTTTTGGCTGGGTTGGTGTCGTTCGCATCGCCTTGCGTCGTCCCTCTCGTACCCGGGTATCTGTCCTACCTGGCCGCCGTGGTCGGCGTGGACGACCAGTCGCGTGCCCAGCCTCTGGCCAAGGCACGCCTGCGGGTGGCGGGGGCCGCGGGGTTGTTCGTCGTCGGGTTCACGGCGGTGTTCCTGATGGGAACCGTCGCGATTCTGGGTCTGACGACGACAATCATTGCTAACGGGGTTTTATTGCAGCGCATCGGCGGAGTCATCACGATCGTGATGGGTCTGGTGTTCATGGGATTCTTCCCTTCGCTGCAACGCGACACACGGTTTACTCCCACGTCGTTATCCACGCTGTGGGGTGCGCCGCTACTTGGGGCGGTGTTCGGGCTGGGCTGGACTCCGTGTTTGGGACCCACACTGACCGGTGTCATTGCCGTGGCATCTGCCACGGAGGGGCCCAACGTCGCGCGCGGCATCGCGCTCGTCATCGCCTACTGTGTGGGTCTGGGCGCTCCGTTCGTGCTATTCGCGGTGGCATCCGGACGGGCGATTCAGGCCCTGAGCTGGCTGCGACCAAACACCCGGCAAATTCAGGTCTTCGGCGGCGTGCTCCTTGTCGCGGTCGGCATCGCCCTACTGACCGGGCTGTGGAACGAGGTGGTGTCGTGGGTGCGCGATGCGTTCGTCAGCAACACCACACTTCCGATATGACGCATTCGCTTTTGAGCGCGCCGCACCGTCGCTGTTTCCGGGGACACGTATTGGCTGTGACGCGCCGGAGTCGTGACGGCGAACACGCCGCGGGATCGGCATGGGGGCGGTGATGCCCACGTCTACCGCTCCCCGCCGCCGGGTGGTTCGGGCTGTGTTGCTCGGCGTTGCAGTGCTTTCGGGCATTACCGCTGCCGCGATCGGCGCCCTATCACTGCCTGAGGTGCTTGCGCTGACCGGGCTGAGCGATCCCGGACCCTTAACTACCTACGGCCTGTCCTTTGTGCGCGCCGCCGGAGAGATCGCTGCGATGGTGGCGATCGGACACTTCCTGTTCGCGGCATTCCTAGTGCCGCCGCAGGCCAGTGGAGTGCTCGACGTCGACGGTTACCGGGCGCTTAGGGTGGGCGGCGCCGCTTGCGCGATGTGGGCTATGTGCGCTGCGCTGTTGGTGGCGCTGACGATATCCGACGTGTCAGGGGTACCGTTGGCCGAGCTCACACCGCTGGACATATGGTCGGCGGCCGACCTCGTCGAAACCAGCGCGGCATGGCGCACCACCTCTATTCTGGCGGCGATTGTCGCCGTAGCGAGCCTGACGGTGTTGCGGTGGTCCTGGGCTCCCGCCCTACTGGCAGGCGGCCTGATGACGTTGATGCCGCTGGCCGTGACGGGGCACTCCTCGTCGGGCGGCTCACACGACATCGCGACCAACAGTCTGATTCTTCATCTGGTTGCCGGGGCATTGTGGGCAGGCGGATTGTTGGCACTGCTCGGGCACGCGCTGCGCGGCGGCAGCCACACCGACATCGCCGCCCGGCGGTTCTCGGGTCTGGCGCTATGGTGCTTCGCGTCGATGGCTGTGAGCGGAATCGTCAACGCAGCGGTCCGCATCGACGTGTCGAGCGTTTTCGGGAGCAGCTACGGGCTCCTCATCGTGGGGAAGGTGGCAGCGCTGGTCGGCCTCGGTGTGATCGGCTTGCGGCAGCGACGGACCTCGATCGTCGCGCTGCAGCGTGATCCGACGTCGCGCCGACCGCTGGTGCGCCTGGCACTCACTGAAGCCGCCCTGTTTGGCGTCGCAGTCGGTGTGGCGGTCGGGTTGGGCCGCACGCCACCGCCGCCCGCGACGCGCGAACCGCCGCCGGCCGAGGCTGCGCTCGGCTTCGACCTCACCGAGCCGCCGACGATAGCGCGAGTGTTCGTCGAATGGCGGTTCGACCTGATCTTCGGCACGGCTGCGGTGGTCATGGCCGGCATCTACCTTGCTGCGGTCTATCGGCTAGCTCGCCGCGACGCCCCGTGGTCAACGCGGCGCACCGTATCGTGGCTGACCGGTTGCGCCGCTTTACTGTTCGCCACTTCATCAGGACTTGGCATGTACATGGCGGCGATGTTCAGCATGCACGCCGTCGCTCAATTGATCCTCACGATAGTGGTGCCGGTGTTGCTCGTGCAGGGCGCACCGGTGACCCTCGCGCTGAGGGCACTGCAGGCAGCCGATCCCAACGCCATCCCCGGGCCACGCGAATGGGTTGTCGTCGCCCTGAATTCATCACTGCTGCGTTTCATCGCGCATCCATGGACGGCGCTCGCGCTTCTCGTGGTGGGCGTCTATGGCCTTTGCCTCGAAGTGGTCTTCGATGCCGCCGTGAGTGAACACGCCTCGCACATGCTGATGATCGGGTACTTCCTGCTCAGCGGCGCACTGTTCTTCGCCGCCGTCAGCGGCGTCGAGCCGGTACCACGGATGACCCCCGAGCGGGGCCGGATAGCGATCCTGGTGTTCGGGCTTTCGCAGTTCGTCATTGCCGGGGTCGTGGTGATGAACATGCGGGAGGTTCTCGGTGACCCCTTCTACCGCTCCCTGAAACTGAGCTGGCATGAGGACTTGCTGGGCGACCAGCGGCTGGGAGGCCAAATCATGGCTGCCGGCGGGCTTCTGGCAGTGGTGGCGACGCTCGCAGTACTGATCGTCCAACACCGCAGCAAGACTGCGATCGGCCAGAGAACGGCCGCGCCAAGCCCGGGCTCATGACGAGGACCCATTGTCAGCATGGCGGGCGCATCACGCTCGTCCCCGGGGGTCGACCATGTGCCGTGGCACTGACTCGGTATCGCGTAATGCCGTCGCCCGTTCACGACGACACCCGCCCGTAATAGATGATTGCGGCGCAGCACACCGCCTACGCCGAACGGGACAACGAGCCGAGGCCGCAACAGCGCCCCGGCCACCAGCGGCCTGCACGTACGGAGATGGATAGTAGGAATCGAGGCTTAGCCGGCCCTCAGCAGCGCTGCACATTGGCGATCATGAACTCGCTCAACGGGGAAGGCGGCTACGACGATGGTGTGGAAACGACGACGCGTCTGGCTCAGATTCTACTGGGCCCCGCTTAGCCGAATTCATCACCACGGACCTAAATAGCGTCCGAGACGGGGAACGACCTGCCGACGGCCGACAGTACGCGGCGGGGGTGAATCGACGACCTCGTGATCGAATTGGGGGCACGGCGGGTGTATCAGCGAGGAAATGCCATATTGCTCACTCGAACAGGGGTTCACGATCCTGAGGGCACCATCCGACAATCAGCTTTCGATGATGCGAACGACGTAGGGCGTCATCCCTGACGTGCGTACCGGGGAAACCTTGATCGGCACGCCGGTCTGCTGTGCCTCGATCATCTGCCCGCCGCCCAGATAGATAGCTTCGTGCTGACTCCCGCCCGGCCCCCAGAACAGCAGATCGCCCCGCCTCGCTTGGGAGGGTGGCACCTTTCGGCCGGCGTTGTACTGGTCACCGGACCACCGCGGCAGCAGCACTCCGACGCCGGCGAAGGCGTACCGCGTAAGGCCTGAACAGTCAAAGCCCACGGTGCCTGCCCCCTGGTCGACACCGCGGCTTGGACCGGTGAGGCTTCCGCCACCCCAGGAGTAGGGGACACCGATTTGTGTTCCCGCCCGGCGAATCACGTACTCGATCGCTTGGGGACCACTAATGCGATTTCCGCGCACGCTCGTCGACGGATCTGCGGCTGAACCGACAATTCCTAGGCTGCTTAGAAAGTTGCGACCCATATTCATCGCCGTCCGTGTCGCCACAGCCGTTGCCTGAAGGGATGCGTTCGCGATCGCAACCGGATCGCCGGGAGCACCTGCGCTTGGCAACTTTGGAAGAAGGGGGTCCCAAGGACCGGCAGCAGGTTGGGTCGACGCGACCGGTGCACACGCGAGGGAAAGCAAGATGACCATCGCGACAACAGCGGGGAGCCGCCCAACGATTCCCGCAATGCGGGCTGCTGGGTGAGAGCGGTCCGCACCGGCAAGTGGCGCACCCTGGGTCCGGACGCTTGCTTCCATGTCTTCTCCTCGGTCCGCCGCGAGGTGAGCTACTCAACCCACCAATAGCGGGCTGAATCGCGAACGCGGGTGCGGCACGCAAATACGGACTTTGTACGTAGAAGAACAGTAACTCACATTAGCCACACAAGTAACACCAGTTACATAATTACAGGGGTGGAATTCGACGCGAACAGTTGCCTTGGTCGGGACGACCGCTGGGTCACGCGCATTTCGCTGCCCGGGAATGCGCGTGGAATGGCATGTGAGTCAACGTAATTGCGGAATCAGGTGGGGGACAGTTCTATGGCCCCCGCCAACGGTGGCGATATTGGCACGCCGGCAACCAATCGCAACGCGGGGTAGCGGCGTCGAAGGTTGAGGCGCATCAAATCGGGGCATAGAACTAGGTTTCTGGTTTGGGGCTCGAAGCCACGTCGGTTCGGGGTCAAGCGCGGAGGTTGCGATTGAGGTTGGTGTTTCGGCACTTCCGGTGTTCGCCGGCCGTGATATATTGCCATATGCGCATATCACTATGTATTGTGGCGTCATGACGCAACCGGCGACACCGACGACGGTCACGGCACCGAACCGTACGGTCCGGCGTGCGCGCCGGCGTACGGGGCCACAACTCAAGACGATCGTCGCCGGCACTAGTGCTGATACCACTTTCGACCATGCGGACACCAGTGCGGCCATCGTGTTCGTTGACATGTCTGGCTACACGGCACTCACCGAGATTCATGGCGATCACGTCGCCGCTCAGTTCGCCGAGGACTTCGCAGTCATGGTCGCCGAAGCGCTGGGGCCCGGCGACGAGTTGATCAAGACGATGGGTGATGCCGTCATGATCGCCAGTGCGGACCCGACCGCGGCGCTGGCTTTCCTGCGCCGATTAGGCGTTGCGGCCGGGCGCGCCGAGGGCTTTCCGATGCTTCGTGCGGGGGTGAGCGCGGGAACGGTGTTGAGGCGGCGCGGCGACGTTTACGGGACGACTGTGAACGTCGCGGCGCGGTTGGTCGCACTCGCGGCACCTGGGCAGATCGTTATCGGTTGCGACGTCGCCGTGGCCGCCGCCGATCGCGACCTCCCTGTCGAAGCGCTCGGGCTGGTCAGCATCAGAAACTTGGCCAACCCGATGGAACTGTTCGCAGTGGACATCGGCGGGGAACATCAGCAGCACGTCGACCCGGTGTGCCGACTACACGTCACCGCCGCATCCGCAGCAGTCACCCGGAGCCGTGTTGGCCGAACCTACCGCTTCTGCTCGAGGGATTGCGCCGACCGATTCGATACGAAGGCCGCAGATCCATCCGAGCCCTGCACCGAGCAGTAGTACTCCAAACTCTTTGTCACACAACAGTTAAGTAAATGAAGGGCGGGCTACGATGGCGACGGCGGCATTGGTGCTTTACGGAGTGTTTATTGTCTTGGGGTTCGGGTGGCGTAGCTACCGGCAGTGGCGCCGCACTGGGTCCACGGGTATGCGTGGCTTCCATGGGCAGCCGGGGTCGTTAGAGTGGCTCGCCGGTGCCGGCTTCGTGGTGGCGATTGCGGTGGGCGCGCTCGCACCAATCCTCCAACTAGCCGGTCTACTGTCGCCCATCACAACGCTCGACGCCCCTGTATTCGCGGCGCTAGGAACGGTGGCGGCGGTGGTGGGTGTCGCTGCGACACTGTGGGCGCAAGAATCGATGGGCGACTCGTGGCGCATCGGCGTCGACGCCGGCGAAACCACTCGACTCGTCGACCGTGGAATGTTTGGGTGGGTCCGTAACCCCATCTTCACCGCAATGCTGATATTCGGCGCCGGGATAGCGCTGATGGCACCAAATCCATTGGCACTCATAGGCTTTGTCCTGCTATTGACGTCGATTGAGCTGCAGGTCCGCTTCGTGGAGGAACCGTATCTGCATCGCACGCACAGCGAGCGCTACCGCGATTACGTCAGCCGCGTCGGACGCTTCGTTCCGCGCATCGGACGATCACTGGCCCAGCGACCGTCGGCTTGATGGCGCCCATGCCCGTTCAGGCCACATCGCTGCTCAGTTGTCGCCGTGAGCGACGGCACCCAGCGGTGACCCGTTCCATGCGGAACGACACGCCCACGCAGCCCGTTCCGAATAGATGGCAGCAACTGGAGGTCGCGCGGCAGCACTGCAGATGTCGGACCCGTCCCGGTGTTGGTCGGGATCTGTGTCGGTCGGGATCGCCTCAACGTCTTTAGTTTCATATTAACGTACATTAGTATGTAGATATGACTGCTCCGGTGGATACGTGCGACCTTCTCTGTTTGGATCTGCCACACGCGGAATCCATTCGGGCCACGGTGCCCGACAGCGCCACCGTCCACGCCGCCGCCGCGGCGGCGCGCGGCCTGAGCGATGCGACCCGGTTGTCTATTGCGACCGCACTCGCAGCCGGCGACGAGTTGTGCGTTTGCGACATGGCCTGGGTGGTCGGACTGTCGCAGGGTTTGGTGTCGCACCATCTGCGCCAGCTCAGGAACGCGTCGCTGGTGTCCTCGCGGCGTCAGGGCAAGTTGGTCATGTACCAGCTGACCGAGCGCGGTCACCAGTTGACGGCGGCCGTGCTGAACGGCGT
>JAHZJB010000027.1 GCA_022601135.1 Actinomycetes bacterium | reverse complement strand
AGCCGCCCATTGCGCGCACTCCCCATGTTCCCGCATCCGCAACCGGAACAACGCACCGACCCCGGCCAGCATCCCCGCATCAGCGCGGTTCTTGGCCCGCCACGACGAACCGATCCCCGCCACCAACACCCCAGCCCCCAAGCCCTCGAACATACATTCGAATATACCCGAGGAGCCCGACACTCGATGGGGAATCTGCCAGAACATTGGTGACACTTCGGGACGATCCCGTTGCCCATCGCGTAGAAATGGACCCATGGCAGATCATCATCACCACGCCGACGTTCTCGACGACCTCAAGTCCCAGCATCGCGCTCTGCGGCAGCTGATTCCCGAGGTGTACCAGGGCTTCGGCAACTTGAGCCGGGCCTCGATGGGCGCAGGTGCCATCGATGCCAAGATCAAGGAGTTGATCGCCATGGTGATCGGAGTCATCCAGGGCTGCGATGGGTGCATCGCATCGCACGCCCGTGGCGCGGTCCGCGCGGGCGCCACCAAGCAGGAAGCGGCCGAAGCGATCGGCGTGAGCATCATGATGCACGGCGGACCAGCCACCGTCTACGGCGCGCGCGCCTACACGGCCTTCTGCGAATTCGCCGACGACAGTGAAAACCGGTCGCCGTAGCGGCGAATCACTCAGCCAGCCAACGGTTCAACCGCTCGGACATGTCTGCGCGGCGTCACGCAGCACCGCCGCCGACCGAGCATCCACCGGCAAACCGTAGCCCCGCAACACGGCGATGAACTGCATCGCGTACTGGCAGTGGAAGGCGGCGTTCGGCGGCATCCAGTCAGCCGGCTCCTGGTCTCCTTTGTCTTGGTTGGTGGGGCCGTCGACGGCCAGCAGATTGGCGGGATCGTTGGCGAAGCGGATACGCCTCTCCTCGGTCCAGTCCCACGCGCCCAGATCCCAGGCCAGCGCCAGAGGAACTAGGTGATCGATCTGTACGGCGGCTCCGACCCGGTTCCCGCGGGTGAACGGCACCACCTTATTGGTGAACGGGTCGAGCAGCGTTCCGGTTCCAACAGCGTTGGGGCACCGCTTGATCGACACATAGGTTTTGTCGTACAGATCCCGGTCGAGGATGTCGTTGCGAGTGTCACAGCCGTTGTAGCCACCCGGCGCGGTCGTGTCATCGGTCCACGACTTTCCGAACGCATCCCGGCGATAGTCGTACCGGCGCTCGCGCGCGGGAATCTCGGCAACACCGGCGAGCACGTCGACCCCCGGGGCGACGGTCGGTATGTCGGCCTGGGCGATGAGCTGGGACGGGCTGCGCGAAGTTGAGGTGACCTGGATGGCGACGATCACCGCGAGCGCGGCCGCGACGGCCAACCATAGGATCCGTGTTCGGCTCATGACTTGTCCAGGTACTCGACGCGGTCGGTATCGGTGAACGGCGCCGACAATGCGGCCATACCCGGATCGAACGGGTCGGCGTCGTACACTTTCTCACACAGATCCTTGGCCGCCACGATGATGTCGTAGTGCTTGGCCAGGGAGAGGAAATCGAGCTTGGTTGGGCGGCCGGACTGGTTGACATCCAGCACGTCCCCTTCGCTGCGCTCGAGCAGGTCGAGATCGGCGAGCGTGAAGCCGTCCCGCGTGCCGGCCACCGCCTGCAGGCGTTGTCCTGCTTTGGATTCCGCGGGCAGCCTGGTGGCAAGCAGGCACAAGCCGGGATGCTCGCCGCGGCCGATTCTGCCACGTAGCTGGTGCAGCTGGCTGATTCCGAATCGGTCGGCGTCCATGACCACCATCACCGCCGCGTTGGGCACGTCGACCCCGACTTCGATGACCGTCGTGCACACCAGGACATCAATCTCACCGGCCCGGAACGCCGCCATGACGGCGTCCTTCTCATCGCTGGGCAGCCGCCCGTGCATGAGCCCGAGCCGCAGCCCAGCCAGCGGTCCACGGTGCAGCCGGGCGAACAGTTCCACGACGGTAATCGGCGGCGGACCTTGCTCTTTGGTGTCCTTGCCAGACTTCTTCGCAGTGGCGGGTTGGTCGTCCTCGTCGATACGCGACGCGACGACGAAGGCCTGTCGCCCGGCTCGCACCTCCTCGATGACCCGAGCCCACGCCCGATCCAGCCAAGCCGGCTTCTGGCTGACGAAGATGGTGTTCGTCGTGATGGGCTGACGCCCGCGGGGCAACTCCCGCAACGTCGAGGTCTCGAGGTCGCCGTACACCGTCAGCGCCACGGTCCTCGGAATCGGCGTGGCCGTCATCACCAACAGGTGCGGGATGGTTCCCTCCGGCGCCTTGGCCCGCAGACGATCTCGCTGCTCGACGCCGAACCGGTGCTGCTCGTCGACGACGATCATGCCGAGCCGGTGAAACTCCACGGCATCCTGGAGCAACGCATGGGTACCGATGACGATGCCGGCCCGGCCGGCGGCGACTTCGTCGCGCACGTCACGTTTCTGCTGCGCAGACATCGAACCAGTCAGCAGGGCCACTCCGGTCGCGTTGTCGGCCCCACCGAGCTGACCGGCCATCGCCAGCGGTCCGAGCATGCTGCGAATCGACTGGGCATGCTGGGCGGCAAGGACTTCCGTCGGTGCCAGCAGGGCGCACTGATAACCGGCATCGATCATCTGCAACATCGCCAGCAGCGATACAACGGTCTTGCCGGACCCGACCTCACCCTGCAGCATGCGGTTCATCGGCCGGACCCTGCCAAGCTCAGCCGAGATCGTGTCGAGTACCTGGTGCTGCTCCCCGGTCAATTCGAACGGCAGCTGGTCGGTCATCGCGGCCGCCAGTCCGCCGTCGCGGCGCGGTGCGGCCGGGCCCGAGTCGCTGAGCTCGCTGTGCCGCCGAACGACCAGCCCCCATTGCAGCCCGATCGCCTCGTCGTAGGTGAGCCGCTCGATGGCACGCGTTCGGTCGTCTTCGTGCTCAGCGATGTGTGCCGCCCGGATCGCCTCGTCCTCGGACATCAGGTCATGATCGCGGACGAACGAACTCGGAATCGTCTCGGCGATCGGATCCAGTACGGCGAGCACCTGCCGTACGCAGGCGTAGATCTCCCAGGTCTGCACCTTGGAGTTGGCGCGATAGATCGGGAAGAAGTCTTTCTCGAATTCGGCGAGCAGCTCGTCACCGGATGCCGCTGACGCCGACGCGATGGACTTGAGTGACTTGGTGCCCTTTCCCGAGTCCAGGACCAAGAACGCCGGGTGGGTCAGCTGCATGGCGCCCCTGAAATAGCCGACCTCCCCGGACAGCATCACCCGCGTCCCGGCGACCAGCGTCTTCTTGAGGTACTTGGCGTTGAAGAACGTCGCGGTAACTTTCGGACGCCGATGGCCGAGGGCGATCACCAGGAACTCCCGCTTGGGTTGGCGGTTGGTCCACCTGGGCTCGGCCTTGGTGATCTCGTCGACGAAGGTGACGTGCTCGCCCTCCTCGAGATCGAGTTCCTCCCCCTCGCCGCGGGTGTTCATGGCGTCGCTGTATTTGCGCGGGAAGTAGCGCACCAGGTCGCCGGCCGTACGGATACCGAAGTTCTCCTCCAGTTGGGCGGCGGCCTTGTCGCCGACCAGGAAGGGCAGCCGATCGTTCAGCGACGCCATGCTCACTCCACCCCGACCAGTAATGCGTCGCCCCGGTGTCCGGTGTGGAAGGTCACCATCTCGGTCCCGCGGTGGTGACGGTGGACGTGGTCGACCAACGCTTCGGCCACGGCCGGTTCGACTCCGGCACCGGTGAGCAGTGTCACCAGTTCGCCGCCGGCGGCCAGCAGCAGATCGATGAGTCCAGCAGCTGCCGCGATGAGGTCCGCCGCGACGATCACCACCTCATCACCCGCGATCGCCAGCCCGTCGCCTGGCTTACAGGCACCTGCCCAGGTGAGGGCCTCCTCGGCGGCAGTGCGCACCGATCCGTGTCTGGTGCCCGCCGCAGCCCTGGCCATGGTGTAGCCGTCGTCGGCGGCGCGCCGCTGGGGATCGTGGACGGCCATCGCGGCCAGGCCCTGCACCATCGAACCGGCCGGCACCGGCACCATGTCGATCCCGACGGCCGACGCGACTGCGCATCCGGCGACGATTTCCTCGGCGGCCACATAGCCGTTCGGCAGCACGATCACCTGCGCAGCGCCGGCGTTGATCAACGCATGCAGGAGTTGCTGGGCGCTGACCGGCGTGTCCGGCCCAGGGCGCAGAATCTGGGCGCCCTCGCCGAGGAAGAGACCTTCCGCACCGTCACCGTCGACGACGGCGAGCACCGCCCGCTCTTGGCTCCAGCCCCCGGGGGGATGCCGGTCGGCACCTCCGACCAATGATGTCACCTGAATCCGGCTGGGCCGCCCAACGTCGAGAGCGGCTTCCACGGCAGCTCCCGCGTCGTCGGCGTGGACGTGGACCGAATAGCGGGCGCTGCCTGGCGGGTCCGCGTCGCCCAGACCCGATTCGGCGATCGCGACGGATTCTCCGAGTTCCTCAAGACGGGCACGTAGCTTCTCCGCGCCATCGGCAGCACAGTCGCCGAGCAGGTACATCACCTCGAATTGCGGCGCCTGCGCGGTAGCCGCGGTGTGCCCCTCCTTCGGCGACGGTAGGTAAACCGGGCGGCGCGGCGCCTGCCCGGTCAGGGTGGCCGTAAGGGCGTCGAGGAGCACCAATAGGCCCCGTCCACCGGCATCGACCACGCCGGCATCGGCCAAGACTCCGAGTTGGCTCGGCGTCCGGTCCAGCGCCGCCGCCGCCGCCTGTGCGCTGACGGCAACGACGTCGGCCGGCTCGGCCCCCCCGGCGGCGGACTGCTCGGCCGCGGTTGCGGCGTCCTGCAGGACCGACAGGATCGTGCCCGGCACCGCCCCGCCCATCGACGCGATGACCAGGGTGGCCGCCCGCCGCAGCGATGCTCCAAACAGTGCGCCGTCAATGTCGGCCAGCCCACCGCGGTCACCGGCTGCCGCGGCGGTCACCTCGGCGATACCCCGCAGAATCTGAGACAGGATCACCCCCGAGTTACCCCGCGCGCCCCGCAGCGCCCCTTCGGCCAGTGCGGCGGCCAGCTGAGCGACATCGGCAACTGTGGCTCGCGCGTCGACCTGAGCCCAGGCGGCACGCATGGTGAACAGCATGTTCGTGCCGGTATCGGCATCAGCCACCGGAAAGACGTTGAGTCGGTTGATCTCATCGGCATGACTGATGAGGTCAGCGACGGCGGCGTGTGCCCAGCGACGCAGGGCAGACGCATCGAGCCGCCGAGCCGATATCTCCACTTCTGAACCCACCTCCAACCCGCCGTCGGCGCCAGCCTAGCCAGCGGAGCTGACAGGCCTGAGAAGCACACTGAGTGAGACGCTGCGTCGGCCGGGGAAAGGCTGGGCACCGACGGGTTTTTGGCGATACCTCCGACGCCCGGTATTCTGGACCGGTCGTCGGGTCAAACCGTGGCCGATCCTGAGCCAGGACCCAGACCCCCAGTACTGATTCGAGGAGTTCTACATATGGCTGCCGTGTGCGATATCTGCGGGAAGGGCCCCGGCTTCGGTAAGTCGGTGTCGCACTCCCATCGCCGGACCAGCCGTCGGTGGAACCCGAACATTCAGTCGGTGCGCGCCGCGTCTCGCCCGGGCGGCAACAAGCAGCGGGTCAACGTGTGTACGTCGTGCCTGAAGGCAGGCAAGGTCTCGCGCGGCTGACTCGCTGCGCGGTCAGGGCAGGCGCCAGTCCACCGGCTCGGCACCCATCTTGGCGAGCAGTTCATTTGCGCGGCTGAATGGGCGCGATCCGAAGAATCCCCGCGACGCCGACAACGGCGACGGATGCGGCGACTCGATGGTCGCGGTGTCCCCCAGCATCGGTTTGAGCGTGCTGGCGTCTCGTCCCCACAGCACGGCCACCAACGGCTTCTGACGGCCTACCAGGGCACGGATCGCGCATTCGGTGACGGCTTCCCATCCTTTGCCCCGGTGCGACGCCGGGGATCCGGGGCGCACCGTGAGGACCCTGTTGAGCAGCATCACACCTTGCTCCGCCCACGGCGTCAGGTCTCCGTTGGACGGCGCCCGAGCGCCGAGATCGTCGCGATACTCGGTGAAGATGTTGGCCAGACTGCGTGGCAAGGGACGCACGTCGCCGCCGACCGAGAAGCTGAGCCCGACCGCGTGCCCCGGTGTCGGGTAGGGATCTTGTCCGACGATCAGCACCCGCACACGGTCAAAGGGAAACGTGAATGCGCGCAACACGTTCGGGCCAGCCGGCAGGTATCGGTGCCCGTCGGCCAATTCTGAGCGCAGGAATTCGCCCATCCGCGCGACCTGGGATTCGACAGGGGCGAGTGCGCGGGCCCAAGCCTCGTCGACCAACTCACTGAGCGGACGTGCTGTCACGAGAGGTCAACATAGCGGGCCGAGCCGGCTAGAACGACAACCATCCCGAGTATCCGCGCCACGCATCGCCGTCCACCGTCACCGCGGGCCCGGACCCGGCGACTCCGGCTTCGACGACCGTGCCAATCGACCGCCACCCCGGCGGCGGCGCCGCGGGGAAGGTCGCAACCAGCGCGTGATCCTCCCCGCCTCCGAGCACCCACTTCCACGGATCAGCCCCCACTGCGGCCGCGGCGCCTGCCAATACGTCGACGTCGCCGCGCAAACTGGCCGCGGACAGATCCACCCGCACACGTGAGGCGGACGCGATGTGGCCCACATCGGCGAGCAGCCCGTCGGAAACATCGATCATCGAGGTTGCGCCGGCGCGCGCCGCCACGACACCCTGACCGTAGGGCGGTGTCGGCACCAGATGACGACGACGCAATCCGCCCAGGTCACCGACATCGTCCCCGAGATCATCCAAGGCGCCGGTCCGGTTGTCCCATAATTCGAATCCAGCTGCCGAGCAGCCGAGATCACCGATCACCGCCACGGTGTTGCCCAGATTCGCCCCGCTGCGGCGTACTGCATCCAGCCCGCCGAGGTCTCCGAGCGCCGCCACCGAGACGACCCACTGCGGAGACTGCACCATGTCACCCCCGACGATGGCGGCTCCCATCAGTCCGGCTTCATGCCACATCCCGTCGGCGAGCTCGATCGCACGCGCCGTAGCGGTGTCCCCGGGGGCACCGAACGCGACAACGAACGCCGTGGCCCGACCGCCCATTGCCTCGATGTCGGCAGCGTTCTGTGCGATGGCTTTGCGGCCGACATCGTGGGGGCTGGACCAGTCCAGCCGGAAGTGCCGGCCTTCGACGAGCATGTCGGTGCAGACCACAGTCCGCCCATCCACGGCTGCGACCACCGCCGCATCATCGCCGGGCCCCAGCAAGACGAACGGCGGTTGCGGCCGCCCCACCGACAACCGGTCGATGACCGCGAACTCACCCGACTCGGCCAGTGACTCGTCCGGGTAATCGCCGCCCATGCCAGATCCTTTCACCGCCCGCGGGGTAGGTTTGGTCCCTGCGGCGTGGAGTCTATGCAGCCAGATGGGGGGATGGTGGCGTGGTCGGCACTGACGCTCGATGAATACCCAGGGCGACAGTCCACCGCGGCCCCTGCTGATCGCTGCGCTGGTCGTGGCCGTTGGTGCGATCGTCGCTGTGCTCGTCGTGGCCGTCGTCCTGCAGCGCCCAACGGCACCGACTCCGATCGTGGTTGCTGCCGTACCCGCGCCGCACGCCGAGGGCCCGGAGTGCCGCGCGCTGACCGCAGCGCTGCCTGAGCGGCTCGGTGAATACTCCCGCGCGCCGCTGCTGGAGCCTGCTCCCCCGGGAACAGCGGCGTGGCAGGCCCAGGACGACAGTGAGGCGCTCATTCTGCGGTGTGGGCTGGACCGTCCGCTGGAGTTCGTAGTGGGGGCCCCGATTCAGGGGGTCGACGCGGTCCAATGGTTCAAGGTGGCCGACGAGAACATGAGAGACGAAGCAGACGTTGGACGGAGCACCTGGTTCGCGGTCGACCGGCCGGTCTATGTGGCACTGACATTGCCGGCGGGTTCCGGCCCGACCCCTATCCAGGCGATCTCGACAGCGATCTCAGAGACTCTGCCCCCCACTCCGATCGACCCCGGGCCCGCCCAATAGTCAGGTGCTCTACCGGAGGCCGGTTCCCCGGGCGATGGCGGTGTGAACCATGGTGGCGAGCAAGGTCGGGTAATCCACGCCGCTGGCGGCCCACATCCGTGGGTACATCGAGATGGTGGTGAACCCTGGCATCGTGTTGATCTCGTTGACCACGGGTCCGTTGTCGGTCCAGAAGAAGTCCACCCGCGCCAGACCCTGGCAATCGATGGCGCGGAAGGCGCGGATCGCCAGTCCGCGAACGTGTTCGGCGGCGACGTCATCGACCTTCGCCGGGACATCGAGTTCCGCCGCGTCCTCGAGGTATTTCGTCTCGAAGTCGTAGAACCCGTCCTCGCGGCCACGCACACCGGCCACCCGGATCTCGCCCAGGGCGCTCGCTTCGACCCGGCCGTCGGGGAACTCCAAGACGCCGCATTCCAGTTCGCGCCCGTGTACGGCCGCCTCTACGATGACCTTCGGGTCGTGCCGGCGTGCCGATTCGACAGCGTGCGCCAGCATGTCCCAGCCGGCTACCCGGCTGACACCGATGGACGAGCCGCCGCGCGCAGGCTTGACGAACACCGGCAACCCGAGGCGTTCCCTGTCCTCCGGCGACAGGGTGTCCTGCTGGGGCCGGAGCACCACCTGATCCCCGATCGGCAAGCCGTCGGCGGCGAGCAGCTTCTTGGTGAACTCCTTGTCCATGCCCACCGCGCTGGCCAGCACTCCGGCGCCGACGTAGGGGACGCCGGCGAGCTCCAGCAGACCCTGGATGGTGCCATCCTCGCCGTAGGGCCCGTGGAGTACCGGGAAGACCACGTCGACGGTCGCCAGCAGACGGCCGGCTGCCTCGTCCAGCGACAGCAGTTGTCCGCGCCGGGCCGGGTCGGCGCTCAGCGCAAGTGCTGTGCCGGACGATTCGCCGACCCGAGGCAAGGTGCCGTCGCTGATGGCCAGCGCCTCGGGCCGCCCGTCGGTGAGCACCCACGACCCTCCCGGCGAAATACCCACCGCGAACACCTCGAAACGGTTCGGATCGAGGTTGCGAAGGATGCTGCCTGCGGACACACACGAAATCGCGTGCTCAGAACTACTTCCGCCGTACACGACGGCAACGCGGATACGGGCAGTCACAACCTAGAGAGGCTACCGGCCCGCCCCGCGAAGGGCCTGATCGATGTCGCTGAGCAAGTCGTCGGTGTCCTCGATGCCGAGCGATAGCCGAGCGAATCCATCTCCGACCGGGTCTCCCCACCGGGCCCTGCGGTCCACCGAAGAGTGGATCCCGCCAAAACTGGTCGCCGCAACCAGCAAAGCACTGCGGCCGACCAACTCATGCACCGCCGCCGCGCTCGCCAACTCGACGCCGACCACGCCACCGAACCGGCGCATCTGTGCGGAAGCGATCACGTGCGACGGGTCCTCGGGAAGGCCCGGATAGCGGACCGACCGAACCGCCGGGTGGGAGCGCAACATCAGTGCAACCGCCGCGGCGTTCTGACACTGCCGCTCGAAACGCAGTCCCAGACTTCCCAGGCTGCGCAGCACAAGCCAGGCTTCGAACGCGCCCAGGATGGGGCCTGACAACAGGCGTTCGCGCTCCAACCGCTCCATCATTTCGGGGTGGCTGCCCGCGACGTAACCGGCCAGGACGTCGTGGTGTCCAGCCAGCGCCTTGGTCGCGCTGGCCACGACGAGGTCGGCGCCCAGCGACAGCGGCTGCTGCCCCAGCGGGGTTGCGGTGGTGTTGTCGACGACCAGGATCGAACCGCGAGCACGGCACACCATCGACAGCCGATGCAGATCAACGACGTCAAGACCGGGGTTCGAGGGCGATTCAGCGAGCACGACATCGCCGGTGCCGGCACCTCCAGCCGCATCGCACATCTCGGCGCAGCGCGCTTCGATGACAGTCACCCCTCGCGGGGCGAGGAACTCGTTCGCATAGGCACGCACTTGGTAGTAGCCGTCCGCGGGAACGATGATCGTGCGTCCGGGTACGGCAACAGTTCGCAACACCGCTGTGATGGCAGCCATTCCGGAGCCGAACGACAGTGCGGTGGCCGCACCCTCGAGCTGAGCCAGCCCGCATTCCAGTTGCCGCCAGGTCGGATTCGATCTGCGCCCGTAACTGTCCAGTGAATCATCTTCGCTGGGCGGGATGTGATACGCGGCTGCCGGAATCGGCGGGGGCACGACGGGCTGCCCCGGAATCGCTTGTGCATCAACTGCTTTGACGCTGCGGGTTGAATCGCCGTAGGTACCGGTCACGCGGCTATTCCGGCTTGGTGGTGCGGCCTAGCAACAGCGCCACCGCGTCGTGGACAGATAGGCCCTTGTGACATACCCGGTGAACCGCCTCGGTGAGTGGCATCTCGACGTCATAGCTGGACGCGAGCGCCAGCACCGATTCACACGACGTGACACCTTCGGCGACATGACCCCCCGTCGCGGCGCGCGCGGCCTCCATGGTGCCCCCATTGCCCAACCGCTCGCCGAACGAACGATTGCGCGAGTGCGGCGACATGCACGTCGCCACCAGATCACCGATGCCGGCGAGGCCGGCAAGGGTGGCGGGTCGGCCTCCCAACGCGATCCCGAGCCGCATGATCTCGGCCAGGCCGCGCGTGATGATCGCCGCCGCGGTGTTCTCGCCCAGTTCGCAACCGGCGGCCATACCGCACGCCAAAGCGATGACGTTCTTGCAGGCTCCCCCGACTTCGGCGCCGATGACGTCGGCGTTGGTGTAGGGCCGGAAGTATCCGGTCGCCAACGCGCGCTGCACCGCCACCGCCCTTCCGGAATCACTGCACGCAACGACCGTTGCCGCGGGCTGGCCCTGCCCGATCTCGCTGGCCAGGTTCGGCCCGGTGACTACCGCAACCCGTGCCGGGTCGGCACCGGTCACCTGCCCGATGACCTGACTCATCCGCATCAATGTTCCCAGTTCGATGCCCTTGGCCAGGCTGACCAACGTGGCATCGCCATCGATCGAGTCCTTCCACTGGGTGAGATTGCCGCGCAGGGTCTGAGACGGCACGGCCAGCAGCACCGTGCATGCACCGGTGAGCGCTTCGGTGTAGTCGCTGGTCGCGCGGAGGGAATCGGGGAGCGATACGTCGAGATAGGCGGCGTTTCGTCGGGTGCGGTTGATCTCATCGGCCAGGTCGGGGCGACGCACCCAGAGCCGGACGTTGTTGCCGGCATCCGCCAATACCTTGGCCAGCGCCGTCCCCCACGCCCCAGCACCCATCACCACCGCTTCGACCACATCATCAGGGTAACGGGGGTCGGCTGGCAGGATGGCGCGTGTGAGCGGTAGGTCCGAGGGCGCGGCCGGCGACATCGGCTTGGTGATCGCGGTGAAACGGCTCGCAACGGCAAAGACACGGCTGGCTCCGGCATTTTCGACGGCGAGTCGAGAGCACCTCGTGCTCGCGATGTTGGTCGATACCATCAATGCGGCCTCCGCCGTGGCGGCGTTGCAGTCGGTGCTCGTCGTTACCCCGGACGATGAGGCCGCAGCAGCGGCCAAGAAACTGGGTGCGCTGGTGCTCACCGACCCGACGCCCGCGGGACATCGCGACCCGCTCAACAACGCTCTGCTGGCCGCGGAAACCACGGTGCGCAGGTACACCGCGAACGTCGTTGCGCTGCAAGGCGACCTGCCGGCGTTACAGACCGCTGAACTCACTGAGGCCATCGCGGCCGCACGGGGCCGACCACGGAGTTTTGTCGCCGATCGACACGGCACGGGGACGTCGGCGCTGTTCTCGTTCGGGGTGGCACTCGACCCGCAATTCGGCCTTGAATCCGCGGAGCGCCATCGGAGTTCAGGGGCGATCGAACTGACCGGCGCCTGGCCCGGGCTGCGTTGCGATATCGACACGCCGGAAGATCTGAGTGTGGCGCGAGCGCTGGGTATCGGTGCGGCGACTGGGCAGGCCATTGGCCGATGACGCGACTCGGTGGCAGGAGCACCCTTGGATAGGGAATCATCACTGAAATGACCGAAACCCAGACCCGGCCGGAAAGCTCAAGAACATCGGAGACGGTGCCCGCTCCGCCAGTCATGACCGGTCCCGCAGATTCTGCCCCCGAGGCGCCGCCGGCGGCCACCCCCCCAACGGTCGATAACCCGCTGCCCGAAGACCGCTACCTCAATCGCGAACTGAGCTGGCTCGACTTCAACGCCCGCGTGCTCGCACTGTCTGCCGATCCTTCGCTGGCACTGCTCGAGCGCGCGAAGTTCCTGGCGATATTCGCCTCGAACCTCGACGAGTTCTACATGGTGCGCGTCGCCGGCCTCAAGCGCCGTGACGAAATGGGGCTTTCCGTTCGGTCTGCCGACGGTCTCTCGCCGCGCGAGCAGCTCCGCCGGATCAGCGAGCTCACCCAGCAGATCGCCAGCCGCCATGCACACGTGTTCCTCGACTCGGTTCGGCCCGCGCTGGCCGACCAGGGCATCAGCATCGTGACCTGGGCCCAACTGGACGAGACGGAGCGTCGGCGACTGTCCACGTATTTCCACGAGCAGGTATTCCCGGTTCTGACCCCGTTGGCGGTTGACCCGGCGCACCCGTTCCCGTTCGTCAGCGGGCTCAGCCTGAATCTGGCTATCACGGTCAAGCACCCCGACGACGGTGGTCAGCATTTCGCCCGAATCAAGGTGCCCGACAACGTCGACCGGTTCGTCGAGCTGTTCAGCCGCGACGACTCGCCGAAGGCCGCGCGCTTCCTGCCGATGGAGGAGTTGATTGCCGCGTTCCTGCCGGTGCTGTTCCCCGGGCTGGAAATCGTCGAACACCATGCGTTCCGGATCACCCGCAACGCGGATTTCGAGGTCGAGGAGGACCGCGACGAAGACCTGTTGCAGGCACTCGAACGTGAATTGGCCCGGCGGCGCTTCGGTTCCCCGGTGCGTTTGGAAGTCTCCGACGACATGACCGAGGGAATGCTCGAACTGCTCTTGCGCGAACTCGACGTCGCGCCTGGGGATGTCGTCGAAGTCCCGGGCTTGTTGGACCTTTCGGCGCTGTGGCAGGTCTACAGCATCGATCGGCCGGCGCTGAAGGATCCGCCGTTCGTGCCTGCCACTCCGCCGGCGTTCGGTGAGCGTGAAACGCCCAAGAGCATCTTTTCCACACTTCTCGACGGCGACGTCCTGGTTCACCATCCCTACGACTCGTTCTCCACCACGGTTCAGCGTTTCCTCGAGCAGGCGGCCGCCGATCCCAACGTGCTGGCGATCAAACAGACCCTGTACCGCACTTCGGGCGACTCACCGATCATCAACGCGCTCATCGACGCCGCCGAAGCCGGCAAGCAGGTCGTCGCGCTCGTCGAGATCAAAGCCCGCTTCGATGAGCAGGCCAACATCAAGTGGGCCCGCGAGTTGGAGCAGGCCGGGGTGCACGTGGTCTACGGACTCGTCGGACTCAAGACACACTGCAAGACATGTCTGGTGGTACGCCGTGAGGGCTCGATGATCCGTAGGTACTGTCATATCGGCACGGGCAACTACAACCCGAAGACCGCACGATTGTATGAGGATATCGGCCTGCTGACCGCCGCCCCGGAAATCGGGGCCGACCTCACCGACCTGTTCAACTCACTGACCGGTTATTCCCGCAAGGAGTCCTACCGCAACTTGCTGGTCGCTCCGTATGGCGTGCGGAGGGGAATAATCGAGCGGATCGAAAGAGAGATCGCGGCCACCCTCGACGGCGCCGAGGGTCGCATCAGGATGAAGGCCAATGCGCTGGTCGATGAGCAGGTGATCGATTCGCTCTACCGAGCGTCGCAGGCCGGTGTACAGGTAGAGGTCGTGGTCCGGGGAATCTGTGCGTTACGCCCAGGCGCACCCGACTTCTCGGCGAACATCAAGGTGCGCTCGATTCTGGGTCGTTTCCTCGAACATTCGCGGATAATTCACTTCAACGCCATCGACGAATACTGGATCGGCAGCGCCGACATGATGCATCGTAATCTCGACCGCCGCGTGGAAGTGATGGCGCAGGTTAAGGATCCGCGATTGACCGCACAGCTGAATGACATGTTCGAATCGGCGACCGATCCGCAGACCCGTTGTTGGGAACTCGGCCCCGACGGGCACTGGACGGCGTCCCCACAGGAGGGACAGACCGTACGCGATCACCAGGTGTCGATGATGGAACGCCATCGCCATCGGTAGACACCGATGCCGCATTCGCCGCGATGACGGCAAGGAGTTGAGGTGCCGAAAGATAAATCACCAGATTCGCCTGCCGTGGAGCGGACGTTACTCGCCGCCGGCGCGGTGTTGTGGCGCCCCCTCGATGGCGCTGGCACGCCGGAGATCGCGGTCATCCACCGGCCCCGCTACGACGACTGGTCACTGCCCAAGGGCAAGGTCGATCCCGGTGAGACGGGGCCGGTGGCTGCCGTCCGGGAGGTCGAGGAGGAGACCGGTTTTCACGCACACCTTGGGCGGCGACTGACCACGGTGAGCTACCCGGTGGGTCAGGCCAGTAAGACGGTGCGCTACTGGGCGGCGCGCTGCGTCGGCGGACAGTTCAGTGTCAATCACGAGGTCGACGATCTCCGATGGCTGTCGGCCGCCGAGGCGATGACGGCGTTGACCTACGCGCGGGACCGCAAAGTGCTGCGCCGGTTCTTGAGTTTGCCTGCCGATACCCGGACTGTGATGATCGTTCGGCACGCCACTGCCGGGCGCAGAGCCAGATATACCGGGGACGACCGAAAGCGTCCCCTCGACAAGCAGGGACGGGCGCAAGCCGAGTCGCTTGTCGGGCAGCTCCTCTCGTTCGGGGCGGGCGAACTGTTCGCCGCCGATCGGGTGCGGTGCCGGCAGACATTGGATCCGCTCGCCGAGGAGCTGGGCACCGTGATCCGGAGGGAGCCCGCACTCACCGAAGAGGCCTACGCGGATAACCGCAAGGCCGGCCGCCGCCGCGTTCTCGAGATCGCAGCGACGTCCGTGAACCCGGTGATCTGCACTCAGGGAAAGGTGATCCCCGACCTCATCGAGTGGTGGTGCGAGCGCGACGGTGTCCGGCCCGACAAGTCACGCAACCGCAAAGGCAGCACGTGGGTCATGTCGCTGTCCGAGGGACGACTGATCGCTGCGGACCACATCGGCAGCCCGTTGGCCCCGAAGCCGTAACGCCGCACATGAATTGCATTGTCTGACGCACAAACACGCCGCGGATCGTTGTCAATCCGCGGCGTGTCTGATCTGTTGACTACTTGCGACCCCGCTTGGCTGGAGCCTTCTTGGCCGCGGGCCTCTTAGCCGGGGCCTTCTTGGCCGCCGCCTTCTTGGCCGGAGCCTTCTTGGCGGCCTTCTTGGCCGGAGCCTTCTTGGCGACCTTCTTGGCCGGAGCCTTCTTCGCGGCCTTCTTAGCGGCCGCCTTCTTGGCCGGAGCCTTCTTGGCGACCTTGCGGCCAGTGCGGCCGGCCGTCACACCACGTTTAACCGCGGGACCATCGGCCGGGAGTCGCTGTGCGCCAGAGACAACAGCCTTGAACTGAGCGCCGGGGCGGAACGCGGGCACGGAGGTTGGTTTGACCTTGACCGTCTCGCCGGTGCGCGGGTTGCGGGCCACCCGGGCGGCGCGGCGGCGCTGTTCAAATACGCCAAAGCCGGTGATCGTCACGCTCTCACCCCGATGAACCGCGCGCACGATGGTGTCAACGACATGCTCAACCGCCGCAGTTGTTTGCCGACGATCCGTGCCCAATTTCTCCGTGAGTACGTCGATGAGCTCTGCTTTGTTCATGCAAAACCTCCGAATACCAGTGGTCCTCTTTGAACCGACTAGAGGACACGGTAAACCCATTCGCTACTGATTTCCAAGAGCCACGCGTAATTTCAGGTGAGACCGGCGAGAAGTTTTCAATCCGGTTGCCGCCCTTAGCCTCCTGCCGGGCCCCGCGAAAACCGGATCGGAGCGGGGCGATTTCGGTCGTCGGGCGAGCTTTTCAGGCTGGCAATGTTCGCGGTTTCCAGTCGGGCCGGCGACCCTCGAACTCCTCGATTTCATCGAGTTTCCGCAGCGTAAGGCCTATATCATCCAGGCCCTCCCGCAGCCGCCACGCTGTGTAGTCATCAATGTTGAACGGCACCATGACCGTTCCCGCAGCGACAGTCCGATCCTGAAGATTCACAGTGATTTCCATGCCCGGTCGCTGCTCGATCAGTTTCCACAATAATTCCACGTCGTCCTGTGCGACTTCTGCGGCCAGCAGCCCCGACTTCCCCGCGTTGCCACGGAAGATGTCGGCGAAACGGGACGAGATCACCACCCGGAAACCAAAGTCCATGAGTGCCCAAACCGCATGTTCGCGAGAAGAACCGGTCCCGAAATCCGGTCCGGCGACCAAGACGGAACCGCGGTCGAACGGCTGCAGGTTCAGGACGAAGGATGGGTCGGTGCGCCACGCCGCGAACAGACCGTCCTCGAATCCCGTTCGGGTCACGCGTTTCAAATAGACCGCAGGAATGATCTGATCGGTATCGACATTGGATCGGCGCAGCGGTACGCCGACCCCGGTGTGTTCGCGAAAAGCTTCCATCACGGTCTCCTGTCGGGTAGGTCGGCCGGGGATGCGAGCATGCCGCGCACCGCAGTCGCCGCGGCCACTGCCGGAGACACCAGGTGGGTGCGCCCACCCTTTCCCTGCCTGCCTTCGAAATTCCGGTTCGACGTCGATGCGCAGCGCTGGCCGGGCGCGAGTTGATCGGGGTTCATTCCCAGACACATCGAACAGCCTGGCTGTCGCCACTGCGCACCAGCGGCCGTGAAGATCTCGCCCAAGCCCTCGGATTCCGCCTGGGCACGTACGCGCATGGAGCCCGGGACGATCAGCATTCGGACGCCGGCCGAAACTTTTCGCCCGCGCAGGACATCGGCGACCACCCGCAGATCCTCGATCCGGCCGTTGGTGCAGGACCCGACGAAAACCGTATCCACCGGGATCTCGCGCATAGCCGTTCCGGCACGAAGGCCCATATAGGCCAATGCCTTTTCGGCGGCCTGACGTTCGCCCTCGTCGACCATCAGGTCAGGGTCGGGAACCGAATCGGCGAGCGGAACGCCCTGACCCGGGTTGGTTCCCCACGTCACGAACGGGCTCAGTGTCGAGGCGTCAATAAAGACCTCGGTGTCGAATTCGGCGCCCTCGTCGCTGCGCAACAGACTCCACGCGGCGACGGCGGCGTCCCAGTCGGCCCCCTCAGGTGCGTGCGGCCGACCACGCAGGAACTCCAGCGTGGTCTCGTCAGGGGCGACCATTCCGGCACGGGCGCCCGCTTCGATGCTCATGTTGCAGATCGTCATCCGGCCCTCCATGGACAGAGATTCGATGGCGCTGCCCCGGTATTCGATCACATGCCCCTGGCCCCCGCCGGTGCCGATCTTGGCAATTACGGCGAGAATGACGTCCTTGGCACTCACCCCGGCCGGCAGAACGCCATCGACGTTGACGGCCATCGTCTTGAAGGGCCTCAGGGACAACGTCTGGGTGGCGAGCACATGCTCGACCTCGGAGGTGCCGATGCCCATCGCCAGCGCGCCGAACGCACCATGGGTCGAGGTGTGGCTGTCACCGCACACCACCGTCATGCCGGGTTGGGTCAGGCCCAGCTGCGGCCCGATGATGTGCACGATGCCCTGCTCGATGTCGCCCATCGGGTGCAACCGGATACCGAACTCCTCGCAGTTACGGCGAAGCGTCTCCACCTGGGTTCGTGAGATCACATCGGCGATCGGCTGGTCGATGTCCATCGTCGGCACGTTGTGATCCTCGGTGGCGATGGTCAGGTCTGGCCGGTGGACCGACCGCCCGGCCAGCCGTAGTCCTTCGAATGCCTGCGGACTGGTGACTTCGTGGACGAGGTGAAGGTCGATGTAGATCAGATCGGGCTCACGCGAGACCCCTTCGCCGTCTCCAGGGACAACGACGTGATCGCTCCACACCTTCTCGGCGAGCGTGCGGGGTTGGTTCGCGATAGCCATTTTGACGATCTCACAATCTAGGAAGCTAGTATCTCCTTGTGAGACAGGATAGCGGTATCGGCGTGCTGGACAAAGCCGTAGGGGTGCTGCAGGCGGTGGCCCAGTCCCCCTGCGGTCTGGCGGATCTCTGCGAACGCACCGGTCTTCCGCGCGCCACCGCGCACCGGCTCGCCGTCGGCCTGGAAGTGCACCGCCTGCTGGCCCGCGACGGAGACGGGCAGTGGCGCCTCGGCCCTGCCGTCACCGAGCTCGCCGGACATATCCGAGATCCACTGCTGTCCGCCGGCGCCGCTGTCCTGCCGCGACTCCGTGAGCTCACCGGGGAAAGCGTGCAGCTCTACCGGCGCGAGGGCACCGCACGAATCTGCATCGCCGCCTTGGAACCACCTGCGGGACTTCGCGATACGGTACCTGTCGGAGCGCGGCTGCCGATGAACGCGGGATCTGGCGCCAAAGTGCTCCTCGCATACGCCGATACCGCGACTCAGCAGGCGGTGCTACCGTCCGCGACGTTCACCCACCGGACGTTGGCCGAAACACGCAAACGTGGCTGGGCCCAGAGCGCGGCCGAACGCGAACCCGGAGTCGCCAGTGTGTCAGCGCCGGTGCGTGACGGTCACGGCAGCGTGATTGCGGCGGTGTCGGTCTCGGGTCCGATCGACCGAATGGGTCGGCGCCCGGGCGCACGATGGGCCGCCGACCTCGTAGCGGCCGCCGACGCATTGACTCGCCGACTCTGAGTAGTGGGTACCCCCGATGGTGAGTGATCCCCGCCCACCGCTGAACGCCGCGCCCGGCTCCGTGCTCGTTCCCTGATGAGAAAGCGCTCATTTTCGGCTCCCGGCACCTTCATCTGGCGGCGAAATCCTTGACGGGATGGCCGGGAGTTCATCCCGACCCGTAACGGATTGATAAGGAGCACATGATGGCGCGCTTTGCTGCACGGAAATGTCTGAGCACTGCGGGGGTAGTTGCCCTGGCGGTCACGGTGGTGTCATGTTCGACGGAGCCGCCCGCGGCTGGGCAACAGACGCTTGAACAAGCTGCCGTGGAGCAGCAGCGGTTGAGCGTCGGCAAGGGTCAGCCCTTGACCATCACACCAGCGCAATTGCTGGCGGCCACCGGTGGATTGACCCCCGTCGCGTTTGAGCAGCCCAAGAATGGGCAGATCAGTTACGGTACCGACGGCAGCATCGTGTACACGCCGGACGAGGGTTTCACCGGCACCGAGGAACTGACGATTACTGTCACCGAAGCGGTGCAGGTGTATGCCGTGCCTACCCCGCCCATGGCCACCGTCGGCGGCGTGCCCGTACAAAGCAGCGGCGCCGGCTCGGCGATTGCCGCCGTGCCCGGTAACCCCGGCCAGATCTATGGCCTCACCGACCGCGGACCCAACGTGGACGGCCGCACCGAGAACGAGAAGGTGCTGCCCGTCACCGACTATTCCCCCCAGATCGTCAAATACACCCTGGCCGATGGAGTGGCCCACGAACAGCAGACCATCATTCTCAAAGATCCCGATGGTCAGCCGCTCAACGGGCTGGTGGTCGACGTGGGCGACACCGGAGGCGAGACCATGGTTGACATCGACGGCAATCCGATGCCGAACTCCAAGCGCGGACTGGACAGCGAAGGCCTGGTTGCACTGGAGGACGGCACGTTCTGGGTCGCCGACGAGTACGGGCCATTCGTCATCCACTTCGACGCGAGTGGCAAAGAGATCGAACGCCTGTCGCCCTATGACGGCTCGCTGCCCGGTGAGTTGGCGATGCGCGACCCCAACCGTGGTATGGAGGGTCTGACCATCACCCCCGACGGTTCCACCCTCGTGGGTGTCATGCAGTCCGCCCTGGCCACCCCCGGCATCGACGGCCAGCCCAGAGAAGTGCCGCTGACCCGCATCGTGACGATCGACCTGGCTACCAGGGACGCGAAGATGTACCTACTGCCGTTGGCCGATCCGCAGAACACCAAGGTGCTCGTCTCGGAGATCACCGCGCTCAGCAACACCGAGTTCCTCATCGATGAGCGCGATACTGTGCTGGCGCCCGAGGGGAACAAGAAGATCTATGTCGCCGACATCTCGCGCGCAACCGACGTGGGCCCCGCGTCCGGGGTCCCGGGCAGCAGCTACGACGCCGATGCGGGCGGTCTGCTGGTGGACGGCAAGTCGATCGAGGCGTTCGTGGGTGTGACCAGCGACACCGAGGCGGTCCAGAAGCTGAACTCCGCCGGTATCGAGGTCGCGGCCAAGTCGCTAAAACTGGATCTGGGCGAATTGTTGACCGAGCTCAACCCCGAAGGCAAGTTCTTCGGACACGACAAGATCGAAGGCGTCGTCACACCCGACGGCGGGCGGACCCTGATCATCTCCAATGACAGCGACTACGGCCTGGTCGGCATCGAATCCGACACGGCACCGTTCCAGCTGACGCCGAAAACCCTGGCCAACGGTGCGCAGGACTCCGGCGCGTTCCTGAGGGTTGACACCACAAAGCTGCCGCCCACCACGCAGACCACCACACTGTCCGTCGATGTGGGCTGAGTATGCCCAGCACCCCTGGTCCCTGCTGAATCAATGGGGCAGCCATGAGAAACCACTCATCTACACCACATCACGCCTTCACCAGGGACCAGCAGTCTGGAGACAACCGCGAAACACGCGGGGACAGAGGAGATTTAGGAGACCATCATGCAACGACCGGCCACCTGGAAAGTCGCCACCATTGGTGCTGCGATTGCCGTAGCGGCAACCCTTAGCGCGCCGATTGCACAGGGCGTTGCAGACACGGGCGGCTCCGCGCACAGCAGCTCCTATGGATCGCAATCCGTCAAGCGTGAGGCTGCGAAGTTCGAGCCGAACACAACAACATCCCGCGACTGGGGTCCATCGCAGTTTGGGCCGGCGACCTCAGCCCACGGGTGGGCGCCCTAACAACAGCCACGACCTCAGAATCATCAACGCCGCCACCGGCGGACTCATCCGCCAGCCAAGCCTCGGCCCCACCAGGACCTG
Organism: Actinomycetes bacterium; assembly: GCA_022601135.1. Taxonomy (GTDB): domain Bacteria; phylum Actinomycetota; class Actinomycetes; order Mycobacteriales; family Mycobacteriaceae; genus Mycobacterium. Next base: position 53,896 of record JAHZJB010000027.1, on the reverse strand, counting down.
CCAACCCCAGGCGCGGGTCCGGGCTATTCCGGCTCTTCGGATTCCAGCGGGGTACCCCCGATGGGATTCGAACCCACGCTACCGCCGTGAGAGGGCGGCGTCCTAGGCCGCTAGACGACGGGGGCTAGAACTATTTCCGGTTGGCCAGCATATCTCAGGCGTTAATGCTGACCTAATCATCGGGGCTGGCTGGGGTACCAGGACTCGAACCTAGAATGGCGGTACCAGAAACCGCTGTGTTGCCAATTACACCATACCCCACTGACCTTCTGGCGGGCCGACGTGCACAGTATCAAACATTGGGCATTGTCTATCTCACGGCTCCATCGATGTTGCCGCCGCGCGCTCGCGCCCGGCCCGTAGCCGGTCCAGGCTGCGTTCGCGACCAAGCAGCTCCAGCGATTCGAACAGGGGCGGACTCACCGAGGACCCCGTTGCCGCTACCCGAACCGGGCCGAATGCCTTGCGGGGTTTGAGCTCGAGTTTGTCGACCAGCGCCGCTTTCAGCGCCTCCTCGATCGCCACCGCCGTCCATCGCCCCACTCCCGCGAGCGCCGCCGAAGCTGCCTCGAGCGCCGGTACCGCGTCGGGGCGCAGTTCCTTGGCAGCTGCCCTCTCGTCGAGCGCGAACTCAGCATCGTTGAGGAATTTGAGCAGATTCCATGCGTCGCCGAGCACCACGATACGGGTTTGCACCAGCCTGGCCGCCTCGGCGAACTCCGTATCGGCAAGTCCGGTGCGATGCCCGTGGGCGGCGAAGAAGTCGGCCAATCGCCGGGCAAACTCGTCCTCGCCCAGCATCCGGATGTGCTCGGCATTGATCGCGTCGGCTTTCTTCTGATCAAAGCGCGCCGGATTCGAGTTGACGTTGACCACGTCGAACGCAGCGACCATCTCATCGAGGCCGAATACATCGTGATCGTCGGCGATACCCCAGCCTAGGAGCGCCAGATAGTTCAACAGGCCTTCGGGAATGAATCCACGGTCACGGTGCAGGAACAGGTTGGACTGCGGATCGCGTTTGGAGAGCTTCTTGTTGCCGTCCCCCAGAACACTTGGGAGATGTGCGAATTGGGGCACTCGCTCGGCCACGCCGATTCGGATCAGCGCCTGATAGAGCGCGATCTGGCGCGGGGTGGACGGCATGATGTCCTCACCGCGCAACACATGGGTGATCCTCATCAGTGCGTCGTCGACCGGATTAACCAAGGTGTACAACGGATCTCCGCTGCCGCGCGTCAACGCGAAATCCGGCACCGTGCCCGCCGGAAACGTCGTCTCGCCGCGAACCAAGTCGTTCCAGGACAGGTCGGTATCTGGCATCCGAAGGCGCAGCACCGGTTTGCGCCCCTGGTCCCGAAACTCGGCGCGCTGCCGCTGGGTTAGATCGCGGTCGAAATTGTCATAGCCAAGCTTCGGGTTGCGCCCCGCGGCACGGTGCCGGGCCTCGACCTCCTCCGTCGTCGAATACGCTTCGTAGACCTCACCCGCGGCGACGAGTCGGTCGAGCACGTCGCGGTAGATCGGGAGACGATCCGACTGCCGGTAGGGCTCGTGGGGTCCACCGAGATCGGGGCCCTCATCCCAATCCAGGCCCAACCAGCGCAGCGCGTCAAGGATCGCCGCGTAGCTGTCCGCACTATCACGCTGGGCGTCGGTGTCTTCGATGCGAAAAACGAACGTTCCCCCGGTGTGCCGGGCATACGCCCAGTTGAACAGAGCGGTACGCACCAGGCCGACGTGCGGGATGCCGGTCGGTGACGGGCAGAATCTCACGCGAACACTGTCGTCGGTCACTTGTTCCCTTTGAATCCTTTGCGCACAACCGGGTTGGAGAGGGTCCCGATTCCCGAAACGGTAACGCTGACGATATCCCCCGCCTCGATCGGACCTACCCCTTCGGGTGTGCCGGTGAGAATCAGGTCACCCGGAAGGAGGGTCATCACCGCCGAGACCCACTCCACGATTGCACCAACGTCATGAATCATCAGCGCGGTACTGGAATGTTGACGAGTCTGACCGTTCACTTCGGTGCGAAGGTCCAGATCGCTGGGGTCCAGGTCGGTGACGATCCACGGCCCCACCGGGCAGAAGGTGTCATGGCCCTTGGCCCTCATCCACTGACCGTCCTGGCGCTGCTGATCACGTGCCGACACGTCGTTGGCGATGGTGTAGCCAAGGATGTTCTCCCCGGCCCGGGATGCTGAAACATCCTTGCAGGGCCTTCCGATCACCACAGCCAGCTCACCTTCGTGGTGCACCGGGTGCGCATCGGCCGGTAGCTGGATCGGTGCGTTGGGGCCGATGATCGCGGTGTTCGGTTTGAGGAAGATCACCGGATCCTCGGGCGCCGGACCACCCATTTCCGCAGCGTGCGCTGCGTAATTCTTGCCCATGCAGATCACTTTGCTGGCCAGAATGGGGGCTAGTAGGCGAACGTCGGCCAGCGGCCAGGCCCGGCCGGTGAACGTCGGATTCCCGAACGGATGCTCGGCGATCTCCTTGCAGATGGCCTCGCCCGGGTCACCTTCGATGCTGACGAAGGCGACTCCGTCGGGACTGGCGATTCGGCCGAGACGCATTGCCTCAGCGTAGTGGCCGGGCCTGGCGGGCCGAACGGCGCAGCGCGCCGGCCTGAATGATATCTCACTATCCGGGAATCCAATTCAGCATCATGAGATGACTGTGGAACGATGACGCCGTGCCCGCCGCCCCGCCCATCAGCCGCGCCCGACGCTGGTCGCTGCTGTTGATCGCGCTGTCGGCGACGCTGTGCGCCAACGTGTTCATCCACGGTGTGGCGTTCCTCATCCCCACCCTGAACAGCGAGCGGGGGCTCGACCTGGCCCAGGCCGGCCTGATGTCGGCCATGCCCAGCCTCGGCATGGTGCTGACGCTTATCGCCTGGGGATACGTCGTAGACCGGGTAGGTGAGCGGATCGTATTGGCGCTGGGCTCGGCGCTTACCGCCGCGGCCGCTTTTGCCGCTGCGTCCGCGCAGTCATTGGTCGCGGTCAGCGCGTTTCTCTTTCTGGGCGGCATGGCGGCCGCCAGCAGCAACAGTGCCAGCGGCCGACTGGTGGTCGGATGGTTCGCCGCCGAGCAGCGCGGCCTGGTGATGGGCGTGCGGCAGACCGCCCAACCGCTGGGCGTGGGTGTCGGTGCCCTGGTCATCCCCCGCGTAGCCGAGTACCACGGTGTTTCAGCGGCACTGCTTTTCCCCGCGATTGTGTGTCTGGCATCGGCACTGATATGCGCGGTGGCCGTCATCGATCCACCGCGACCGGCGCGCGCCGAGGCCGCGAAAGCCGAACTGGCCAACCCGTACCGCAACTCCCGACTACTCTTTCGCATCCACCTGGTATCGGTGCTGCTCGTGGTCCCACAGGTACTGGTGTGGACTTTCACACTGGCGTGGATGATCAGCGAACACCGCTGGTCACCGGGGTCGGCGGGTCTGCTGGTGATGTTCGCCCAAATCGTCGGAGCAGTTGGGAGGATCGTCGCCGGACGCTGGTCGGACTTCCTGCTGAAGCGTTCCGGCGATGCCCTCGGCGCGCGTCTGCAACCCATCCGGATCATTGCGGCGGCCGCGGCCGCCTCGATGGCCGCCCTGGCCCTGACAGATTGGCTGGACTCGTCGGTGAGCATCGCGCTGATCGTCGCGGCATCGGTGGTCACCGTGTCCGACAACGGCTTGGCCTTCACCGCGATTGCCGAGATCGCCGGGCCGTTCTGGAGCGGCCGGGCGCTGGGCACCCAGAACACCAGCCAGTTGTTCACCGCCGGTATCGTGCCGCCGTTGTTCGGCGGCCTGATCGGCGTCGCCGGCTACCCGGCAGCCTTCGCGGTGTGTGCGCTGTTCCCGCTCATGGCGATTCCCGCCGTTCCCAGCACGGTGTCGCGATTTCGGCGCAGCCGGTCACGTTCGGCGTGACGCACCCGTCCGAAGCCGCTCAGATCTTCGCGAGAATCCGCTCGCCGATGGCCGATGTCGACAACAACGCCTCGCCCCGGGTCGCGAGATGGGCCTCGACTGCACTGTCGACCCGCGCCGCGGCCCGCGGCTCGCCCACATGCGCCAGCAGCAGCGCCACCGACATGATGGCTGCGGTCGGATCCGCGATGCCCTGGCCGGCGATGTCCGGCGCGCTCCCGTGTACCGGTTCGAACATCGACGGATTCGAGAACGTGGCATCGATGTTTCCGCTGGCCGCCAGTCCGATCCCACCGCACACCGCAGCGGCCAGATCGGTGACGATGTCGCCGAAGAGGTTGTCGGTGACAATCACGTCGAACCGGCCCGGGTCGGTGATCATGTGGATCGTGGCGGCATCCACATGTAGATAGGACACCTCGACGTCGGGATACTCGGACGCCACAGCCTGCACGGTGCGCCACCACAGCGACCCGGCGTAGGTGAGCACGTTGTTCTTGTGCACCAACGTCAACTGCTTGCGCCGCCGCTGGGCGCGTCCGAACGCATCATGCACGACCCGACGTACCCCGTAGGCGGTATTGACGCTGACCTCGGTGGCGACCTCGTGCGGCGTGCCGACGCGGATTGCGCCGCCGTTTCCGGTGTAAGGCCCCTCGGTGCCCTCCCGGACCACCACGAAATCGATCTCCGGGTTTCCGGCCAATGGGCTCTGCACCCCCGGGTAGAGCCGACCCGGCCGCAGATTGATGTGGTGATCCAGCTCGAACCGAATGCGCAACAGCAGACCACGTTCGAGAAGGCCACTGGGCACGGATGGATCTCCGATGGCGCCGAGCAGAATCGCGTCGTGTTCCCGCAGCTCATCGAGCACCGTGTCGGGCAGCACTTCGCCGGTCGCATGGTACTGCCGGGCGCCGAGCTGGTATTCGGTCTTCTGCACGCCGGGGAGCACCGCGTCGAGCACCGTGAGCGCCTCGCCGATGACTTCCGGGCCGATGCCGTCGCCGGCGATCACCGCCAATCTCACGAGAGATCAACCAATTCCAGTGTCGCAGCGTTGACGTCGCGACCGATGGCCGACAAGACGTCGGCGGGCACCTGACGGTCCAGCCGCAGCATGATCGTCGCACCTTCGCCGTCCGCGTCCTGACTGAGTTGCGCGGCGAGGATATTGACCCCCGCGGATCCGAGCAGGGTGCCGATCTTGCCCAGGGCACCGGGCCGGTCGTCGTAGTTGATGATCAAGTTGACGCCCTCGGCGCGCAATTCCAGGTTGCGGCCGTTGATCTGAACGATCTTCTCGGTGAGCTGAGGTCCGGTGAGCGTTCCCGCCACGTTCGCCGTGGATCCGTCCGCCGCAACCGCACGCACGTCGACCATGCTGCGGTGGTTGGGGCTCTCCGAGGCGGTCGCGATGGACGCCTCCACGCCCCGCTCGGCTGCCAGCGCGGGAGCGTTGACGAAGGTCACCTGTTCCTCGATCACTGCCGAGAACAGGCCACGTAGCGCCGAGAGCTTCAACACCCCGACCTCTTCGCTGGCCAGCTCCCCCTCTACCTGAACCGACAGCGACACCGGCGGCTCGCTGGACAGCACCCCGACCAATAGGCCGAGCTTGCGAACCAGGTCCAGCCACGGGGCGACCTCTTCGCCGACGACGCCACCGCCCACGTTGACGGCATCCGGTACGAACTCCCCTGCCAGCGCGAGCTTCACACTGGCCGCCACATCGGTGCCCGCCCGGTCCTGCGCTTCGGCGGTGGAGGCGCCCAGATGCGGCGTGACCACCACCTGCGGCAGATCGAACAGCGGACTGTCGGTGCACGGCTCGGTGGAGAACACGTCCAGGCCGGCGCCGCGTACCCGACCGCTGGCGATGGCTTCGGCGAGTGCCGCCTCGTCGATCAGTCCACCGCGGGCTGCGTTGACGATGATCACCCCGGGTTTCGTCTTGGCCAGCGCCTCGGCACCGATCAGCCCCGCGGTCTCCTGGGTCTTGGGCAGGTGAACGGAGATGAAATCGGCGCGACCGAGCAGTTCGTCGAGCGTCAGCAGCTCGATGCCCAACTGGGCGGCGCGCGCATGCGACACATACGGGTCATAGGCGGTGACGTGCGCGCCGAACGCGGCGAGTCGCTGGGCCACCAGCTGACCGATGCGTCCGAGTCCTACCACCCCGACGGTCTTTCCGAAGATCTCGGTACCCGAGAAAGACGACCGCTTCCAGGTCTTTTCCCGCAGCGTCGCATCGGCGGCCGGTATCTGGCGCGCGGTGGACAGCAGCAGCGCCAGCGCGTGCTCAGCCGCACTGTGGATGTTGGACGTCGGTGCGTTGACCACCAGGACACCGCGGGCCGTGGCGGCCTCGACGTCGACGTTGTCCAGGCCCACGCCGGCGCGGGCGATGATCTTCAGCTTGGGTGCTGCCGCCATCACCTCGGCGTCGACGGTGGTGGCCGAACGAACCAGCAGCGCATCGGCGTCGCCTACCGCAGCCAACAGCTTCTCGCGGTCCGGACCGTCAACCCAACGGACTTCGACCTGGTCGCCCAGGGCTTCCACCGTCGATTCGGCCAGCTTGTCGGCAATCAGTACAACAGGCAAACTCACGCGGGACAGCCTAGTGGGCTGCTTGGGCGGGGTCGTGGGCGGGAGAATGGCGAGATGGATGTGACCGTCGTGGGCAGCGGCCCCAATGGGCTGGCCGCCGCCGTCATCTGTGCCCGAGCAGGCCTTTCGGTGCAGGTCATCGAGGCCCAGCCCACGGCCGGAGGCGGCGCACGCACCCTGCCCGATCCGGAGTTTCCCGACGTCTCGCATGACATCTGCTCCGCGGTGCACCCGCTGGCGCTGGCCTCACCTTTTTTCGCTGAGTTCGATCTCGCAGCGCGGGGGGTGACGCTCTCGGTGCCCGAGGTGTCCTACGGCAATCCGCTACCGAACCGTCCCGCGGCGATGGGATACCGAGACATCGAGCGCACCTGCACCGAACTCGCCGATGGCGCAGCGTGGCGCCGACTGCTGGCCCCACTGGCGAAGGACTGGGAGGGAGTCGTCGGGCTGATGCTCGGCGACAAGCGGTCGATCCCGCCGAGCATCCCCGCGGCGCTGCGGGTGGCCCCGCGCCTGCTCGCACAGGGTAGCCCCGCATGGCGCCTTCTTTCCGGCGATGATGCGCGCGCACTGTTCACTGGCGTTGCGGCACACACGATCTCGCAAATGCCCTCGCTGGTGTCCGCGGGCGCGGGCCTGATGCTGGCGACACTGGGGCATGCCGTGGGCTGGCCGATTCCCGTCGGCGGCTCGCGGACCATTCCCGAAGCACTACTGGCCGATCTACGGTCCCACGGCGGCGAACTGATTCTCGGCGAGGAGGTCACCGGGCCGCCTTCCGGTGTGGTGCTCTACGACACGGCACCAACCGCGCTGCTCGGCATTTACGGCGACCGGCTGCCGTCCCGCTATGCCGATACGCTGCGCCGCTATCGGTACGGGCCGGGCGTGGCGAAGGTCGATTTCGTACTGGACGGAGAAATCCCCTGGCGGGATCCACGTTTGACACACGCGCCGACGTTGCACCTGGGTGGTGATCGCATCATGATGGCCCGGGCCGAACGGGAGATCGCCGAGGGGCGCCATCCGGAGTGGCCGATGGTGCTTGCCGCGCTCCCGCACCTGGCCGACCCGGCACGGATCGACCCGAAGGGCCGTCGGCCGTTGTGGACCTATGCCCACGTTCCACAAGGCTCACCCATGGACATGGCCGAAACGGTCAGCGGCATCCTGGAGCGCTTCGCCCCCGGGTTCCGGGACCTGGTGGTCGGCGTCCGCAGCGTCGCGGCCGCGCACCTCGCCGACCACAACGCCAACCTCGTGGGAGGCGACATCGGGGTCGGCGGCACCAACATGCTCAGCGCGCTCACCGGACCGGCGCTGCGCTGGAATCCGTGGTCCACCCCGATCCCGAGGGCATACCTGTGCTCGTCGGCCACCCCGCCGGGCGCCGGGGTCCACGGTATGGCCGGCTTCTATGCGGCCCGCACGCTGCTGCGGCGCGAATTCGGCATCACCCGAATGCCGCCGTTGTCCCCCTGAGTGGGCAGCGTTTCTATGTTGTTTCGGTGATCGGACGGTCCACCCAGCTCATCAGATCGCGCAGCTTCTTGCCCGTCACCTCGATCGAGTGCTCCGCGTTTTCCTTGCGGAGCTTCTCGAGTTCCTTGTTGCCGCCCTCCACGTTGGCCACCAGGCGCCTGACGAAGCTACCGTCCTGAATGTCACCAAGGATCTGCTTCATCCGCTTCTTGGTGTCGGCATCGATAACCCGCGGCCCGGAGAGGTAACCGCCGAACTCCGCGGTGTCGGACACCGAGTAGTTCATCCGCGCGATCCCACCCTCGTACATCAGGTCGACGATCAGCTTGAGCTCGTGCAGCACCTCGAAGTAGGCGAGTTCGGGCGCGTAGCCCGCTTCGACCATGACCTCGAAGCCCGTCTTGACCAGTTCCTCAGTGCCACCGCACAACACGGCCTGCTCACCGAAGAGATCGGTCTCGGTCTCGTCCTTGAACGTGGTCTTGATGACGCCGGCCCGGGCACCGCCGATGGCCTTGGCGTAGGACAGCGCCAGCGCCTCGCCCTCGCCCTTGGGGTCCTGGTCGACGGCGATCAGGCACGGCACGCCCTTACCGTCGACGAACTGCCGACGCACCAGGTGCCCCGGACCCTTCGGCGCGACCATACCGATCGTCACGTTCGCCGGGGGCTTGATCAGGTCGAAGTGGATGTTCAGGCCGTGCCCGAAGAAGAGCGCGTCGCCGTCGTTCAGGTTCGGCTCGATATCGCGGGTGAAGATGTCCGCCTGAGCGGTATCGGGAGCCAGCAACATGATCACGTCGGCCCACTCGGACACCTCGGCTGGCGTGCCCACCTCCAGACCCTGCTCGGTGACCTTTTCGCGAGATTTCGAACCCTCTTTGAGTCCGACCTTCACCTCGACGCCGGAGTCGCGCAGGCTCAGTGCGTGCGCGTGCCCCTGGCTGCCATAGCCGATGACGCCGACCTTGCGGCCCTGAATGATCGACAGGTCCGCGTCGTCGTCATAGAACATCTCAACTGCCATCTCTTCAATCTTCTTTCTTCTCGCTGCTTTCCGGGTTTCTACTTGGACGTGCCGATACCGCGCGGTCCGCGGGACAGCGACACCACGCCGGATTGGACGATCTCACGAATTCCGAAGGGCTCGAGAACGCGCAGCAGCGCCTCAAGCTTCTCCGGGGTACCGGTCGCCTCGACAGTCACCGATTCGTTGGAGACGTCAACGACCTTGGCGCGGAACAGGTTCACCGCTTCGATGACCTGACTTCGAGTGGCGGCCTCGGCGCGGACCTTGATCAACGCGATCTCACGCGAGACGGAGTGGTCATCGTCCTGCTCGACGATCTTGATCACATTGATCAGCTTGTTGAGCTGCTTGGTGATCTGCTCCAGCGGCGATTCCTCGACATCGACCACGATGGTCATCCGGGACAGGTTCTTCTGTTCGGTGGCGCCGACGGCCAGCGACTGGATGTTGTAGCCTCGCCGGGCGAACAGCGCGGCCACCCGCGCCAGGACACCTGGCTTGTCCTCCACAAGTACCGAAAGCGTGTGGGTGCGCGGAGATCCTGGACTGCTCATGCGTGTCCCTCTTCCGGGTCCCCGAACAGCGGCCGAATTCCGCGCGCCGCCTGGATCTCGTCGTTGCTGGTGCCCGCGGCAACCATCGGCCACACCTGGGCGTCCGCGCCGACCACGAAGTCGATCACCACCGGGCGGTCATTGATCGCTCTCGCCTGTCCGATGACTTCTGCCACGTCTTCTTCTCGCTCACAGCGTAATCCGACGCAGCCCAGCGCCTCGGCCAGCTTGACGAAGTCCGGGATACGCCGCGAGTGAGTGGCCAGATCCGTTTGGCTGTAGCGCTCTTCATAGAAGAGGTGTTGCCATTGTCGGACCATGCCCAGGTTGCCGTTGTTGATCACCGCGACCTTGATAGGCACGCCTTCGACCGCGCAGGTAGCCAGCTCCTGATTGGTCATCTGAAAGCAGCCGTCGCCGTCGATGGCCCACACCTCGGCCTCCGGACGTCCCATCTTGGCGCCCATCGCTGCGGGGATCGCGAAGCCCATGGTGCCCAGCCCGCCCGAATTGATCCACGTCTTGGGGTTCTCGTAGGAGATGAACTGCGCTGCCCACATCTGATGCTGGCCGACACCGGCGACGTACACCGCGTCAGAACCCGCGATCTTGCCGAGCGACTCGATCACGAACTCGGGCGACAGGCTTCCGTCGCTCTGCGGCCCGTAGCTCAGCGGATAGGTCGACTGGACGCCACGCAGGTACTCCCACCAGTTGTCGATCTTGATCGAACCCAGCGCTGTGCCACCGCGGCGCAGCGCCTCGATCAAATCCGTGATCACGGCCTTAACGTCGCCCACGATCGGCACGTCGGCGTTCCGGTTCTTTCCGATCTCGGCGGGATCGATGTCGGCGTGGATGACCAACGCATCGGGGGCGAACGAGTCCAGCTTGCCGGTAACCCTGTCGTCAAAGCGGGTGCCCAGCGCGATCAACAGGTCGCTGCGTTGTAGCGCGGCCACCGCGGCCACGGTCCCGTGCATGCCGGGCATACCCAAGTTCTGCGGGTGGCTGTCGGGGAACGCTCCCCTGGCCATCAGCGTGGTGACTACCGGGATACCGGTCAGCTCGGCCAGGTCGAGCAACTGGTCGGTGGCCTCGCCACGGATGACTCCGCCGCCGACGTAGAGCACCGGCCTACGCGCCTCGGCGATGAGCTTGCCCGCCGCGCGGATCTGCCGATTGTGCGGCTTGGTGTTGGGCTTGTACCCGGGCAGCTCGAACTGCGGTGGCCAACTGAACGTGCACTGTGCCTGCAACACGTCCTTGGGGATGTCGACGAGGACCGGGCCGGGGCGCCCGCTCGCGGCGATGTGGAATGCCTCGGCGATCACGCGGGCGATGTCGTCACCACTGCGGACCAGAAAGTTATGCTTGGTGATCGGCATCGTGATGCCGGAGATATCAGCTTCCTGGAACGCGTCCGTACCGATCAGGGCACGCCCGACCTGCCCGGTGATCGCGACCATCGGGATCGAGTCCATATAGGCGTCGGCCAGCGGTGTCACCAGGTTGGTGGCGCCCGGGCCGGAGGTCGCCATGCACACCCCTACCCTGCCGGTGGCGTGCGCGTACCCGCTGGCGGCGTGTCCACCGCCCTGTTCGTGGCGGACCAGGACGTGACGCAGTTTCTGAGAGTCGAACAGCGGATCGTACACCGGCAGGACCGCGCCGCCCGGGATGCCGAAGATGACGTCGACATCGAGCTCCTCGAGCGAGCGAATCACCGCCTGCGCCCCGGTGAGCTGATGGGGCGCAACTGTTTTCGGCTGCGCGGGAGCAGTGGCCGGCGCGGTGTGAATCCCGTTCGCCGGTGTCGCCGACTGCTCGGGTGGTCGCGTCGTAGGTGCGCTCACGGTAGTTCCTCTGGTTCCGTCCGGGTGTATTCGGTATTGGGCAAGAAAAAACCCCCGTCAGCTCAGCGGCTGCACGAGGGTTGCGCGTCGATGCTGCGGTGCTATGCCCGGCTCAGGGCTAGCGCGGCATCAACGCGCAACCCAATTACTACGCCCGGGGTCTGCATAGCAACCGACGGTAGCCGCCGAACTGGTCAAACGTCAAGTTCGCTCTTGATGGGATGATAGCGACATGGGTTCCTCTTCAACGTCCGTGCCGGCCCCCGTCGTTGTCAGAATCTCGCCGATGGCCCATCTCGCCGTGGCTTTACTGACGCTGGGATTGCTCTCACTGGTGTTCGCCGGGCCCACGTGGTTCATCTTCCTGCTCGCCGTTCCCGTGCTGCTGTCAGTGATGATCGTGCGGTACCGCACGACAGCAGACCCCGACACGGTGACCGCGCGTACCCTGCTGGGCAGCGAAACGATCGACTGGGACGACATCGACGGACTGTGGTTCGGCCGGCGGGCCTGGGCGCGTGCCCGACGACGCGACGGAAGTGAGCTGTCACTTCCCGCGGTGACTTTCGCAACGCTGCCGGCGCTCACCGCAGCCAGCGGCGGACGCGTGCCCAACCCTTACCAATGAAGGCGGTCTAGCCCCGCGTCACGCCAACGGGTTGGCGCCGTTGAGCAGGACCCAGATGGCGACGCCGACGCCCACCCCCAGAATCAGCGCCGCGATCGATCCGATAAACGGCCGGCGGGCCCAGCCGCGGCCAGCATCCAGGCCGTATCGGCCCGGGCCGATCAGGACGATGGCCGCCACGACGAACATCAGGACGATTTCGTACTCATGCCCGTCGGCCAAGAAAGCCGACAACCTGGCGTCGTTGTTGGCGTCCATCACCTCGGCGAGGATCGCCGGAACCAGATAGGCCAACGCACCTCCGGCCGCCACCGGCGTGAACAGACCTAATACCAGCAACACCCCGGCGAGGATCAGTCCCCCGGCACCCAGATAACTCAGGATGTCGGCGTGACGGAAGCCGACCCCGGTCAGATACTCGCGGAAGGCGTCAATACCTTCACCGCCCCACCAGCCGAATATCTTCTGCAGGCCGTGGCCGATGAGCAGTGCGCCAACGGCGACCCGCAGCAACAACAGCCCGAGATCCTGAGATCCTCTGCGGTCAAGCACACCGTGACGGTCACCTTCGTCGACCAGGACCTCGGCCGGGGCCGCCGGAGTGCCGTACGCACCAGCCGCCAGACCGGTGCCTGCCTGCACGTATGGCAGTGGCTCGGGGTCGTTGATCAATCCGAACGATTGCTCGCCGGCCGGCTTGGCGGTGTCGTACCGCGGGAGCGCGGTGGTTTCCAAGTCGCCACCGTACTTTTCCGACGGAACATCGTCCTCGGGGTCCACAAGTCTCGCCGACGCAGGCGGGCTAGCCGAATCGTCGGGCCGCTGCCAGGGGCGTGGGTCATGGGGACTCGTCACGAGTGCCAGAGTAAGTGCTAGTGGGCTCCGAATGGGGAATTGGCGCGGCGCGTTGAGCCCGGTGTGCCGAGCCCGGTTGGTCTGCGCGGGGGCGTATGTGGCGCGCACCGCCCCATGATCCGTAACCTGGCCTGCATGAGTCAGCGTCGGGCGCCGGGGCCGGTCGTGGTTCTGCTGTGCGCGGTATTGCTTGCCGGCGCCGGCTGCGCCCGCTTCGATTCGGCGCAGTCACAGCCGTTCACCACAAAACCCAAACTTGCGGCGGGACCGACGTCGACGCCGCCCCCACCGACTCCGCTACCGGCGAAGCCGTTTCCCAAGGAATGCCCGGCGCCCGGGGTCATGCAGGGCTGCCTGGAAAGCACCAGCGGCCTGATCATGCTGCCCGACAGCAAGTCCGCGCTGGTGGCTGAGCGGACCACGGGTGCGGTCAAACAGGTGTCCGTCCGGGCCGAGCCCTTCGTCAAGACGGTGATCCCCGTCGACCCCGGCGGTGACGGCGGATTGATGGACATCATCTTGTCCCCGACCTACTCCCAGGACCGGCTGATGTACGCCTACATCAGCACCCCGACCGACAACCGGGTAATCCGCATTGCGGACGGCGATGTTCCCAAGCCGATCTTGACCGGCATTCCCAAAGGGGCCACCGGAAATACCGGATCACTGGCGTTCACCAGCCCGACCACGTTGGTGGTGCAGACGGGTGACGCGGGCGATCCCGGCCTGGCGTCGGATCCCGGGTCGAAGGCCGGCAAGCTGCTGCGTATCGAGCAGCCGACGACCGTCGACCAGGCCCCTACGACGACTGCGCTGTCCGGTTTGGGCCCTGCCGGCGGTATGTGCGTCGACCCCTCCGACGACGCCCTCTACGTCACCGACCGGACACCGACCGCCGACCGGCTGCAGCGCATCAGCAAGGATTCGACCGTGTCCACGGTGTGGACCTGGCCCGATCGCCCCGGCGTGGCGGGATGCTCGGCGATGGATGGAACGGTCTTGGTGAACCTGGTCAACACCAAGCAGACAGTCGCCGTGCGGATGGCCCCCGACACCGGTGCGGTGACCGGGGACCCGGAGGTGGTCCGCGAGGACAAGCACGGTCATGCCTGGGCGTTGGAGGTGTCGCCGGATGGCAACGTCTGGGGCGCGACGGTCAACAAGACCGCCGGCGACGCGATGAACCTCGACGACGTGGTGTTCCCGTTGTTCCCGCAGGGTGGCGGTTTCCCGCGCACCAACGCCGACAAGACCTGATCCTGAGCAATTCCTTGAGCGGGTAAAATCTGCGGCTGCGGTTCCAGCGGCTAGTTTCCGAGCAGAATAGGTATCTACGATGGGTTTCACCACACCGAACGGCACCCGAGGAGCCCGCCAGCCCGGGGGTGTTCCGCTGCGACTGGCGAACAGTTTCTTCACCCGCCGCATCCGCAAGCGCGGAAAATTGACCGGAGACAGCGACGGGCTGGTGCTGACCGTCATCGGGCGCAAGAGTGGTGAACGTCGCAGCACGCCGCTCATGTGGTTCCCCGCCGCCGATGGCAGCCGGCTGATTGTCGCCTCGGCGGCAGGGGCGCGCCGAAACCCCGGCTGGTACTACAACATCGCCGCGAATCCGGACCGGGTGCAGATAGAGATCGGCGGGCGCACCATCCCGGTGACTGCCGTGCAACTCCACGGTGAGGAGCGCGAAGCCGCGTGGCGGGTGATTACCGCCGACTCGGCCCGCTTTGTGGAGTATCAGCAAAAAACAGACCGGGAATTGCCGGTCATCCGGTTGATCGAGCAGACCACATAGGGCAGGCCGGATTACTGAACCATGCCCATTCCCCCTGGTGCATCCGGTCTCAGCGCAGCCCCGAACCCTTTAGCCGGAGTATCAGCCGGCTGCCGCCCAGTGGGCTGACCTCCAACGCTGCCGTGCCCCCGTGGATCTCCGCCTGCTGAGCGACCAAGGCCAGGCCGAGGCCGGACCCCGACCGCGACGCGGTGCTGCCGCGGTGAAATCGTTCGAACACCGCGACACGTTCCTGCTCGGGTACCCCGGTTCCGTTGTCGTCTACGGCGATCTCGACTCCCTCCGAAGAACTCACCACGCTCAGCCGAACCTGATCGGCCCCACCGTGTTTGACGGCGTTGGCGATGGCGTTGTCGACCACCAGACGGAGCCCCGCGGGCATTCCGAGCATCAGCACCGTTGTTGATGACGCCAGCGACACGTCTAGTCCGGGATAGTTGTGCATCGCGTCGTGGGCTGCGCGATCGAGCAGTTCGGCAACGTCAAACGGGACGAAATCGTCCACGGTGGTCAATTCCCCCTGCGCCAACCGCTCCAACGCGGTCAGTGTCGCCTCGATCCGGGACTGGGTACGCATCACGTCGCCGATCACCTCTTTGCGCTGCTCGACGCCCAGGTCGAGGGTCGACAGCACCTCGAGATTGGTGCGCATCGCCGTCAGAGGCGTGCGGAGCTCATGGGAGGCCACAGCGGCGAAGTCGCGCGCCGACTCCAGCGCCGCCCGGGTACGCAGCTGCTCGTCACCGATCCGAGCCAGCATGCCCTCCACCGCTTCGGAGATCTCGACGGCCTCCCACACCCCACGCACCTGTACTTCGTCGGGATTGGACTGCGCGTTGATGGCGCGTGCCTGTTGCGCCAGCAGCCGAAACGGGTTGACCATGACCAGCCCGATCAACCAACCCACGAGCAGGGTGCCGACGATCACGCCCGCACAGATCCAGAACACCCGCCAGTGCAGTGAATCGATGCGGGCCTGGGTATCGGCCAGCGGCGCTCCCAGCGCGATGGACGCGCTACCGGTGGTAATCGTGCGGACGCGGTACTCGACGCCGTCGATCGAGGCGTCGGCGTACCCGGCGGGGAGCTCGGGCAACACGATGTCGGCCGGGATCGACACCGTGCTGCTTCCGATCCGGGCGGTTCGCACCAGGCCACCCTCGGTGGGCTCAGGTCCGATTCCGTCCTGCGCGCTGCGGAGCAGTGTGTTGACGTCACCAAGGCTGGACAGCGAGTCCAGTCTCTGGTCCAGCTGGTCATACTGGTCGTTGGTGACGCCCACCCACACCCACACGCCGAGTATCAGCACCAGGACGATCACGCCCAGCTGAGCCAGCCTGACGATCGACCGCAACGACAGCAGCCGAAGTGGGTGCGCCAGGATGCGGAACACCAGGTCCTGGAATCCCGTCATCGGTCCCACGCCCACTCGTCGTCGGAAATGCTATTCACCTTTCAGCTACAGGCGGCCATGACCAGCTCGCGCACCCGCGCGGCATCGGCCTGGCCCTTGGTCGCTTTCATCACCGCGCCGACGATCGCCCCGGCGGCCTGCACCTTGCCCCCGCGGATCTTCTCGGCGATGTCGGGGTTGGCCGCCAGCGCCTCGTCGACGGCGGCCTGGATCAACGAATCGTCACGCACCACGGACAGGCCGCGATCGGTCATCACCTGCTCGGGTTCGCCCTCGCCGGCGAGCACTCCCTCGACGACCTGGCGGGCCAGTTTGTTGGACAGCTTGCCGTCGTCGACGAGCTTGACCACCGCGGCGACCTGGGCCGGGGTGATGTTCAAATCCGACAGGGCCACCCCGATTTCATTGGCTTTCTGTACCAGGAAGTTGCCCCACCAGGCCTTCGCCCCATCGCTGGACGCACCGTGGTCGACGGTCGCGGCTATCAGGTCGATGGCACCAATGTTGACCAGGTCGCGCATCACCTCATCGGAGATCCCCCACTCCTGCTGAATTCGCTTTCGCGACAACCACGGAAGCTCGGGGATGGTCCGGCGGAGCTGGTCGACGTAGGCGGCACTCGGCGCGACCGGTTCCAGATCCGGCTCCGGAAAGTACCGATAGTCCTGCGCGGTCTCCTTGCTGCGTCCGGGAGAGGTGTACCCGTCCTCGTGAAAATGGCGGGTCTCCTGGTGGATGGCACCGCCGGCCGACAGCACCGCAGCCTGTCGGCGCATCTCGTAGCGGACCGCCACCTCCACGCTCTTGAGGGAGTTGACGTTCTTGGTCTCCGTACGAGTGCCGAACTCCGCCTGTCCGGTCGGCTTCAGTGAGACGTTCGCGTCGCAGCGCATCGAACCCTGATCCATCCGGACGTCGGATACAGCTAAGCCGCGCAACAGGTCTCGCAACGACGTCACATAGGCGCGGGCGATCTCGGGCGCCCGGCCGGCTGTCCCCTCGATCGGCTTGGTGACGATCTCGATGAGCGGCAACCCCGCGCGGTTGTAGTCGATCAGCGAGGTGGTTGCGCCTGCGATGCGCCCGGTCTCGCTGCCCAGATGGGTCAACTTGCCGGTGTCCTCCTCCATGTGGGCCCGCTCGATCTCGACGCGCCAGGTCGAGCCGTCGTCCAGCGGTACCTCAAGGTGGCCGTCGATCGCGATGGGTTCGTCATACTGCGAAATCTGATAGTTCTTCGGCATGTCCGGATAGAAGTAGTTCTTCCTGGCGAACCGGCACCACGGCACGATCTCGCAGTTGAGCGCCAGGCCGATTCGGATCGCGGACTCGACGGCCGCCTGATTGAGCACCGGCAGCGAGCCGGGAAGACCCAGACACACCGGGCACACCAGGGTGTTGGGGTCCGCCCCGAAGCGGTTGGCGCACCCGCAGAACATCTTGGTCCGCGTCGACAGCTCAACGTGCACCTCCAGTCCCAGGACAGGCTCGTAGGTCGCCAGGACCTCGTCGTAGTCCAGCAGGTCAGCGCTTGCCGCAACACTCATGAGAGGAATCCTATTCGTGCTTGAATGACGAGATGCCGTTGGACCGACGCACCTTTCTGCGGGCGGGCGCCATCGGAGCCCTCGCCGGTGGCGCGGTGCTGGCCTCCTGCACACGCTCGCCCAGACCCGCAGTGGATGCCACGATGACCGCAGCGGTCACCGACATCGATCTCGGCGCCGGCATCGTGGTGTCGACCTGGGCCTGGAACGGAAGGGTGCCCGCCGAGGAGATCCGCCTGCAACGCGGACAGACGCTGGCGATCACGCTGGCCAACGATCTTCCGGAGCCCTCCACCATTCATTGGCACGGCCTGGCCATCCCCAATGACATGGACGGCGTGCCCGTTCTCACCCAGAAGGCGGTCGCACCCGGTTCCACATTCCACTACGAGTTCGTCGTTCCAGACAGCGGAACGTACTGGGCGCACCCGCACGTCGGGTCGCAGTTGGACCGCGGCCTGTACGCTCCGGTGATCATCGAGGATCCGGCCGACGGCGCCGACTACGACGACGAGCTGACCCTGGTGGTCGACGACTGGCTCGACGGAACCGGCACCAACCCGGATGCGGTGTTCGAGAATCTGCGCCGCACCGGTATGGAACCCATGGAGCCGGGCGGGCCCGGGGTGACCCCGGCGATGCCGCTGGGCGAGGACGGCGGCGACGTCACCTACCCGTATTTTCTCATCAACGGCCGGGTGCCCACCGACCCGCTGGTGGTGGACTACGCGGCGGGCCGACGGATCCGGTTGCGCATCATCAACGCCGGCGGAGATACGGCTTTCCGGGTCGGCATCCCCGGTGTCCCGCTGATGGTCACCCACACCGATGGCTTTCCAGTGATCCCCAGGCCGACCGACTCGGTGCTGCTGGGGATGGGTGAGCGTGCTGACGCGATCATCACGCTGGGCGACTCATCGGTCCCGGTGATCGCGGCACCGTACGGCAAGAAGGGGTACGCCCAGCTCAACCTGCGGGTCGGCGGTGCTCCCCCGAGCGGGGACTCAGCGGCCGCCCAGCGCTTCGTCGCGGAGCTGAACAGCCAGGTCCCGCTCGACACCGCCACCCTGGAGCCCACCGAAACCGACACCCTGCCCGCGGCCGAACCGAGCCAGACGCTCGACCTTCGACTGGGCGGCCCGATCGCCCCCTACACCTGGATGATCAACGATCGGGTCTACGACCCGGACGCCCCGGGAATGTCGGTGCGCCCGGACCAGCGCACCCGGATCCGCTACATCAACGAGTCGATGATGTTTCACCCGATGCATCTGCACGGGCACACCTTTCAGGTGCAGGGCGCCGACGGTCCGCTCGCCCGCAAGGACACGGTCCTGGTGCCACCGCTGGCGACCGTGGTCGCAGATTTCGACACCGACAACCCTGGGAAGTGGATAACCCACTGCCACAACGAGTATCACCTCGAAGCCGGTATGGCTACCTACTTGCAGTACACCTCGTGATCATTGCGCTTTCCCAGAAGCATTGCGCTTTCCCAGAAGCATTGCGCTTTCCCAGAAGCGGGCTAGAGCGCGGTGGGCAGCGGACCTCGGGCGGCCTCGTAAGCTGCGCCCACCCGGTAGAGCCGGTCATCGGACAGCGCCGGCGCCATGATCTGCAGCCCGACCGGAAGGCTGTCGTCGGCCGACAAGCCGGATGGCACCGACATCCCGCAGTGGCCGGCCAAGTTCAGTGGCAAGGTACACAGGTCGAAAAGGTACATCGACAAAGGGTCGCCAACCTTCTCGCCCAGTCGAAATGCCGTCGTCGGGGTAGTGGGACTGACCAGCACGTCGACGCTGCGGTAGGCATCGTCGAGATCGCCCGCGATCAGTGTGCGTACCTTCTGCGCCTGGTTGTAGTAGGCGTCGTAATAGCCGGCTGACAACGCATACGCACCAATCATGATCCGGCGCTTGACCTCGGGGCCAAAACCGGCGGCGCGGGTCAGGGCCATCACCTCTTCGGCACTGTGGGTGCCGTCGTCCCCGGTGCGCAGGCCGTACCGCATCCCATCGAACTTGGCCAAGTTCGACGACACCTCCGACGGCAAGATCAGGTAATACGCCGACAGCGAGTAGTCGATGTGCGGACAGTCCACCTCGGTGACGACCGCGCCGAGTTCGGTCAGCTGAGCGACCGCGGCGTTGAACGATTCGAGAACCCCCGCCTGATAGCCCGCCCCTGAATGCAACTGTTTGATCACACCGACGCGCACGCCGGTCAGATCGCCGGTCGCGCCCGCCCGGGCAGCGCCGACAATATCGGGCACCGCGGCGTCGACCGATGTCGAATCGCACGGGTCGTGTCCGGCGACGACAGCGTGCAGCAACGCGGTATCCAGCACCGTGCGCGCGCACGGCCCGCCCTGATCCAGCGATGAAGCGCAGGCGATCAGGCCGTACCGGGACACCGTGCCGTAGGTGGGTTTTACGCCCACCGTCGCGGTGAGGGCTGCCGGCTGACGAATCGAACCGCCGGTGTCGGATCCCATCGCCAGCGGGGCCTGGAAGGCGGCCAGCGCCGCCGCGCTCCCGCCGCCGGATCCGCCGGGAACACGGTCGACGTCCCAGGGGTTGCGGGTGGGCCCGAACGCCGAGTTCTCGCTGGACGAACCCATCGCGAACTCGTCCATGTTCGTCTTGCCAAGGATCGGGATGCCGGCAGCACGCAGCCGTGCTGTCACGGTCGCGTCGTAGGGCGACATCCAGCCTTCGAGAATCTTCGAACCACACGTCGTGGGCATATCGGTGGTGGCGAACACATCCTTGAGCGCCAGCGGGACACCGGCCAGGGCGGACGGCAACTGCTCCCCGGCGGCAACCGCGCTGTCGACGGCTGCGGCAGCCTCCAGTGCCCGATCCGCCCCGACATGCAGGAAGGCGTTGTAGTCGCCGTCGGTGGAAGCGATCTGGTCCAGGCAGGCCCGGGTCACCTCGGTGGAGGACACCTCCCCGGCGCCGATCATGGCACTCAATGTCGCCGCATCGAGCCTGTTCAGCTGGCTCATTCGGGTTCTCCCAGAATCCGCGGGACGGCGAACCGTTCATCGGTCGATTTCGGAGCCGCCGCGAGAGCCTGTTCCTGGGTCAGGGACGGGCGGACGGTGTCCGGCCGGAAGACGTTGACATCTTTGAGTGGATTGTCGGTGGCCTCGACGCCGGCGACGTCCACCGACTGGATCTGACTGACATGGCCGAGGATGGCGTCCAATTGACCAACGAAGCTGTCCAGCTCGCTGTCGGTCAGGGCAAGCCGGGCGAGGCGTGCCAAGTGAGCAACCTCGTCTCGAGAGATTTGTGACACGACCACGAAGCCTAGTTCAACCGTTCTGCTGCGATCGCCCCCGAGTCGCCTCCCGGCGCACTCCGTGCGACAGTGTTGCCCGTGCCGTCATACCTGCTGCGGGTCCAGATCGAGGACAGGCCGGGCAGGCTCGGCTCGTTGGCGGTGGCTCTTGGCTCGGTCAATGCCGACATCTTGTCTCTCGATGTGGTCGAGCGTGCCGCGGGCTACGCGATCGACGACCTGGTGGTCGATCTGCCCCCGGGCGCGATGCCCGACGTGCTCATCACCGCCGCCGAGAAGCTCAACGGCGTGTACGTGGACAGCGTCCGGCCGCACACCGGGCTGCTGGAAGCCCACCGGGAACTGGAGCTGATCGACCATGTCGCCGCGGCCGACGGCAAACGCGCGCGGCTCCAAGTGCTCGTCGATGAGGCTCCGAAGGTGCTGCGCGTCGGCTGGTGCACGGTGGCCCGGCTGACCGATTCGGGCCCGGAGCGCGTGGTCGGCAGTGCGGCGGCGCCCGAGACGCAGGCCGCCGTAGCGCCCTGGTTGCCGATCGATCGGGCCGAAGCGCTGGACGCCACCGCTGACTGGGTGCCGCGCGGGTGGCGCGACATGGACACCACACTGGTGGCTGCACCGCTGGGCGATGCGCGCACCGCCGTCGTCCTGGGCCGCCCCGGCGGGCCCGCGTTCCGGCCCAGCGAGGTGGCCCGCCTGGGCTACCTGGCCGGCATCATCGCAACGATCCTGCGCTGAGCCGCCGCGGTCGCTCCGCCCGCCGGTCGCAGCGTGCAGAGGCCGGCAGCAACGGCGGCCACCGAACCCATCGCCACGGCGGCCCGGGGTCCGGCGACGTCGGCGATTGCGCCGACGATCGGCGCGCCGAGCGGTATTCCACCGAGAAGGACCATGGCGAATAGAGCCATGACCCTTCCCCGCATGGCGGGCGCACAGCTCTGCTGCAGCAGTGCCGCCGCGGCCGTGACGAACAGCAACGCACCGGCACCGGCGGCGAAACTGGCACCTGCCGCCAGCACCAGGTTCGGCGAGACCGCAAGGCAGCCGTTCGCGACCGCGAAGGCGATGACGGCCCGAGTGAGGAGACGAAGTTCGATGTGACGGCGGCGCATCACCAGCAGGGCTCCGACGACGGACCCGGCGCTGAGGGCGGTGTAGAGCATCGTGTAGCCGCCGACACCGCCGTCGAAGACTCTGGCCGCCAGCAGCGGGATGACCACCTGGTGGTTGAAACCGAAAGTCGCCACCACCGCGGTGAGCGTGAGTGCGATGCGGAGCCGGGGGACGCGCCATGCGTACCGCAGACCCGCCCGCACGGCCCCGGGGGTGCTTTCCGCCTCGGCAACCAGAAGGGCGGCCCGATCGATCCACAACAGCGCGGTGAGCGCGATGAGGTAGCTGACCGCGTTCGCCACGAAGCACCACCCGATGCCGGCAGTCGCGATCAGGGCGCCCGCGCCGAGCGGGCCGACCACCCGGCCAACCGCGGCGACCACATTCGTCAGGCTCACCGCCCGCGGAATATGTTCCTGGCCAACGAGTTCAGCGACGATGGCACGACGAACCGGTGCCTCGATCGCGTGGATCACACCGTAGGCGAACGCCAGGCAGTAGATCGATATCAGGTTGTCCAGTTCCGCCAGTACCAGCGCGCCGAGCACCAAAGCCTGAGCAGCCATCATCAGCTGCACGACGATCAGGAGCCGCCGCTTGTCTACGCGGTCTGCAAGGGCACCCGCCCATGGGGCCAGCACCAGCAACGGCCCGAAGGTGGCCACCGCGATCCAGCCCAACGCGGCGCCGCTGCCGGTCAATTCGCTGGCCAGCCAGGCTAAGGCCACGAACTGCAGCCAGGTGCCGCCGTGGGATGCGACCTGGCTCGCCAGAAAGAGCCTGAAATTCGCTGTTCGTCTGCGGCGCAACGGGTTTCGATCACGCGCCGGCGCCGTTTCTGTCATGTCACGCAGAGCTGCACTTCGCCGCGAGCGGCAGGTAGAGAAAGTGGCCGTGGAGGGACTTGCCGTGGCGGCGCGCATAGTCGGGCATGACGCCGTATTCGATGAATCCCCACGACTTCCACAGATTCAGCGGACCGTCGGCCGCTACTTCGCACGTGATGACTTCAGCGCCGATGGCGACGGCGCGTTCGATTGCCGTGTCGGCCATGAGGGGAAAGAAGGTTCCCCGCGACCGCCGGGCCGCCACCGCGCGTTTGGCGGCCAACGTGTGCTTGCGAGAGTGGGAGGTGTAGGGCTGCAGGACCAGACTGCCGACGATCCCCTCGGAGTCACGGGCCAGCAGCATGAGAATCTGCCCAGCAGAGAGGGATTCCGCCTCGGCCCGGACGATGCCGCGCCCGACCTCGTTGTCGATCGCCCCGCTGAACCCGTGGGTAGCCTCGTTGCGGGCGACCTCGTCATAGAGAAACAGCAGCTGTTCGCACTCGATCCCGGAAAGCTCTGCAGGCCAGTAGAGTTCGTATTCACCGCCGTCAACACACACCGACTTGGCGGCTGTGTCACCAGCAGCAGGGCGATGCTGACGGTGATCGATCCGCGATCCGCTGGACGCAGTCATCATTCTGGGCACCCTTCTCGGCCGTTTCGTTCGTCGTGACCTGCTGCCAGCATCTGATCCGCCGATGAGAGCTCGGTGAGGACACGATGAAAGGCCGCTCATCGGTGCCTCACCTCGACGTCATTCGTCACCACGACGCTTTATCCAGACGCCAGAGCTGCCGACAGACGGCTATTCGGTCCGCCAAACGGCGTGATGATCCGAGAGGCGAACGCAGAAAGGAAACTTCGATGACGGTCATCTCGGTACCGCACGCCTTCAATCAGGAGGATCTCTACGTCGACCTGCGCGGAGTGTTCCAGCGGTCGCTGTACCTGAAATGCGAGGGGATGAACTTCGCTGGATCGGTCAAACTCAAGCCGGCCACCGAAATGGTTGAGGCCGCCGAACGCGACGGAGTCCTGTCGCCGAACTCGATTCTCGTCGAGTCCTCGTCGGGGAATCTCGGCGTGGCGCTGAGCATGGTCGCGGCCAGCAAGGGCTACCGGTTCGTGTGCGTCACCGACTCACGGTGCAACGCCGCCACCCGGAGGCTGATGGAGGCGTTCGGCGCCGAGGTACACACCGTCACGACCCCGTCGAAGGACGGCGGTTATCTCGGCGCGCGCCTGGATTTCATCCGGCGGCTGCGCAAATCGGACCGGCGGTACGTGTGGCTCGACCAGTACGGCAACCAGAACAACTGGCAGTCGCACTACCACGGCACCGCACCGTCGATCCTCCAGGAGTTTCCGGCGCTCGACGTGCTGTTCGTCGGCGCCGGCACTACGGGCACCTTGATGGGTTGCGCACGTTATCTGCGCCACTGGCATCCTGACGTGCGCGTGGTGGCCATCGACTCAGCCGGTACGGCGTCGTTCGGCCATCCAGCGGGGCGACGGATGATTCCCGGACTCGGGATGGCAATGCGGCCGCCGATGCTGGACGAGAACTACGTGGACGACCTCGTACTGGTGGAGGAACCCGACACCGTCCGCACGTGCCATCGACTGGCGGGCCGCGGGTTCTTGTTCGGCGGCTCCACCGGGACCGTCGTGACCGGCGCGCTGCGGTGGCTCGAGGCGCATGACGCGGGCGAGTTGACGGCGGTGGCGATCTCGCCCGATTTCGGTGAACGGTACCTCGACACCATCTACAACCAACGGTGGCTGGACGAACACTTCCCAGACGACATGCCCGGAACCGGCCCCCGGCCGCACCAGCGCACGTCGATAGCGGTCCCACGATGCATCAAGACCCCTGCGTGACGGCCGGCGGTCACCGTCACCGGCCCATGACGGCGAGCCCCCAATCAAGGTGGCCGTGCCACACGCTGGCGATCCGCCCGCCCTGGACTGCCGGCTTGGGTTCCGAGATCGGACCGCCGTGCGACCGGATCACCGCGACCGTGGCATCCAGATCGGCGGACCATAGCGCGAGCCCGATCAGCGCGGGCGCCGCACCGGTGGCGACCACCTCGATGAACGCCTCGCCAACGCGATAGAACGCCATCTCCGGCCCCGTTGGTCCGCGCGGATGAAAACGCCGGCGCGGCGGCGTGCCCAGCACCGCGGTGAGATCAGCGATGGCGGCATCCAGCTCACGCACCGCGTACACCACGTGGTCGACGTGGGTCACCCCGTTCGCGTGTACCGCGCCGACAGCTGGCGGACATCGCACAGTCTCTATGCCGAGAACGGCTGGATCAGAGAGGATTTCGTCAAACCCCCAGCCGGTGTCGCCGACCACGCAACGCACCTGCCCGATGTCGACGGCACGACCCTCGATGGTGAACCCGAGTGCCGACCACACGTCCTCGTCCCCCGGAACACCGAGCCGGGTCAGGGTAGCCATGGGGATTGAACCTAGTCGTTGTATTCAGGGCGCTGCCGGCCTGGGCCGTCTACTTGATAGGCTATTAAGATGTCTACAAAGACGACTACCATTCGGGTGTCGGTCCCGACCCGCGACCGCCTGGCCGCGCAAGCGCGCAAGCGCGGCATGTCCATCGCGGACTTACTCAAGGATCTATCCGACCAAGCCGAGCGGCAGGCCGCATTCGCCGCAGAGCGGACAGCCACCCTTGCCGATGCCGCCAGCCCCGCGGTGCAGGACGAGGACCGTGATTGGGAAGCCACCGCCGGTGATGGCATTGATTGATCCACGCCGCGGCGACCTCTGGCTGGTCGCACTCGGAGCGGGCCGGCCCGGTGAGCCCGCTAAGCACCGGCCGGCTCTGGTGGTTTCTGTCGACGACATCTTGACTGGACTTTCATCCGAACTGGTTGTGATCGTCCCTATTTCCAGCTCTCGCGCGCCCTCACCGCTGCGCCCCCGAATTGCCGATGTCGAAGGCGTGGACGTAGACAGTGTCGCTGTGTGTCGGGCAGTGCGCGGGATCACCAGAAGTCGACTATTGCGGCCGCTGGGAACAGCGAAGCCTGACACGCAGCTCGAGGTTCAACGTGCTCTCGCCGCCATTCTTGGCCTTTGAACTCGGCGAGGCCGACATCAGGTTCTGATGCTCCCGGCGCCACCGCAACCAGCAGGGCTTCCAGCGCCCTGAACTGTGCCGATAGCATGTCCCTTGGGAATTAGGGCGGGCGGGCATCCTTCCGGGGCTGGGCGGCGACACCTTGCTGCCCTGGACTCACGAGGATGCCCGAAAGTGGTCGTCGTCGAAGATCGCCACCGCTCGTGTCCAGCCAGCCGACGCGGCATGCACTTTGACCGGGAAACAGGCGATCTCGAATCCCTGGGAGGGAAGGCATTCCAAATTGTGCAGCTTCTCGATATGCGAATAGCCGATGACCCGCCCGGCCCGATGGCCCTCCCAGATGAGGGAGGCGTCATGATTCTGCGCGTAGCGCCGTGCGGTGTAGGAGAACGGCGCGTCCCAGCTCCAGGCGTCGGTGCCGGTCAGTCGTACTCCTCGCTCGAGCAGGTACAGCGTTGCCTCGCGTCCCATACCGCAGCCCCTCTGCACGTAGTCGTCCTCGCCGTAGCGAGTGCCGGCGCTGGTGTTGACGACGACGATCTCCAACGGTGCCAGGGTGTGGCCGATGCGGCGCAGTTCGTGCTCGACGTCGCCGGCAGTCGCGACGTAGCCGTCCGGTAGGTGGCGAAAGTCCAGTTTGACCGCGGGTTGCAGGCACCACTCGAGCGGTATCTCGTCGATGGTGATCGCGCGCTTTCCGCCGTCCATCGTGGATGCGTAGTGGTAGGGCGCGTCGACGTGGGTGCCGTTGTGCGTGGTCATCCGGACACGCTCGATCGCCCAGCCCTCCCGATCGGGTAGGTCATCGACGGTTGCACCGGGGAAGAATGACACCACCTCCTCCGCTGTTTGCCGATGGTCGTAGTAGTCGATCTCGGGTAGCAGCCCCGGCGGATCCGAGGCGATTCCGGCCCGCAGCGGGACCGATATGTCGATGAACCTACGCATCCGAGCCCCCTGTTTCCGCCATGGGTCCGTCGGTCAACAACACCTGGAAACCGGCCTCGTCGAGCACCGGCACCCCGAGCTCGACTGCCTTGTCGTACTTGGACCCCGGTGCGTCCCCGGCGACCACATAGGCCGTCTTCTTCGACACCGAACTGGCCGCCTTGCCACCGCGGACGATGAGGGCTTCCTTGGCCTCGTCACGTGAGTAGCCGGTCAACGATCCGGTCACGACGATGGACAGCCCCTCCAGCGTGCGCTCGACACCGGCGTCACGCTCATCGGCCATTCGCACGCCGGCTTCCCGCCACTTGTCGACGATCGCGCGGTGCCAGTCGACGGTGAACCAATCGATCACCGCCGCTGCGATCGTCGGCCCCACCCCTTCGGTGGCGGCCAGCTGTTCTTCGGTTGCCGCCGCGATCGCCTCCAGGCTGCCGAACTCGGTAGCCAGGGCCCGCGCCGCGGTCGGCCCGACGTGGCGAATCGACAACGCCACCAACACCCGCCACAGCGGTTGCGATCTGGCGTTGCCCAGGTTGGTCAGCAATCTCTTTCCGTTGGCCGACAACGCTCCGGCTTTCGTGGTGAACAGCTCGGTCTGCAGCAGGTCGCTGGCGGTGATGGCGAACAGATCGCCTTCGTCGGTGATGACCCCGGCGCGGAGCAGCGCCGTGGCGGCTTCGTAGCCGAGACCCTCGATGTCGAACGCGCCGCGCCCGGCGACGTGAAACACTCTCTCCCGCAACTGCGCCGGGCAGCTCCGCGCATTGGGGCAGCGGATATCGGCGTCGCCCTCCTTGGCCGGCGCGAGTTCGGTTCCGCACTCGGGACAGCGGGTGGGCATCACGAACTTGCGCTCGGAACCGTCTCGCAGATCGACCACCGGACCCAGAACTTCGGGGATGACGTCACCGGCCTTCCGGATCACCACGGTGTCCCCGATCAGCACGCCTTTGCGGGCGACCTCCGAGGCGTTGTGCAGGGTGGCCAGTCCGACCGTCGAGCCCGCGACCTTGACCGGCTCCATATGGGCGAATGGCGTCACCCGTCCCGTTCTACCCACGCTGACGCGGATGTCGAGCAGTGTGGTGGTGGCCTCCTCGGGCGGGTACTTGTAGGCCACCGCCCACCGGGGAGCCCGGGACGTGGAGCCGAGCCGTCGTTGTAACGCCAATTCGTCGACTTTCACCACGACCCCGTCGATCTCGTGATCGACGTCGTGCCGGTGCTCACCCCAGTAGGCGATCCGTTCGGTGACCGCAGCCAGCCCTTGGACCGCAGCGGTGTGGCCGGACACCGGCAGCCCCCACACCTTGAGTGCCCGGTACGCCTGGTGCAGTGTCGTGAAGGGTGGGCCTGCGGGACCTTCGACGTGACCGAGGCCGTGACAGATCATCCGAAGCCTGCGGCGCGCGGTGACCGCCGGGTTCTTCTGCCGCAGCGACCCGGCCGCACTGTTGCGCGGGTTGGCGAAGGGCGGCTTGCCCTCGGCAACCAGGCCGGCGTTCAGGTCCTCGAAATCGGCGAGGCGGAAGAACACTTCGCCGCGCACCTCCAGCACCGTGGGCAAGGGAAATTCGGTTGTGCCGGATAGTTTTTCGGGAACATCCTCAATGGTCCGCGCGTTGAGCGTGACATCCTCGCCGGTCCGTCCGTCGCCGCGGGTAGCAGCCCGGACCAGCCGGCCGTCGTGGTAGACGAGGGCCAGCGCAACTCCGTCGATCTTCAACTCGCACAGGAAGTGCGCGTCGGGACCGATCTCGCCCTTGATCCGGCCGGTCCAAGCCGCCAGTTCGTCGGGGGTGAACGCGTTGTCCAGGCTCAGCATCCGTTCGAGATGCTCAGCCGGGGTGAAGTCGGTCGCGAAGCCCGCACCGCCGACCTGTTGGGTGGGGGAATCGGGGGTACGCAGCTCAGGATGGTTGTCTTCGAGGGCCTGCAGTTCGCGCAGCAGGGCGTCGAACTGGGCGTCGGAGATCACCGGTGCGTCGCGGACGTAGTAGCGGAACTGATGGCCTCGCACGTCGTCGGCGAGCTCCTGCCACCGGCGCCGAAGGTCGGCGCCCGGAGCTTCGTCAGCCTGTTCGGCCAGCACCACCTCTGGACCAGGGGTCGCCTTCGAACTCACCCTGGCAGGCTATCGAAGCGCACCGACGCCCGGACCGGCGCTGGGTAACCTGGCCACCATGCCCCATCCGATGATGTTCGCCGAGGACGACTACGGGCTGGCCGAAGTGCGCAAGGTAGCGCTCGGGTTCCCCGCGGCCTTCGAGAAGGTCTCCTGGGGCCGGCCCGTGTTCTGCGCGCCCAAGATGTTTGCCATCTATGGCGGAAGCGTCAAGGGCGACACGAAGGGGGCGTACGTACAGTACCCGCACTCGGTCCTGATCAAGGTCGATGACAGCGACCGCAAGGCGCTCGAACAGGACACCCGTTTCTTCTATCCGGCCTACCTGGGACCGTTCGGCTGGCTGGGCCTGGACTTCCTGGCGCACAAGGTGGATTGGGCCGAGGTCTCCGAGCTGGTGGATTCGTCGTTCCGGTTGGTTGCCCCCAAGAAATCGGTCAAACAACTCGACGCACGCTGACCCACTGGACGCAGAACACCCCGTGCGGGCGCCGGACGTGGTTCGATCGGTTCATGAGCTTCGCGAGCCCCTTCCCCGAAGTCGATATCCCCAGCGCAAGCGTCTACAACTACCTGTTCGGCCGGTTGAACGACGCCGACGCCGATCGCGTCGCCCTGGTCGAGGCGAAATCCGGCAGGGCGACCACCTATCGCGAGATGGTGGCCCGAATAAGAACGTTCGCCGGGGCTTTGGCCGCCTGCGGTGTCGGTGTCGGCGACGTCATCGGGGTCCTCGTCCCCAACAGTTCGGCGTTCGCTGTCGCATTCCACGGCGTCCTTCGGGCCGGTGCGACTGCCACGACGATCAACGTGCTGTTCACCGCCAAAGACATCGCCCAGCAGCTCACCGACTCCGGTGCGACGATGCTCGTCACCATCGACGCACTGCTGCCACAGGCGAAGGAGGCGGCCACCGCGGCAGGCATCTCGGATGAGAACCTGGTGGTGCTCGACGGAGCGGGCCGCGCGGCCAGCGGGCATCCCAATGCCGCTGAACTGCTCGCCGCCGGTGCACCCGCCCCCCAGGTGACCTTTGCGCCGTCGGCGCATCTTGCGGCCCTGCCGTACAGCTCAGGAACGACCGGCACTCCCAAAGGTGTGATGCTCACGCATCGCAACCTGGTGGCCAACGTCGCCCAGATTCGCCCGTTGCACGGGATGGTTTCCGATGACGTGGTTTTGGCGGTCCTACCGTTCTTTCATATCTACGGCATGACGGTGTTGCTCAACGCGGCCCTGCACGCCCGCGCTCGGCTGGTCGTCATGCAGAATTTTGAACTTGACGCGTTCCTGGGCAACATCGCCGAGCACAAGTGCACCATCGCGTTCATCGCGCCGCCGGTGGCGGTGGCGCTGGCCAAAGATCCGCTGGTGGATTCCTATGATCTGTCCTCACTCAACACCGTGATGTCGGGCGCGGCACCGCTGGATGCCGAGCTCGGCCAGGCCGTCGCCGAGCGACTCAACTGCAAGGTCGTGCAGGGTTATGGGATGAGCGAGCTCAGCCCGGTGAGCCATATCACCCCGTTCGACGGGGGCCGGCTCAACATGCGCGTCGATGCGCCCCTGAGTTCTGTCGGCTGGACCGTCTCCAACGCCGCGTCCAAAATCGTCGACCCCGAGTCGGGCCGGGAAATCGAGGTGCCTGCGCAGGGCGTGAGCGAGACCGGCGAACTATGGTTCAAGGGACCCAATGTGATGGCGGGCTACCTCCACAACGACGAGGCCACCCGGGCCACCATCGACCCTGAGGGTTGGCTGCACACCGGCGATCTCGCCCAGGTCGACGCCGCCGGCTGTGTCTACATCGTCGACCGGCTCAAGGAGCTGATCAAGTACAAGGGCTACCAGGTGCCGCCCGCCGAGTTGGAGGCGGTGCTGCTCTCGCATCCCCAGATCGCCGACGCCGCAGTGGTCGGTGTGCTGGACGCGGCGGGCGAAGAGGTGCCCAAGGCGTTCGTCGTCAGGCTGAGCCCCCATGACAGTGCCGACGACACCGCCGGTTTGACCGAGGCCGAGGTAATGGAGTTCGTCGCCGGCCAGGTCGCGCCGTACAAGAAGGTTCGGCAGGTCGAGTTCATCGACGCCATCCCGAAGTCGGCGTCGGGCAAGATCCTGCGCAAGGACCTGCGTTCCGGTCGTTAGCCGGGCGTCACAGAACGGAGAGCTGGTCTCGTCCCCGAGCTTTGGCCTGATAGAGGGCTCTGTCGGCGCGGACCACGGCACTCTCCAGTGATTCTGCGGGCGAGTGCGCGGTGTAACCGATCGAGCACGTTTGCCCGGACGGCATGCATCGGCGAATCCTGTTCAGGACGCGCTCGGCCTGCCGGGGTGTGGTGTCGGGGATCGCGATGAGGAACTCCTCCCCGCCCCAGCGGGCGAACAGGTCATCGCGTCGGAGCGAAGCGCCGGCGTCGGCGGCGAATCGTTGCAGCAAGGTATCGCCGGCCGTGTGCCCATACGTGTCGTTGTACAACTTGAAGTTGTCGAGGTCGACGACAGCGATGGTCATCGAGGTTCCCCGGTGGCGCCCCGCAGCCTGAAGGGATTCGACCTGGGCATCCCAGGCAGACCGATTGAGCAACCCGGTCAGGGAATCGATGCATGCGGACTGCTTCAAAGCCGCGTGCTCAGCGGCGGCGGCGGTGACATCACGCGCTTCGAACTGCACGGTGAGAACGCCGGAGTGGTTCACGGCCGTCGCGTCGAATTCCACGGTGACCTCGCGGCCGTCCAAACGTCGCATCACACCCCGCCGAGCACGTACCGGGCGACCACCTGAGAGCAGCTCAGTGAGCATCTCCTTGACCTCTCGAAGCGCTCCGGGCGACACGACATCGCCAACAGGACGCGACTCGATGTCCTCGGCCGTCCCAGCTCCGCACAGAGCTATCGCCCGAGGATTCGCGTAGACGAACATGCCGTCGGCATCGACCAGAAACATCGCCGCCTGGGACTGCTCTACCAACGCGCGCCATCGCTCTTCCGCCTGCGCGTGCGCTGCCTGTGCGTCGGCGAGGTCGGTGACGTTGGTCGAGACACCCCCGATCCCGATCACCTCGTCGTTGTCGTCGAGGAGCGGGAACTTCTCCGTTCGATAGGTGGGGACCGTTCCGTCGGAACGAGGCACACCCTCGACGATGATCTGCCATTCCCTGGTGGCCATGATGTGCTTGTCGAGGCGACGGTATTCGTCGGCGACCTCGGCGTCGAAGAGGTCGTAGTCGGTCAGGCCGATCAGTCCGCCTTCCGCCACAGCGGCCGATCGCTCCAGCGCACGGTTGGCCATCAGAAAGCGGCCGGCGACGTCTTTGGCGAAGATGAGGACGTCGGTGTGCTTCAGCACGCCATCGAGTATGCGCTGCTGCCGACGCAGTGCCGTACTCACCGCCAGCCGCGCGCTGACCTCAGCGGTTAACTGTCGCGCGTGCCTCCGCAGCTCCAGCTGGCTGAGCACCTGGTCGGCCAGCACAGTCAGGTGCTTGCGCTGCACGTCCGACAGGGTTCGCGGCTCGACATCCATGACACAGAGGGCGCCCAGCACGTGGCCTTCCCCGGTGACCAGTGGCGCGGCGGCGAAGAAGCGCACGCAGGGATCACCGGTGACCATCGGGTGATTGGAGAAACGCGCATCCAATCTCGCGTCGGGGACTTCCAGCATCGTATGGGCGTTGTGCACAGGAACGCTGAACGAGGACTCCCTGGCAGTCCCGACGAGATCGAATCCGTGCCGGGACTTGAACCACTGTCGCCCGGCATCGACAAAGCTCACCGCTGACATGGGAGTGGCACATACATGCGCGGCAAGCGCCGTCAGATCGTCATAAGCCTGATCCGGCGGAGTATCCAGAATCGCGAACGAGTCCAGCGCGAGGAGGCGGTCGAGCTCGCCATCGGCCCGGCCGGTGGACTGCTCAGCGCACCAGGTCACGGCCCGGCCACCTCCTCTGTATGGCTACCACGCAATGTTCTCGGCATGTGCTTTCGTATCCGGGTAAGGGTTTTCCCTTACCCAGAAGATGTCGCTGTGTGTCGCTGTGTGTCGCTGTATGTCGCTGTCGTTGGCCAAGTCCCGGCGTTGGGCAGTTTTGGCCGATATCAGTTCTCGTCGACTGACGGAGTCCGGGCCTAATGATAGATGAAACGCTTCGGCCCGGTTCGGTTGGCAATTCGCCGAGACGCCGTTTCGCGCCCGCCTCGTCCGGATCGGGCACCGTAAATTGTCATAGCCATGAACTGATGAACTAGCTCTTTGGCGTGTTCACTGCTGTGAACTGGA
This sequence comes from Actinomycetes bacterium, assembly GCA_022601135.1. Lineage (GTDB taxonomy): Bacteria > Actinomycetota > Actinomycetes > Mycobacteriales > Mycobacteriaceae > Mycobacterium. The sequence continues at coordinate 20,462 of JAHZJB010000027.1, read as the reverse complement.
GCAGCAAACCATTTGCGGAACCATTTGCCCGCAAAGTCACCCGGCCACGTGAGACGATTAACATTTACCGTGGTAGCACTGGGCGTGCCGCAGTTCAGATCGCCTCCGGATCGTCGGCCAACGCGTCGGCGGCCAGTTGCGCCAGCTCGATGGCAGTACGGGCCCACCACTCTGTCGCCGAGGCGAGTCCGCAGGCCGGAGTGACGCCGACGCGGTCCCGCAGCACGGTACGGCTGAAACCGAGCCGGTCGGTTACCCCGGCGACGGTCGTTGCCACCTGTGCTGCCGACAGCGGCGCGCCGGACCCGGCACCCGGTACCGCCGGCACCGCACCCAGCAGAACCGCTCGCCCTGATTCGATGAACTCGCCCAATCCGTCCAGATCTGCGGGCGTCAGGGCGTGCACATCGACCGAGACAGCAGCGAGCATGGTGCGCTGCAACAGCTTCCACGGTAAGCCTGCGGCGCAGCTGTGCACGGCGACGTCGCCGCCGACGACGGTGACACACTCGTCGAGCAATTCGACGACCACCGCGGGTTCCACCGGGTGCACCGCTGACAAACCCGTCACACCCGTGAGGCGGCCCGCCAGAGCGGCCGGAAGCGACGGCTCATCGAACTGGACAACCACTGCCGCCGCGTCCAGTCGGCGCATCAGTTGCGCCCGCAGTGCAGCCACCCCTTCGGCCAAAGATCTGGTCAAGTCCCGCACGGCGCCGGGGTCGGTGATGGCGCGGTGCCCGCCAGCCAGTTCCAGGTGCGCAGCCAGCGTCACCGGTCCGGGCGCCTGCATCTTCACCGGCCGCCGGCTGCCACGCAACCCGGCCTTCTCCCAGGCCTCCTCCAGCGCGTCGACGTCCTCATCAAGCAGGCTGGCCGCCCTGCGGGTCACCGACCTGCGGCCGGGAGCAATACGGTATCCGCGAGGAACCGTATCGATCGCGATATCCACCAGCAGCGCACCGGCGCGGCCGATCAGGTCGGCACCCACGCCGCGGTCGGGTAGCTCGACGAGGTGGGGCAGGTGGTGCAGTTCACCGACAATCACCTCGGAGGCCTCCCGGGCCGACGAACCCGGCCAGGATCCGACGCCGGTTGCGGTGGCGAAAGCGGTCACTAACGCGCCGCGCGAATCGTCGCGCTGCCCAGTACCTCGTCGCCCTCGGGGTCGACGCGGTACAGCACCAGGGTCTGGCCCGGGGCGACGCCGCGCAACGGACTACGCAACTCGACGGCCAATGTTTCGCCCCGCAGCTCGGCGACCGCATCGACGACTCCCCCGTGGGCTCGCACCTGGACGACGCATTCCACCGGTCCCTGGGGCGCGACACCGGAGGTGAACACAGGTGCGTCGCCGACCAGGGTCCTGACCTCGAGGTCGGCGAGGTCACCGACGTGTACGGTGCCGGTGTCGGCGTCGATGCCCGTCACGTACCTGGGCCTGCCGTCGGGTCCCGGACCGGCGATACCGAGGCCCTTTCGCTGGCCGATGGTGAAACCGTGCACCCCGTCGTGTTGGGCCAACACGGACCCGGCGGGGTCGACCACGACTCCGGGCCGCACCCCGATGCGCGCGCCCAGGAATGCCCGGGTGTCTCCAGAGGGGATGAAACAGATGTCGTAGCTGTCCGCCTTCTGCGCCACCGACAAGCCGCGGCGAGCGGCTTCCGCGCGGATCTCGGTTTTCGGGGTGTCGCCGATCGGGAACACCGCGTGCCGCAACTGCTCGGCAGTCAGCACCGCCAGCACATAGGACTGGTCCTTGTCACGATCGACCGCCCTGCGTAGCCGGCCGGCGGACAGCCGGGCGTAATGGCCGGTCGCCAGCGCGTCGAAGCCCAATGCCAACGCCCGGGAGGCCAACGCGGAGAACTTGATCCGTTCGTTGCAGCGCACGCACGGGTTGGGTGTTTCCCCGCGCGCGTAGGAATCCACGAAGTCGTCGATCACGTCCTCTTGGAAGCGGTCGGCGAAGTCCCAGACGTAGAACGGGATATCCAGCACATCGGCGACGCGGTGCGCATCGCCGGCGTCCTCCTTCGAACAGCATCCGCGCGAACCGGTGCGCAGCGTCCCCGGCGCGGAGGACAGCGCCAGATGCACACCCACAACGTCGTGTCCGGCGTCGACCACCCTCGCCGTGGCCACCGCCGAATCCACGCCTCCGCTCATCGCGACCAGAACCCGCATGTCAACTCACCCCCGGCGCACCAGCCAGGGCCGCTTGCCGCGCCCGCTCGACGACGCCCGGCAGTACCTCGAGAAGGGCGTCGACGTCGGAGCCGGTACTGGTGTGGCCCAGGGACAGGCGCAGGGACCCACGGGCACTGGCCGGGTCAGCGCCCATCGCCGTCAACACATGCGACGGTTGCGCAACGCCGGCCGTACATGCCGAACCCGTGGAACACTCGATTCCCTTGGCGTCCAACAACATCAGCAGGGAATCGCCCTCGCAACCGCGGAAGGTGAAATGCGCATTGCCGGGCAGGCGATCCGCACCGCCCGGTGCACCGTTGAGGTAGGCGTCGCCGACTTCTGCCATTACTCCGTCAACGAGCCGGTCGCGCAATTCCCGCAGCCGGGAACTGGTTGTGGCCATGGTCTCGACCGCGCCGCGTGCCGCTGCGGCCATTCCCACGACGCCGGCCACATCGTGCGTGCCGGAACGCACGTCGCGCTCCTGGCCGCCGCCGTGCAGCTGTGGCACGCATGCCGTATCCCGGCGCAGGAACAGTGCGCCGACTCCGGTGGGGCCGCCGAACTTGTGGGCGGTCACGCTCATCGCCGATAGCCCGCTGACGGCGAAATCCACCGGTATCTGGCCCACCGCCTGGATCGCGTCGCTGTGCAGGGGAATATCGAACTCAGCTGCAACGGAGGCTAATTCACCGATTGGCATGACGGTGCCGACTTCGTTATTGGCCCACATCACGGAAATCAGGGCGACATCGGAGGGATCGCCGATGGCGGCGCGCAGAGCGGTGGGATCGACCGAGCCGACCGCGTCGACCGGAACCCACGTCACCTCCGCGGCGTCGTGCTCGACCAGCCACTGCACGGCATCGAGGACCGCGTGATGCTCCACCGCGGTAGCGACGATCCGGCGGCGCCGAGGCTCGGCTCCGCGGCGCGCCCAGAAGATGCCCTTGACGGCAAGGTTGTCGCTCTCGGTGCCGCCGGCGGTGAAGATCACCTCCGACGGGCGCGCACCCAGCAGTGTGGCCAGCGTCTCGCGCGATTCCTCCAACCGGCGACGGGCGACCCGACCCGACCCGTGCAGCGAGGACGCGTTGCCGACCCGCGCCAGCTCAGCGGTCATCGCCTCGATCGCCTCGGGACGCATCGGGGTGGTGGCGGCGTGGTCGAGATAGACCGGCGCGTGCGCAGACATAACCGCTCCACAATAGCCGTCGGGAAAGGCCGTCGCGAATAGCCGTCACGCCGTCCCCGGCCCCTCGGTCACGCCGCCAGCGCGTGGCCCGCACCGCAGGCGGCGGCCCCGACCAGGGCCGACCGCGAAGCGTCGCCACGCACCGCGGCTTCGCAGCGGGCGGCCAGCTCACGCCGGTTCTCGCCGGGCAGCTGCAATGACTCGATACCGATGTGACAGACAGTGCGGCGGGCGGTGACGACGCGCCTGATCGACATCAGCAGCGTGTCGTCGCCCACGAACGCCGGGACCGTGGACGGCCGACCGTCGCCGTGCCGATAGCTCAGCCGGAGCGGCTGCACTGGCCGCTCGGCGTCGATCGCCGCCTGAAACATCGCCGGCCGAAACCGCCCGAACCCCAGGCCGCACCAGGTGGTGCCCTCGGGGAACGCGACTACGGTGTGCCCGGCCCGCAATCGATCGGCAACGGAAGCCACCACCGACGGCAGCCTGCTCAGCCGGGCGCGGTCGATGGGGATGACCCCCATCATCCGGACAACCGGACCAAGCACCGGCCAGTGGGTGAGGTCCGCGCGAGCAACGAACGACCCCGGTAGCACGGTCCCGATGGCCAGAATGTCCAGCCACGACACATGTCCGCTGACCACGAGCACTCCCCGCAGATTGCGTATCGGACCGCCCGACAACGACATTCGTACCCCGAGGCTGCGTAGCATCAATCGGCAATAGGCCCGCTGAAGGTGCGATCTGCCCGGCATCGGGATTACCAGAAGCCAGGTTACCGAGAACAGCGCGGAGGCCGCTGCCATACGCAGCGCGGTCCGCAGCGCGACTGCCCCCCGCCGGCCCCGGCCGTCGGCGCCGAAACGAACGCACCCCACGTCACAGATCGCTCGCGGCAACCAGGCATGTTCGGCGGTGAGCGTCACGATGCCGGCCTGTCGGCGATCACGGCCGCGCTGCCGACAGACCGGAGCCGGCGCAGATAGCGGATATCGGCCTGCCGCTTGTCCAGCAGCGCCGGGAAGTCACCCACCCCGAAAACCGGGTCGTACGCCGGCTCCCCGCACACTTGCGCCCCGATCCGCAGGTAGCCACGCATCAGCGGCGGCATCGACAGGCGCTCGGGTGGGTCGATGTCGTCCAGGCCGCGGCCGTCGAGGACCACGGGGTGAAAGGGGCGAACCGTGTATTCGGAGGGGGCTGCGTGGCGCCTCATGACGAAGTCTCGAACACCCCGCACCTGGCTGCCCGCAGCATTGTGCCCTGATGGATCGACGACCGGGACCGAGACGCATCCGGCGACGTAGTCATAGCCACTGCGGTCCAGGTAGGCAAGGATTCCTCGCCACATCAGCAGCACGACGGCGCCGTTGCGATGACCCGCCCGCACCACTGCACGGCCCATCTCGACCAGCGAGGGCCGGATCGGATCGAGTGCGGTCAGGTCGAACTCTGTGGCGGTGTAGAGACCCCCGGCCGCGATCGCGCCGGGTGGGGGCAACATCCGATAACAGCCGACAAGTTCGCCGCTGTCGTCGTCGCGCACGAGCAGGTGGTCGCAGAATTGGTCGAAGTGGTCAGCGTCAAGACCGAACGAGCGGTCGCCGTTCGGCGCCGTGGTGGTCGGAAGCGTGAATCCGGGCTCGGCGGCGAACACGTCATAACGCAGCCGCTGTGCGACCTCTATCGAATCGGTGTCGGCGCACAGCAGCAGGGAGTACCGAGGAGACTTTGGCACGGAACCCTTATGGGCCCCCGAATCGCAATTGTCGGACGGGATGAGTACAGAACGAGTGCTCATAACCCGCACGGTTGCCGAGCAGGTAGGCGCGCCGGCAATCGGCGCGTGACGTGTTCGTGAGCTCTAGGTGACGGTTCGGGTACCCGCCAGTCGCGCGCAGACGCAAAAGGCCCCCATTTCCTACCGAAATGGGGGCCTTTGCGTCTGCTCGCGCAGAAAATCTAGCCCTTGCGGGCCTTGATCGCCTCGGTCAGCTGAGGGGTCACCTTGAAGAGGTCACCCACGATGCCGAGGTCGGTGATCTCGAAGATGGGTGCCTCTTCGTCCTTGTTGACCGCGATGATCGTCTTCGAGGTCTGCATGCCGGCCCGGTGCTGAATGGCCCCGGAGATGCCCAGCGCGATGTAGAGCTGCGGCGACACGGTCTTGCCGGTCTGGCCCACCTGGAACTGACCGGGGTAGTACCCCGAGTCCACCGCGGCACGCGACGCACCGACGGCAGCTCCGAGCGAATCCGCCAGCTCTTCGACAACGCCGAAGTTCTCCGCGCTGCCGACACCGCGGCCGCCGGACACCACGACGGTTGCCTCGGCCAGGTCGGGGCGGTCACCGGCGACAGCCGGCTCACGGGAGGTGATCTTCGTCGCATTCTCGGCCGCTGCAGGAACCTCGATGCTGACCACCTCGCCGGCACCGTCGGCGGGCACGGCCTCGACCGCGCCGGGCCGCAGCGTGATCACCGGGGTGTCACCGACGGCCTCGGCCTCCACGGTGAAGGCGCCGCCGAAGATGGAGTGAACACCCACCGGGCCGGCTTTGACCTCGACGACGTCTACCAGGAGGCCAGAGCCCATGCGGGCTGCCAGTCGACCGGCGATCTCCTTGCCATCGGCGCTGGCCGCGAGCAGCACTGCGGCCGGCGCGGCGGACTCGGCCAGCGAGGCCAGCACGTCTACCTGCGGGGTGATCAGGTAGTTCTCCGCGTCGTCGGACTCGGCAACGTAGATCTTGGCGGCACCGGCCGCCTTCAGGCCCTCGACAAGCGGCTCGGCCGCGCCGGGCCGGCCCACCACCACAGCGGCGGGTTCGCCCAGCGAACGGGCGGCGGTGATCAGTTCCGCGCTGATCTTCTTCAGCGCACCGTCGGCGTGCTCCACGAGCACGAGTACTTCAGCCATGCGTTCTGTCGCCTCTGACTCTCTATGGGTGGGTGGGGGCTCTCGAGTGACTTCTGCTAAATGATCTTCTGACCGACCAGATACTCGGCGATGGCGGTGCCACCCTCGCCCTCGTCGGTGACTTTCTCGCCTGCGGTTTTGGGCGGCTTGGGGGTCGACGACAGCACCTTGGATCCGGCGTTGTCCATGCCGACCTCGTCGGCCTCGACACCGATCTCGGCCAGTGTCAGCGTCGTCACCTCCTTCTTCTTGGCGGCCATGATGCCTTTGAAGGAGGGGAAGCGAGGCTCGTTGATCTTCTCGCTGACGCTGATCACCGCGGGCAGCGACGCCTCGACCATGAACACACCTTCGTCGGTCTCCCGCTCACCGGAGACCTTGCCGCCCTCGATGGTCACCTTGCGCAGGTGAGTCAGCTGGGGTAGGCCCAGGTACTCGGCCACGATCGCCGGCACCGCGCCGCCGACACCATCGGTGGCCTCATTACCGGCGATGACCAGTTCGGTGCCCTCGACCGTGCCCAGCGCACGTGCCAAAGCCCAACCGGTCTGGACGACGTCGGATCCGTGCATGCCATCGTCGAGCAGGTGGACAGCCTTGTCCGCCCCCATCGACAACGCCTTGCGGATCGCCTCGGTGGCGCGGGCGGGGCCGGCGGTCAGGACCGTGACCGTGCTGTCACCGCCTTCGCGCTCCTTGATCAGCAGCGCCTCCTCGACAGCACGCTCGTTGATCTCGTCAAGTACGGCGTCGGCAGCCTCCCGGTCGAGGGTCCAATCACCCTCGGTCAGCTTGCGCTCCGACCATGTGTCTGGGACCTGTTTGATCAGGACCACGATGTTCGTCATGACTCTGGTTCGTCCTCCTCGACGGGGCCGGTGACCGGCCTGCAACATCACGCCTCAAGCAATCCCCACCATGTTACCTGCAAGTAACTTGTGGTGGTTCGCAGCATCACAATAGCTGGTCGGAGATCGCGCTCCGCCGGCCCCGCGAGCAGGCCGGCTTCGGCGATCAGTTCGCCTCCGGGCGGTTCCGGGTTAGCCTGCCTTGCAATGACCGCATCTGTTACCGGGGCGGGGACGCCTGACAAGCCGCCGGCCACCGCCCCCATGGCGCTGACCGGCGAGCGGACCGTTCCCGGTCTGACCGAAGAGAACTACTGGTTTCGCCGCCACGAAGTCGTCTATCGACAACTTTCCGACCACTGCGTCGGCCGCGAGGTGCTCGAGGCGGGCTCCGGCGAGGGGTACGGCGCCGACCTGATCGCCGATGTCGCGCGCCACGTGATCGGGCTCGACTACGACGAATCGGCGGTTGCCCACGTCCGCGCGCGGTATCCCCGCGTCGACATGCGCCGGGGAAACCTGGCCCAGCTGCCGTTGCCGAGCGCATCCATCGATGTGGTGGTCAACTTCCAGGTTATTGAACATCTCTGGGACCAGGAACAGTTTGTCGCCGAGTGCCTGCGGGTGCTGCGGCCCGGCGGCGTCCTGCTCATATCGACGCCCAACCGCATCACTTTTTCCCCCGGCCGCGATACGCCTGTCAACCCTTTTCACACCCGGGAGCTGAGCGCCGGTGAACTCACCGACCTCCTGAGGTCGGCCGGTTTCGACATCGCCGGCGTCCATGGAGTTTTCCATGGCACCCGCCTTGCCGAGATGGACGCTCGGCACGGGGGATCCATCATCGACGCCCAAATCGCGCGGGCCCTGGCCGACGCGCCGTGGCCGGACGATCTACTCGCCGACGTCGCGTCGGTGCGCACCGAGGACTTCGAGCTGGTGGAAAGCGGGACCCGCGAGGACCGACCCATCGACGACAGCCTGGATCTCGTCGCGATCGCGGTACGCCCGTGAAGGTTCCAGGACTCTTCACCCTGGTCCTGCACACTCATCTGCCGTGGCTGGCCCATCACGGACGCTGGCCGGTCGGCGAGGAGTGGCTCTACCAGTCGTGGTCGGCGGCCTATCTACCGCTGGTGCGGGTACTGCGCACCCTTGCCGCCGAGGACCGTCGGCATCTGGTCACCCTGGGCGTCACACCGGTGGTGGCCGCGCAGCTCGACGATCCGTATTGCCTGCAAGGTATGCACCACTGGCTGGCCAACTGGCAGTTGCGCGCCCTGGAGGCCGCCAACGTCCGGGCATCTTCGGCGACTCCGCCGGCGTCGGCTCCAGAAGCACTGCGCAAGCTGGGATCACATGAATACGCCGAAGCCGAACGGGAGCTGACGGAATTCGAAACCCTGTGGCGTCACGGCGGCAGCCCGGTGTTGCGTGAGCTGCTCGACGGACAGGTGATCGAGCTGCTGGGCGGCCCGCTGGCGCACCCGTTCCAGCCACTGCTGAACCCGCGGCTCCGCGAGTTCGCACTGCGCGAGGGACTGGCCGACGCCCAACAGCGACTCGCTCGCACACCGACCGGAATCTGGGCTCCGGAGTGCGCATACGCCCCGGGAATGGAGCTCGACTACGCCGCAGCCGGCGTCGGCCACTTCATGGTCGACGGACCGGCACTGCACGGCGACACCGCGACGGGTCGGCCGGTCGCTGGTTCCGACGTCGTGGCGTTCGGCCGTGACCTGCAGGTCAGCTACCGGGTCTGGTCCCCCAAATCCGGCTATCCCGGTCACAGCGCCTACCGCGATTTCCACACCTACGATCACACCACCGGACTCAAGCCCGCCCGGGTGACCGGACGCAACGTGCCCTCGGAGGACAAGGCGCCGTACGACCCGGACCGCGCCGATGCCGCTGTGGATGCTCACGTGACCGATTTCGTCGAGACCGTGCGGCGGCGCCTGACGAGCGAGAGCGCGCGCACCGGTCGGCCCGCCCACGTCATCGCGGCGTTCGACACCGAACTGTTCGGTCACTGGTGGTATGAGGGGCCTATCTGGCTCGAACGGGTGATGCGCGCGCTACCAGCCGCCGGGGTACGCATTGGTACCTTGTCCGACGCCGTTGCCGACGGCTACGTCGGCAGGTCCGTCGAGTTGCCCCCGAGTTCGTGGGGTTCGGGCAAGGACTGGCAGGTGTGGGCCGGCGACCAAGTAGCCGACCTGGTTCAGCTCAACGGCGAGGTCGTCGATGCGGCGCTGGAAACGGTCGACAAGGCGCTCGCGCACTCCGCGCCAGCGGGGTCGCCCGGCCAGCGGGGGTCGAGGGACTTCGTGGCGGATCAGATCCTGCGCGAGACGCTGCTCACGGTGTCCAGCGACTGGCCGTTCATGGTCAGCAAGGATTCGGCCGCCGAATACGCTCGCTACCGCGCCCACCTGCATGCACACGCCACCCGTGAGATTGCCGGTGCGCTGGCCGCGGGCCGACGTCAACAGGCGCAGCGCCTGGCCGAGGGCTGGAACCGGGCGGACGGGCTCTTCGGGGCGCTCGACGCGCGGAGACTGCCGAGCGCATGAAGATGAAGGTTCTACTCGTGTCGTGGGAGTACCCGCCGGTGGTGATCGGTGGGCTCGGGCGCCACGTGCATCACCTGGCGACCGAACTCGCCACGGCCGGCCACGACGTGGTCGTTCTCAGCCGCCAGCCGACAGCCACCGATCCGCACTCGCACCCAACCAGCGACAAGTTCGCCGAGGGCGTGCGCGTGATCGCCGCGGCCGAGGACCCACACGAATTCAGCTTCGGCGCGGACATGATGGCCTGGACCCTCGCCATGGGCCATGCGATGGTCCGCGCCGGTCTAGGACTAACCGACTGGCGACCCGACGTCGTACACGCGCACGACTGGCTGGTCGCCCATCCGGCCGTCGCGTTGGCTCAGTCCTTCGATGTACCACTGGTTTCCACCATTCATGCCACCGAAGCCGGGCGGCATTCCGGCTGGTTGACCGGTGCGGTGAGCCGGCAAGTCCATGCGTTGGAGTCGTGGCTCGTACGCGAATCGGACTCGCTGATTACCTGTTCGAGTTCGATGCGGGACGAGATCAGCACTCTGTTCGGTCCGGAACTCGCCGATATCTCGGTCATCCGCAACGGGATCGACACCCAGGGTTGGCCATTCGCGGCGCGTCCTCGCCGCTGCGGACCCGCTGAACTGCTGTACTTTGGCCGGCTGGAGTACGAGAAGGGGATACACGACGCGATCGCCGCGCTGCCCCGCATCCGTCGGTCACACCCCGGAACCACGCTGACCATCGCCGGAGAGGGCACTCAGCTCGACTTCCTGAAAGAGCAGGCCCGCAAGCACAGAGTCCTCAAGGCCACGAATTTTGTTGGTCTGGTTGATCGTTCGCAGCTGCTGTCGTTGCTGCACCGAACCGACGTAGCCGTCCTTCCATCCCACTACGAGCCGTTCGGCATCGTCGCACTCGAAGCCGCCGCAGCCGGGGCGCCTCTGGTCACCTCCAACGCGGGTGGTCTCGGCGAAGCAGTGATCGACGGTGTCACCGGGTTGTCCCATCCACCTGGCGATGTGGGCGCCCTGGCGGCCGCGGTGCGGGTGGCACTCGACTCTCCGACCGCCGCTGCACAACGGGCCGAGGCGGCCCGCGAGCGCCTCACTTCGGAGTTCGCCTGGCAGACCGTGGCCGCCGAGACGGCGCAGGTATACCTGGCTGCCAAGCGCGCCGAACGCCGGCCGCACCCGCGCCGGCCCATCGTCGAGCGCCCGCTGCCAAATCGCTAGCGGGAGGCCTTCTTTCGTTCGATGTCAGCCAGCGCCGCGGCCAACTCGGCACGCTGCGCGGCCGATTTCTCCCACGCCGATTTTCGGTTCTTGACCACCTTCGCGGGCGCGCCCACAGCGATGGAGAAGTCCGGGATGTCGCCTTTGACGACCGCGTGTGACCCCAGCACGCAACCACGCCCGACGCTGGTCCCCCGTAACACCGACACCTTTGTTGCGATCCAGGTGTCGGGCCCGATGCGTACCGGGCTCTTGAGGATGCCCTGATCCTTGATCGGCAGCTCGATGCTGTCCATCCGATGGTCGAAATCGCAGACGTAGCACCAGTCGGCCATCAACACCGAGTCGCCCAGCTCGATGTCGAGGTAGGTGTTGATGACGTTGTCGCGGCCGAGCACGACCTTGTCACCGATGCGAAGCGAACCTTCGTGACAGCGGATGGTGTTCTTGTCGCCGATGTGCACCCAGCGTCCGATCTCCATCTGAGAAAGCTCGGGGGTCGCCTGCATCTCGACCCCCTTGCCGATGAACACCATGCCGCGGGTGATGATGTGCGGATTGGCCAGCTTGAACTTCAGCAGCCGCCAGTACCGGACCAAGTACCACGGCGTATACGCACGATTGGCAAGCACCCACTTCAGCGATGCCGCCGTGAGGAAGTTGGCCTGCCGCGGATCTCGCAAGCGCGAGCCCCGCCAGCGTTTGTGCAGCGGCGCTCCCCACATCGTCGTCATGGGCGGACAGCCTACGCCAGCCGGGGGCTCGTGAACGGTTACCCTCACGTGGGCTCGAACAACACGCGGGCGCATTACACCGAAACCACATTCAGAAGGGATCCCGTGCTCCGGCGAATCATCGCGTTGTCCGCTTCGGCGCTGATCACCGGCGTGCTCGCGGGCTGCGGCAATACCGATTCCTGGGTCCAGGCCCGGGCTGCGACCGGCTGGGCTGCCCAATACGGGAATGCCGACAACAGCAGCTACTCGCCCGTCAGTGGAGCCGATGCGCTGCGTCTGGAGTGGACCCGTTCGATCAAAGGTGATCTAGCCGCCCAGGCGGCGCTCGGTTCCGGCAGCCAGCTGGCCGTCGCCGGTCACACCGATGCCGGCTGCTCGCTGATGGTCTGGGAGGCCGACAATCAGGCGCGACAACGCTGGTGCACGCGCCTCGTCCAGGGTGGCGGACCTGGAGGCCCGCAGGCCAGTCCCCTCTTCGACGGGTTCGACAACTTGTATGTCGGTCAGCCCGGGGCGGTGATATCGTTTCCCCCCACCCAGTGGGTCCGATGGCGCCGGCCGGTGATCGGGATGCCGATGACGATGCGCTTCTTGTCCCCGGGCGACCTGTTGGTGGTCACGCACCTGGGCCAGGTACTCGTTTTCGATGCCCACCGCGGCACGGTGACCGGCACCTCGCTGGATCTCGTCGCAGGCCTCGACCCGACCGACTCCCAGCGCGGGCTCGACGACTGCCGGCCGGCCCGACCCGAATGCCCGGTGGCCACCGCCCCCGCGTTTTCCGACGCGACCGACATCGTGGTGCTGACCCTGTGGGAGCCGGGCGCCGACACGCCGGTGCTCGTCGGTCTGAAGTACCGGCCGGGGCGCACGCCGCTGCTCACCCGCGAATGGACCAGCGACGCCGTCGGCAACGGTCCACTGGCCAGCCCGGCGCTGTCCGCGGACGGTTCGACGGTATACGTCAACGGCCGCGACGAGAGGCTGTGGGCGATCAACACCGAGGACGGCACCGAGAAGTGGTCGGTACCGCTGAACTACCTTGCCCAGACCCCGCCGTCGGTCACCCCCGACGGGTTGATCGTCGCCGGCGGGGGGCCGGGGGCCCGGCTGATGGCTATCCGCGACACCGGGGACGAGGGCGAGCCGGTCTGGAACCGCGACGACGCCTCGCCGCTGTCGACCTCCAGTCTTGCCGGGGTCGGTTACACGGTGGTGTCCGACGGTAGCGACCCTGCCGGGATGGCACTGGTGATCTTTGACCTCGGGGACGGTCGCACGCTCAACAGCTACCGCCTTGCCGGTGCGTCCGGTTGGCCGGTCGGGGTGTCGATCGGACACGATCGACGCATCGTCACCGCGACCAGCGACGGACGCGTCTACGGATTCGTCCCGGCTTGACGCGTGGACCAGTCAGGTCGCCGATGTCAGCCCGATTGAGCGAGCATGGGCGCGATCGCGCTGCGCGGCACTGACACCTCGAGCGCTCCCCCCACGCCGGCCATCATCATCTCGCCCTGACCGAAGAAGAAAATCACCGAATCATCGGTGATCGCGAATTGCTGGTACTTCGCGGGGTCCAGACCGTCAACCGGCGAAATCGGAGCAGCCACACCGATCTGCCGCGAGATATCGGACTGCACGATCGGGAAGATCACCTCCAGCGGTTCGGTGTCGGGTTTGAACAGCGTGTCGAAACTGATTGGAGCGTCATTGGCGACATCCCAGTTGAAGGCCTTGTACCAGGTCTGGGGGTGGGCACCGCCGACGTTCTCGTACACCTCGAACACCACGCTGCGGGTACCGGCGTCCTCAGGTCCGGACCGGTAGGCCGTTCCCTTCCCGTCGAGGACATAGGGCAGGTTCCAGGCCCCCGGCATGTCCGAGACGTTGACGAAGCCGTCGCGGGTTTGCGTCAGGTATGCCGTGAGAGCCTGTTGGTCGGGATAGTCGGCCGGAAACACATAGTCCAGCCGGTAAGTGGAGTTGGCAGCATGCACACGACAGACCTGCTCGGCGTCGACCGTGCCGCCAAGATCGGCACAGGCTGACTGAGCCGAGGCCACCGGGGCCGCTGCCCAGCCTGTCAGGACACCTGCCGCCAACACAGCGGCGGCGAGAATACGCATCGCGGGCCATCCTTGTGATCGGCGCCGATCGGCTCACGGCGCAGTTTCTGCCAGGGTACGTGGCCGCTCATCGCGATGGACGACATATCCATGCCATTGCCCGGCCTGTCGCCCCGCAACCCAGTCGGGTGACGACCACGCTCAGGTGAACCGAGCCACGCAGCCGAAGCCGCGACCGCAGCGCGTCGGGGTCGAGATCAACACCGCGGACCAGGATTTCGACCGCCCCCGCGGCACGCGCCGCAAGCGCCTGGCGCAAGTGCCGTTCGCTGAACGGCAACTGCTCGAGAACTTCGAACCCACGCACGCCGTCGGGTAAGCGGTCGCCCGACAGGTACGCGATGTTGGGATCGAGTTGCCACAGGCCGTGCTTACTGCCGTAGTGGCGCACCAGTCCGGCCCGGACCACCGCCCCGTCAGGGTCGACGATCCAGCGGCCCGCCGGCGCAACCGCACAATCGTCGGGATCCGCGTCGGTGATCTGCTCGGCGGTGTCCAAGATCGTGGCCCGCCGCCGCACACTGGGTTCCGCCAACCCACGAGACCACAGGCAGGACTCCCGGACACTGCCCGCCAGCGACGTCACCTCGACTTCACCTCGGAATCCCCACTGCCGAAGGACGGCGAAGTCGACTCCGGGCGCACACTTGAGGACATAATCCCGAGACCCCAACACCTCCAGCAGTTCGTTCAGCGGCGGAACGTAGGCGCGGGGATCGAACCGCCGCCTGGAACCGGTGCGGCGCGCGGGGTCGACGAGAACGACCGCATCGGCGGTGACGGGCCGCAGCGCGTCCGCGCGGCAGAGCGCAACCGGGGCGCCGTCCAGCGCCAGATTATGACCCGCCATCAGCAGACGCACCGGGTCGATGTCACTGCCAACGGCCATCGCGGCCGAATGCCGCAGCACTGCGAGCTCGGTACCGATGGAACACGTCGCGTCGTGAACTGTGCGGCCGGCCAGTCTCTGCGCGCGGTGCCGGGCCACCGGCCCGGCGGTGGCTTGCTGCAGCGCCTCACCGGTGAACAACCATTCCGAGACATCGGCGGCGTCGGCGAACTTCCGGGCGGCCTTGCGGCGCAGCATCACGGTCTCCACGAGAACAGCGGCGTGTTCGGCAAAACGTGCTCGCGCCGAGGCAATATCGGCGATCAGAGTGGAACCGCTGAGGCGATAACGGGCTAGCTCGTCCAACGCGAGCTTGCCGGCTTCGCTGCGGAGGAAGCGCACATCGTCGAGGCCGAACTCTACGACGGCTTGACCCCCGTCACCATGACGTTGTAAAACCAGCCCTTCGGGACGACGCGACGCCAGATGTTGGCATCAACCCAGGACAATGTGGTCCAGCTACCGAAGGCGAATTTTGCCCAGCCCCACCCCAGCTTGCCCGGCGGTACCGTCGATTCGAACGTCCGGATCGGCCAGCCCAGCATGGCCGCGCTGAACTCCTCACTGGCGGTCTGCACCTGGACCGCTCCGGCGTTGGTCGCGATCTGCTCCAGCTCGGCGGGCTCGAATGTGTGCAGGTCGACGATCCACTCGAGCGCAGCGGCCCGGGAGTTCTCGTCGAGCTCCTCCTGAGGCCGGCGCCAGGAACCCAGCCCGGGCAGCTTCATCGCCCACACGGTGCTCTTCCAGGTCAGATCGGCCAGCGTGCGGGCGTACCGATTGCCGACCGTGGTTGGTTCCCCCGCGAAGACGAACCGACCACCCGGTTTGAGCACCCGCACCACCTCCCGAAGCGACAACTCCACGTCCGGGATGTGGTGCAGAACTGCGTGTCCGACGACCAAGTCGAAGGTGTCGTCCTCGTACGGGATGCCCTCGGCGTCGGCGACCCGGCCGTCGATGTCCAGACCCAGCGACAGGCCGTTGCGGGTGGCCACCCTGACCATCCCCGGCGAGAGGTCGGTCACCGATCCGCGACGCGCCACCCCCGCCTGGACCAGGTTGAGCAGAAAAAAACCGGTGCCGCAGCCGAGTTCCAGGGCTCGTTCGTAAGGCAGCTCCCGCTGCACCGGCTCGGGCACGGCCGCGTCGAATCGGCCTCGGGCGTATTCGACGCACCGCTGATCGTAGGAGATCGACCACTTCTCGTCGTAACTCTCGGCTTCCCAATCGTGGTACAGCACCTGGGCAAGCTTGGTGTCGTGCCGGGCAGCCTCGACCTGCTCAGCGGTCGCACGCGGCTGCGGCGCCGGGTCGGTGACATCAGAACTCGTCATGCAGGGCAGCCTAACGTTTGTCGACATCCGCTCGTCGCCCGAGAGCCCCATCGGGCCCGAACGCGGTCTTGGCCGCCGCCAAGGCCACCGGTGAATAGTCCAGAAACCGACTCGCCCAGGCAACTGCCGTGTCGTACACCGCGTCCGGTGCCACCATCTCATCGATCAGGCCTAGGTCCAGCGCTTCGCGTGCGTTGACGAAGCGTCCGCTGAACACCATGTCTTTGGCCTTGCTACCGCCCACCGCGCCGGCCAGCCGGACCGCGCCGCCAGCGGCCGGCGCCAACCCGGCCAGAATCTCGGTCGCACCGAACTTCACGTTGTCGCCGCTGACCCGCCAATCCGCGGCCAGCGCCAGCGTCTGGCCGGCACCCAGGGCGTACCCGGTGATGGCCGCCACGGTGGGCCTGGGCACCGCGGCAAGCGCATGGACTGCCTGCTCCAGGAGCCGGCCGGCTTGCCCGGCCTCGGTAGTACTCAGCGTCTTCCGCTCAGACAGGTCCTGGCCGACAGAGAAGATCTCGTGACCACCGAACACGATGAGAGCGCAGACGTCGTCACGTTCTCCGAGAGACGCGGCAGCCTCGGTGATTTCCCGGCAGACCTGACGGGTCAGGGCGTTGGTGGGCGGCCGGGACAGGAGCAACGTCGCGACACCGTCGGCCACCACCGTCGTGACGAACTCGGTCACGCGCGCGGCGCCCCATCGGTGTACCCGCGGGGGGCACGCCGGTTTCGCGCCTCGTTATAGCGGTCGCTGTCGAAGAACTCGATCTCCCAATTGCCGCCCTCGTCGGTGACCAGGTGCGGTTCAACAGCGACGATCGTGCGCTGCACAGCCAGTACCTCGCCCACCGTGCGACCGTTGATCGAGTCGAGCTGAGTCCACGTCGGCGGCAGCAGGAAACTGCGCCCGTCGGCGAAATCGTCGAGCGCCGCCTGCGGGGTGACCCAGCCCGCCTTGTCGGTCTCGGTGTTGTCGCCGTCGGCGCGCTGTCCCTGCGGGAGCGCGCCGACGAAAAAGTACGTGTCGTAGCGGCGGGTGCGCTCCTCTTTCGGCGTCACCCAGTTGGCCCAGGGACGCAACAGGTCGGCACGCAGCATCAACTTCTCCGACCGCAGGAACTCGCCGAACGACAGCGTCTTGTTCTCCAGGGCCGCGCGCTGGTCGCGGTACACCGAGGCGTCATCGACAAGAAGGTCCGGGTCGTCGGCGGCGCCGGCGAACAGCACACCGGATTCCTCGAACGTCTCCCGTGCCGCCGCGCACACCAGCGCCTCGGCCAGCTCGGCCGGCACACCGAGCCGGTCGGCCCACCACTGCCGGTCCGGGCCGTGCCAGGCCACGTCGGCATTGCGATCGCGGTCATCGACGCCACCTCCGGGGAACACCATCACGCCGGCGACGAATTCCATCGCCGCGTGCCGCCGCATCAGGAACACTTCGAGACTTTCCGCCGCGGGGGCCTTGTCGCGGATCAGCACCACGGTCGCGGCAGGTCGCGGGGGCAAGGGCTCTGTCATGTCCGCCTCCGGTGTGCGGCGCGACTGCGAGTTCGCCGCGCGAAGTAGCGCCCATCGATGACGTCCAGCGCGATCGACTGCTCGAATGCCTTCGACAGGTTCTCCGCGGTCAGCACGTCGGCCAGCAGGCCGGCGTCCACCACCGTGCCCCCGGACAGGATCAAGCAGTGCGAGAACCCCGGAGGAATCTCCTCGACGTGGTGGGTGACCAGCACCAGCGCCGGCGAATCCGGGTCGCCCGCCAGATCACCCAGTCGCGCGACGAGTTCTTCGCGGCCGCCCAAATCGAGTCCGGCGGCGGGCTCGTCGAGCAGCAACAACTCGGGGTCGGTCATCAACGACCGCGCGATCAGCACCCGCTTGCGCTCACCTTCGGACAAGGTGCCGTACACGCGGTCGGCGAGGTGTTCGGCGCCGACGCTTTCGAGCATGTCGAGTGCCCTGTTGTAGTCCAGTTCGTCGTAGCGTTCGCGCCAGCGGCCCAGTACCGCGTAGCCCGCCGACACCACCAGGTCCCGCACGACCTCGTTGTCAGGCACCCGTTGCGAAAGCACCGAACTGCTCAGTCCGATGCGCGCCCGCAACTCGGCCATGTCGACCCGGCCCAGCCGCTCGCCGAGCACCCGGGCGGTCCCGGACGACGGATGCTCCATCGCGGCCGCGATCCGCAGCAATGACGTCTTTCCCGCGCCGTTGGGCCCGATCACCACCCACCGCTCATCGAGTTCCACCGACCAGGTGACGGGCCCCACCAGGGTTCGGCCCCCGCGCCGCAGAGTTACCTTCGCGAAATCGATCAACCGGTCGGGATCGGCGGCTGCTACCTCTTCGGAACTGTCGGCTGGCACCCGCCCATCGTAGTCAGGCGCTGCCGGAGTGCTGCTGCCCCGCGGTGATCGCAGGCCGGCGGACCGACTATCACCGGCCGATACTCAACCCATGTGCACCGGTGCGACGAGACGTCGGGCGACCGCGACGCTGGCGGCCGTCTTGGTGGTCGGTGCGTGCGGTATCGGACGATGCCATGGCCGATGCACTCTGGCAGCTCTGGACATAGCTTCGACATCAGTCGAGCGCTGCGCGCGTCAGTCGGGGATGTCCACCCGCCGGACCATTCCGTCGATCGCGTCGGCCGCCTCGATCTCGCTGCGGGTAACGCCCAGGACGAACAGCACGGTATCGAGGTACGGGTAGCTCAACGATGCGTCCGCCACCTCGCGCAGCGCCGGCTTGGCGTTGAACGCCACCCCGAGACCCGCCGCGGCAAGCATGTCGATGTCGTTTGCGCCGTCCCCGACGGCGACCGTCTGCTCCATCGGCACACCGACCTGCTGGGCAAAATCACGCAGCGCCTTGGCCTTGCCCGGCCGATCCACAACCTCGCCGACCACGCGGCCGGTCAGTCTTCCGTCGATGATCTCCAGCTCGTTGGCGGCGACGAAATCGATCATCAGCTCCTCGGCGAGGGGCGCGATCACCCGGCGGAAGCCGCCGGAGACGATGCCGCAGTGATAGCCGAGGCGGCGCAAGGTGCGCAGGGTGGTCCGGGCCCCCGGAGTCAGTTCGATCTGCTGGGCCACGTCGTCGAGCACCTCGGCGGACAGGCCTTCCAGGGTGGCGACCCGGCGGTGCAGCGACTCGGCGAAATCGATTTCGCCCCGCATGGCCGCCGCGGTAACCTCGGCCACCGCGGCCTCGGCACCAGCGTGCGCCGCCAGCATCTCGATGACCTCGCCCTGAATGAGCGTGGAGTCGACGTCGAAGACGATCAGTCGTTTGGCGCGCCGTGACAGGCTGTAGTCCTCGATCGCGATATCGACGCTTTCCTCGACCGCCACCCGGGCCAGCACTGCCTGCAACTCCCGGTACACGCCCGGTGGCACTGACACCCGCAGCTCCAGACCTGTTACCGGATAGTCCGACACCCCGCGGATGACATCGATGTTCACGCCGAGGGTGGCGGCTTCCCTGGCCACTACGCCGAACGCCTCTGCGGTGATCGGGCGGCCGAGTACCACGATCGTGTGCGTGGAGGGCTCCCGCAGCACCGGCAGTCCGTCACTGGGCTCGATGGCGACCTCAAGGCCGACGCCGTGGATGGCAGACTCCACCTCGGCGCGAAGCCCAGGCCCGCCCACGACCGCATCCGGGCCCGCAACGAGCACGCCCAATGTCAGACGTCCACGGATGACTACCTGTTCGACGTTGAGCAGATCCACCCGGTTGCGGGACAGCACCTCGAACAGGGCCGAGGTGACGCCGGGCTGATCACAGCCGGTCACCGTGATCAGGAGCGATGAGCGCACTGTCAGGTGCGAACACTCTCGTCATCGAGCCGTGCGACATCTCCGTCGTCGGGCCCATGACCGCCACCGACATGGGCCTCGGCGCGCATCCGTTCGACCATGTGCGGGTAGTGCAGCTCGAACGCCGGTCGCTCCGACCGAATCCTGGGCAACTCGGTGAAGTTGTGTCGTGGCGGCGGGCAGCTGGTGGCCCACTCCAGGGAGTTGCCGTAGCCCCACGGATCATCGACGGTCACGACCTCGCCGTAGCGCCAGCTCTTGAACACGTTCCACAGGAACGGCAGGGTCGACACGCCGAGAATGAACGCGCCGATCGTCGAGATGATGTTCAGCGTGGTGAAGCCATCGCTGGGAAGATAGTCCGCGTAGCGACGCGGCATCCCTTCGTTGCCCAGCCAGTGCTGAACCAGGAACGTGGTGTGAAAGCCGATGAAGGTCAGCCAGAAGTGCAGCTTGCCCAATCGTTCGTCGAGCATACGGCCGGTCATCTTCGGGAACCAGAAGTAGATGCCCGCGTAGGTGGCGAACACAATCGTGCCGAACAGCACGTAGTGGAAATGCGCGACGACGAAGT
>JAHZJB010000026.1 GCA_022601135.1 Actinomycetes bacterium | reverse complement strand
GCCTAAAACGACACCTCGCCCGAACCGTCTACCGACGACTACACACCGATGAACACTCCCGCCAAACCGCACAACACACCCACACCAAAGCCGCAGCTTGACATAGGAGCAATGCGCGCCCGCGGGGAAAAGGGGCTAGCCCAACACGTCGGCGATCGGCGCACCGGCGGCGATCTTCGACCGGACCTTCATCACCTTGGCCGGCATCGACGCGCCGACGACACCGGCTAGGATGCCGTCGCGCTCGTAATACGCCAGGAACTTGCGGCCGTCATCCTCGACGAGGTGCACCATGTCGGTGGCGTCGGGCTCCCCCAGACACTGGATTTTGACGTCGTACTGGTCACTCCAGAAGTACGGGACGGTGACCGCGGCCGGTGGATCCTGGCCGAGCATCGACGGCACCATGGCCCGCGTCTGGTCGGCGACGTTGCTCCAATGCTCAACGCGCACTTGCGCTCCGGCAGCGTCACGCCACGACGCGACGTCGCCGATGGCCCAGACATGCGGCACGCTCGTCCGGCCCACGCGATCGCAGACCACGCCGTTGTCGACCTCGATACCGCTGCCGTCCAGCCACCCGATGGCCGGATGGGATCCGATACCCACTACCACAAGGTCGGCCGCCAGTTCGGTGCCGTCAGCGAGCGTGACGCTGCGCACCCGATCATCACCTGCGACCTGGGATACGCCGACGGCGCACCGAACGTCCACTCCCTCGGCCCGGTGCAGCCGGGCCACCAATTCGCCGATCCGTTCACCGAGCACAGAAGCCAGCGGCGCGGGCTGGGGCTCCACCAACACCACCTCGACACCGAGGCTGCGCAGGCTCGCCGCAACCTCGCATCCGATGAAGCCGGCACCGACCACCACCGCACGGTGGGCCGCGCCCGCCTCCCCGCGTAACGCAATGCTCTGGTCGAACGAACGCAGCACGTGAATACCCGAGAGGTCCGGAAACGACGAAATACGTTTGGGCACAAGTCCTGTGGCGATGACCAGCTCGTCGTAGCCCAATTGAGTACCGTCGTCCAGGGTCAGGGTTCTAGCAGCGGTGTCCACCGATGAGACAGCGTTACCGAGCCGCAGCGTGATGTCCTTCTGGGCGTAGAACTCAGCCGGCTTGAGCGTGACGTCATCGGTCTCAGCGCGCAGCACTTCCTTCGACAACGGCGGCCGATCGTAGGGCAGGCGATCCTCATCGCTGACGATCGTGATGGGTCCGGCGTACTCGGAACGACGCAGTTGCTCGGCAGTGCGGGCGGCGGCCAGCCCGCCCCCCACGATCACGACGCCGCTTGATGTGGTCACCTGGGTGTTCTACACGATCGCGTCGGACCGATGCGCGTCACCCCGCTCGATGAGGTTCGACAGCACCACAATGCTTTCGCTGCGTTCGATGTCGGCACTCGAGCGGATGCGCTCCAGGGCCTCCTCAAGGTGGCGCATGTCGCGGGCCAGCACGTGCAGTACCGCGTCTGAGGTACCGGTGACGGTGGCCGCGCTCACCACCTCGGGGATGTTCTGCCACGCGGCACGCAGTTCGTCCGGGGCGATGGTGCCGTGGCAGAAAACCTGGACGTAGGCCTCGGTGGTCCAGCCGAGGGCGTTGCGGTCGATGACGGTGGTGAATCCCCGGAGGACACCACTGTCGAGCATTCGGTCGACTCGGCGTTTGACCGCTGGTGCCGACAGATTCACCCGCTGCCCGATCTCGGCAAACGTGGCCCGCGCATGCTCGGTCAGTTCACCGAGGATGCGTTCGTCGGTCCCGTCAATACGATCCACACGGCCTCCCGCGCAACAAAAGCATGCCTTTACGTAGACTACGCAATAGATCGTACCTTATCGTGCAATACACAACGATTGATTGCGCAGCGACCCCCGCTTACCGTCGTTGGTATGACGGTTTCCGATGTCACCGGAGTTGCGGCAGCCCCCATCGCCGATATCGCCGCGGGGCGGTCAGCCCAGCCACGCCGGTATGTGATGGCGCCTCCGCGATACTTCACCGTCGAGTACGTCATCAACCCGTGGATGGACACCTCGACGCCCGTCGACGCCGGTCGCGCCCTGGACCAGTGGGAGGCCCTGCGGCAGACCTACACAAACCTCGGGCACACGGTCGAACTCGTCGAACCGGTGCCCGATCTGCCCGACATGGTCTATGCCGCCAACGGGGGACTGATCGTCAACGGCAAGGCTGTGGTAGCCCGGTTCGCCCATGCCGAGCGTGCCGCCGAGTCCATCGCCCATGCCGACTGGATGTCACGCAACGGACTCCTGCCCGTCGAGACCCGGCACGTCAATGAAGGGCAGGGTGACCTGTTGGTCGTCGGCTCGACCATCCTGGCCGGCTTTGGTTTTCGCACCGACCGTCGAGCCCACGCCGAGGTTTCGGGACATACCGGCATGCCCGTTGTCAGCCTGGAACTCGTCGATCCCCGCTTCTATCACCTCGATACCGCGCTGGCCGTTCTCGATGACCGCACGATCGCCTACTACCCACCGGCGTTCACCGAGCTCTCCCGAATGACCCTGGCCGAGTTGTTCCCCGACGCCATCGAGGTGGCCAGCGCCGACGCCTATGTCCTGGGCCTCAACGTGGTCTCCGACGGTCTCAACGTCGTGTTACCCGTCGCGGCGACCGGCTTCGCCGAACAACTCCGGCGGCGCGGCTTCCGCCCGGTCGGTGTGGACCTGTCCGAACTCCTCAAAGGCGGCGGATCTGTCAAATGCTGCACACTGGAGGTACATTCGTGACGATGCTGGACACCATGACCGAGGACGACGCGGCCGCCGCCGGAGGTAACCCGGCTACAGCAGCCGCGATCGAACTCGACCAGCGTCATGTGGCACACAACTACTCGCCGCTTCCCGTCGTCGCCGCCAGCGCCGAAGGTGTATGGATCACCGACATCGAGGGACGGCGCTATCTCGACTGCCTCGCCGCGTACTCGGCGGTCAACTTCGGCCACCGCAATCCGGAGGTGACCGCGACCGCGCACGCGCAGTTGGACACGATAACCCTGGTCAGCCGGGCCTTTTACGCCGAGGCGCTGGGCCCGTTCTGTGCCGCCCTGGCCGCGCTGTGCGGCAAAGACATGGTGCTGCCGATGAACAGTGGGGCCGAGGCGGTGGAGAGCGGGATCAAGGTCGCCCGCAAGTGGGGGCTCGACGTCAAAGGCGTTCCGGCCGAGCAGAGCAATATTGTCGTGGCACGCAATAATTTTCACGGCCGCACCACCACGATCATCAGTTTCTCCGATGACGATGCGGCGCGGCAGGGCTTCGGTCCGTACACCCCCGGCTTCCGTTCGGTGCCCTTCGGCCCCGAGGATCCGGACGGGTACGCGATGGCCGAGGCCATCGACGACAACACCGTCGCCGTGCTGATCGAGCCCATCCAGGGCGAGGCGGGGATTATCGTGCCGCCCGACAACTATCTGCCCCGAGTCCGCTCGCTGTGCAGCGCCCGCAACGTTCTACTGATCGCCGATGAGATCCAGTCCGGACTCGCTCGCACCGGGCGCACCTTCGCCTGCGATCACTGGGGGGTGGTACCCGATGTCTACCTGCTGGGTAAGGCACTCGGCGGCGGCGTCGTCCCATTGTCCGCAGTGGTTGCCGACCGAGACGTGCTCGGGGTGCTACGCCCCGGTCAACACGGTTCGACGTTCGGCGGCAACCCGTTGGCGGCCGCGATCGGCTCCACCGTCGTCGAAATCCTGCGCCGCGGCGAGTTCCAAATCCGCTCAACCGAACTCGGTGAGCATCTGCACATGAGGTTGCGTGGACTCATCGGCTGCGGTGTACGCGCGGTACGCGGGAAGGGGCTGTGGGCCGGCGTCGACATCGACCCGGTGCACGGCACCGGCAAGCAGGTCAGCATGAAGCTCGCCGATCGCGGTGTCCTGGTCAAAGACACCCACGGGCCGACATTGCGGTTTGCGCCGCCACTGGTCATCACCGCCGCCGAGATCGACTGGGCTGTTGATCGGTTAGCCGATGTTCTGAGCGAAACGGGTTCACACTAGTTCAGACCCGTCGCCAACGATCAGGAGGCATGATGCCGGCCACGTCGATCGGCCTCACCGAACAGATGCTGCGCAGGCGCCCGGTGATCGGCGCCCCGGTCGCACACGGCGCATCCGACCACCTCAAACGGACGATCGGCACCTTTCAGCTGGCGATGTTCGGCGTTGGTGCGACGGTGGGCACCGGAATCTTCTTCGTGCTGTCGGTGGCGGTGCCGATGTCCGGTCCGGCCGTGGTCGTTTCGTTCATCATCGCCGGCATCGCCGCCGGCCTGGCCGCGATCTGCTATGCCGAACTCGCCTCGGCGGTGCCGGTATCGGGGTCGACCTACTCTTACGCCTACACCACCCTCGGTGAGTTCGTCGCCATGGGGGTAGCTGCCTGCCTGCTGCTGGAGTATGGGGTGTCCATCGCCGCGGTCGCCGTGGGCTGGAGTGGATACCTCAACAAGCTGCTGGACAATGTCTTCGGCCTTCAGATACCCCACGTCCTGACCGCGGCGCCATGGGACTCCGACCCCGGTTGGATCAATCTTCCCGCGATTGCCCTGATCACCATGTGCGCCCTGCTGCTGATCCGGGGGGCCAGCGAGTCTGCCACCGTTAACACCATCATGGTGATCACCAAGCTCGGCGTGCTGTTGCTGTTCGTGGTCATCGCCTTCACCGCTTTCGACGCAGACCGCTTTGCCGATTTCGCTCCATTTGGCGTCTCGGGCATCGGCGCCGCAGCCGGCACCATCTTCTTCTCCTACATCGGCCTGGACGCCGTCTCGACCGCGGGCGATGAGGTGAAGGATCCGCGGCGCACCATGCCCAAGGCCATCATCGCCGCATTGCTGGTCGTCGGCGCGGTCTATGTGCTCGTCGCAGTGTCCGCGCTGGGCACTCAACCCTGGCAGGAGTTCGAGAACCAGCAGTCTGCCGGCCTGGCGACCATCCTCGACAATGTCACCGGAAGCACCTGGCCCAGTACGGTTCTGGCGGCCGGCGCGGTGGTGTCGATCTTTTCGGTGACGCTGGTGGTGATGTACGGCCAGACCCGCATCCTGTTCGCGATGGGCCGCGACGGGTTGCTGCCGGCGCGGTTCGCGAGGGTCAGCCCGAAGACCATGACACCGATCAACAACACCGTCATCGTAGCGATCATCGTCTCGATCCTGGCGGGCCTCATCCCGCTGTCCAAGCTGGCGGACATGGTGTCCATCGGCACGCTGACGGCCTTCATCGTGGTCTCGATCGGTGTGATCATCCTGCGGGTGCGTGAGCCCGACATCCCCCGCGGCTTCAAGGTGCCCGGCTATCCGGTCACCCCGATTCTGTCCATACTGGCCTGCGGCTACCTGCTCTTCAGCCTGCATTGGTACACCTGGGTCGCCTTCTCGGCCTGGGTCGCGGTGGCATTGCTCTACTACCTGTTCTGGAGTCGGCACAACAGCGCACTGAACGACGGCGGCGACGGGGTCATTCCGACTGCCGCCGCGGGGGTGGAGGTCATCGATCCGCCCGCGTCGCCGAGGGACCAGAAGTGACCGTCGTCGTCGGCTACCTGGTGGGCAGGGACAGCGATGCGGCGCTGCGCCTGGCGGCCGAGACCGCTACCACTTTTCAGGCCGGGTTGGCCGTGGCCACCGTGGTACCGAGGCCATGGACCACACCGTCACCGGCGCGGGTGGACGCGGAATACGCCCAGTACGCCGATCGGCTCGCCAGTGATTCAGCCGCGCAGGCCAAGGAATGCATCGAGGCTCTCGGCCACGGGCTGCAGACCAGCTACCACAAGGTTGCGAACCGCTCGGTGTCCGGGGGCCTGCTGAATGCGGTGTCTGAGCTGAACGCCGAAGTGCTGGTGCTCGGTTCGGCCAGCGAGGGGACCCCCGGGCGGATCAGCGTCGGGTCGACTTCGGACCGGCTGCTGCACTCGTCGCCGGTTCCGCTGGCGATCAGCCCGCACGGCTACCACGGTTCGGCGACCGGCTCGCTGACCCGGATCAGCTGCGCGTTCCCCGCCCGGTCCGATGGTATCGAACTGGTGAAAAGCGTTGTTGCACTCGGGCTACGATTGAATCTCCCCGTCCGAGTGCTCACCTTCGCGGTACGTGGCCGCACCATGTACCCACCGGAGGTCGGGTTGCACGCCGAGGATTCGATCTTGCAGGTGTGGGCGTCGCAGGCCCGTGAGGCCCTGGCCAATCTGAGAACCGACGGGGTGGTCGGCGACGACATCGCCTGTCAAGTGGTTATGGGCAACGACTGGGGCGAAGCTCTGGACGCCGCGGGCTGGCACGACGGCGAAATATTGGCGCTCGGCACCGCACGGCGGGAGCCGATAGCGCGGGTTTTTCTCGGGTCGCGCGGATCAAAGATCGTGCGCCACAGCCCGGTCCCGGTCTTGGTGCTGCCCGCCTGACCTGACACGGCGGGGGTTCAATATTTGGCGGTCCCGCGATCGACGGCGATCTGGGAACCCGATATCGTCTTCGATTCGTCACCGGCCAGCCAGGCCACTACGTCGGCAACCTCTTCGGGCGTCATGAACTCCTGTAGGCCCTGCTTACCCTTGTGATTGACGGGGTGGTAGGGCATCGGCGAGAAGCTGTGCAGGAAGGCGGGGTACTTGCGGAAGATCTCCATCATGACCTCGGGCTCGACCATCGGCGTGTCGATCGAGTATGGATGGATCGAGTTGACCCGAATTCCGAACTCGCCCAACTCGATTGCCGACGCATTGGTGATCGCAACGAGGCCATGCTTGGAGGCCGCGTAGTGGGCATTGCCCGGGGTGGCCTTCGTGCCCGCTGACGAACTCACGATGATGATCGACCCCCCGTTGCCCGCTGCGATCATCGCGGGCACGGCGGCGCGGATGGTGCGCCACGTGCCATTGAGGTTGACGTCGATGACGCTGTCCCACTGCTGCTCGGACATCTCGAATATCCTGCCCCAACTGAGGATCCCGGCATTCGCGACGATGATGTCGAGACGGCCGAATTGTTCGACGCCCTCGGCTACCACCTGCTGCTGGGCAGGGAGGTCACGGATATCGACTTCACGGGCGATCACCTTGCGCCCGGTGGCTTCGACCAGGCGTGCCGTCTCGGCCAGATCCTCTGACCTCGGCATGGGATAGGTGACGTTTTCGGACACCGGTCCACACACGTCGATAGCGATGATGTCGGCGCCCTCGTTGGCCAGCCGTACCGCGTGTGCGCGCCCCTGCCCGCGCGCCGCCCCGGTGATATAGGCGACCCGGCCTTCCAAGCCTGCTCCAACTACCACGACCGCTCCCTCCCTACTCCCCTGCTCCCCTGCTCCCTGCTCCGCGGGCGCGCGTGTCTGAACACAAACACGCCGCCTCAGCCGCACATCTGCGCACGCTCGCGCACGGTGGGCTAATTAGAACATGTTCTATCGGCGGTTCCGTCGGCCGTCGCGACCTAGCTTGCAATCCCCGCGGCTGCGGAGGGGCAGCCAACCGCCGGAGAGGCGCCCACGCGGCCGCGTGGACACGCGCACCGGCCATTCAGATACCGGCGATGAGCTCGTGACGCCTAGCCGCGCGTACTCGGCGTCGGTGATCGAACCCGTCGCGCGCAGTGTCTCGATCTCCTGAAGACGTTGTGCCCGAGGAACCTCCGTCAAAGATGTGCGGCTGGCTATCAGCGGCAGCCGTGAAACCGCGCAATCAACCGATCCTGGGTGGACGCGGTCGCATTTTCGCCGCAGATACCCCTCGGTGCGCTCGATTCCGACAGTGGCCCGGGCTCAGAAGGCCGCGCTGACCTCGGTCTGGTTGGCGACCGGCACGTCGACCTGGCTTCCGTCGAGCAGCCCGTACAAGGGCAGTGTCCACGGATCACCGGCAGCGGTACGCGCGTAACTGGTGTGCACCGCCACCGCCACTGGGTTCATCTCGTCCTCGGCATCGGGGTCGTAGTCACATACCGCGTCCCCCAAATCGCACACGCTGATGGTGCGCGCGCCCATCGACGCCGGCATTGGGGCTGGAGCATGGGCGAGGATCGGCCAGTCCTGCGCGACCCCCTTACCCCGGTCCGGCACTGCGGTGACGGATCCGATGTTGATCGTCGGATCCTGCGGCAACCGGTCGCCGTCCGCGATGAGCAGGGCGGCCGCCAGTTGCGGATTCGCGTCCAGCGCATGCAGATTCCGATGTACTACCATCGCCCCCTGCGAATAGCCCGCCAGCACAACCTGGCTGGTGGGGCACTCCGTCACAAAACTCCGGTACTGCTCACCCAGAGCCTCTGTGCCGGTGTCGACACTGCCCATGAACCCGAGCCAATCCAGAACCCCGGCGTCCTCGGGCACCGGAGTCGCCGGGTATTCGACGGCTTCGGCGGTGATGGTGCGGCCGTCCTGCTGGACCAATTCGGCGAAGTCGCGGAACGACTTGTGGATCACTCGGCCCATTCCGCCATCAGCGGTCAGGTCTCCGCCGCGTTCACCCGACCCGGCCGCGCCAATCCAATGAACGTCGGGACAGTCGGGTTGCGCGGACGCCGACCCCACCGACAGGCCGAGGATGGCCACACCGGCGGCGATGGTGACGCACGAAAATGCAGCGATACGTGAAGTCAAACTGGACCCAGCTCTCATTGAGGCGACGGCCGACCCCTCGACGGCCATCCTTCGATACATCGTCAATTTCGCGAGGCGCGTTACAGCGGGCTCACCCGTTCCGATAGTGCCCAAAATGCCAGTTCGACCAGGCGTGTTGGGTACAGACACGCGCACTCGCGGACAAAGAGAAGTGGCGCTCACCTTTCGGGTGAGCGCCACTGCCCCAGCGGAACTACTTGTTGATTTTGGTAACCCGTCCGGCGCCGACGGTGCGGCCGCCCTCGCGAATCGCGAAGCGCAGACCCTCATCCATGGCCACCGGCTGGATCAGCTTGACCGAAATGTCGGTGTTGTCACCCGGCATCACCATCTCGGTGCCCTCCGGCAGCGTCACCACACCGGTCACATCGGTGGTGCGGAAGTAGAACTGCGGGCGGTAGTTGTTGAAGAACGGCGTGTGACGGCCACCCTCGTCTTTGGCCAGGATGTAAACCTGACCCTCGAACTCAGTGTGCGGAGTAGTGGTGCCCGGCTTGATCACAACCTGTCCGCGCTCCACGTCCTCGCGCTTGATGCCGCGCAGTAGCAGACCGACGTTGTCGCCGGCTTGACCCTGGTCGAGCAGCTTGCGGAACATCTCCACACCGGTGACCGTGGTCTTGGTGCTGGTCGGCCGGATCCCGACGATCTCGACTTCCTCGTTCACATTGACGACACCGCGCTCAACGCGCCCGGTGACCACGGTTCCGCGGCCGGTGATCGTGAATACGTCCTCGACGGGCATCAGGAACGGCCGGTCGGTGTCGCGCACCGGATCCGGGATCGACTCATCGACGGCATCCATCAGCTCCTCGATGGACTTAACCCACTTCTCGTCGCCCTCCAGCGCTTTGAGCGCCGAGACGCGGATGACCGGAGCCTCCTCATCGAAGTCCTGGGCAGCCAGCAGTTCGCGAACCTCCAGTTCGACCAGCTCGATGAGCTCCTCGTCATCGACGGCGTCGGCCTTGTTCAGCGCAACCAGAATGTAGGGCACACCGACCTGACGGGCCAGCAGCACATGCTCACGAGTCTGCGGCATGGGGCCGTCGGTTGCCGCCACCACCAAGATCGCACCGTCCATCTGGGCGGCACCGGTGATCATGTTCTTGATGTAGTCGGCGTGACCGGGGGCGTCGACGTGCGCGTAGTGACGCTTCTCGGTCTGGTACTCCACGTGGGAGATATTGATGGTGATACCGCGCTGACGCTCCTCCGGCGCATTGTCGATCTGGTCGAATGCGCGCGATTCGTTCAACGCGGGGTACTTTTCGTGCAGAACCTTGGTGATCGCTGCAGTCAACGTGGTCTTGCCGTGGTCAACGTGACCGATGGTCCCGATGTTGACGTGCGGCTTCGTCCGCTCGAACTTCGCCTTCGCCACTTCTGTGTCCTCCTGGACTTGTGTTG
>JAHZJB010000025.1 GCA_022601135.1 Actinomycetes bacterium | reverse complement strand
GGACGAAAAGGCACTCAAGACCGCTGGGTGCGGAGGCATCCTTGGCGTGGGCCTGGGTTCGTCCCGACCACCACGCTTAATCAAAATGACCTACGCACCCCGCGGTGCTAAAGCCCACCTGTCCCTCATAGGTAAGGGCATCACATTCGACACCGGCGGTATCTCGATCAAGCCCGCCGCGAACATGCATCACATGACCTCGGACATGGGCGGAGCCGCCGCCGTCATCGCGACGGTCGTGCTGGCCGCCAGACAGCAGCTGCCGATCGACGTCATCGCGACGGTGCCGATGGCCGAAAACATGCCGTCCTCTACCGCCCAACGGCCCGGCGACGTGTTGACCCAGTACGGGGGAATCACCGTCGAGGTGCTCAACACCGATGCCGAGGGCCGACTGATCTTGGCCGATGCGATCGTGCGAGCTTGTGAAGACTCACCGGACTACCTGATCGAGACGTCGACGCTGACCGGCGCTCAGACCGTGGCACTGGGTGCTCGTACCCCCGGAGTGATGGGCAGCGAAGAGTTCCGCGACCGGGTCGCCGAAATCTCCCAGCAGGTGGGCGAGAACGCCTGGGCGATGCCACTTCCCGACGAGTTGAAGGACGACCTCAAGTCGACGGTGGCCGATCTGGCCAATGTCAGCGGGTCTCGCTATGCCGGAATGCTGGTTGCCGGCACCTACCTTCGGGAATTCGTCGCCGACGGTGTGCAGTGGGTGCATGTCGACATTGCGGCCCCGGCATACAACACGGCTGGGCCATGGGGTTACACCCCCAAGGGCGGCACCGGGGTACCGACCCGCACCATGTTCGCGGTGCTCGAAGACATCAGCGAAAACGGCTGACTACCGGTCGTCCAACTCCTGACGCTGGGCGCGTTGGCGCTGAACCCGCTGGCGCGCGTCGTAGTCGCGCATGCGCTGCGGGTACCCGACCTTCTGGACGTCGTACACCGGGATCTTGAGACGATCGGACAGGCGGCGCGCGCCGGCGTCTCCTCCTGCCCGGCGCCGTGTCCACTCGCCGTCGGCGGCCACCAGAACGACGGTTACCTCGGTGACGGTCGTCTGCGGCTCGACGAAAGCCTCGACGCCATTGTGCTCGCTGACCCATTGCCGCAGGTAGCGGAGGTCGGCTGCCGGGTCGCCGGTCGCGGTGCCACCGACGCGGCGCCGACTGCGAAGCTTGTCGAACAGTCCCACGTGGGCTTGCTCCTTCCCGGCGCGATGGCGATCACTGGCTGTTCGCCCTCTTTTCGATAGTGCCAGAGTGACAAGTACCCCCGTCTACGACGAAACGGGACGGCAGTCGTGACAGGATGGTCAACGTACTCCAACCACCTGCGACTGACCGTGCAAGGGAGCCACGACATATGGCCATCTCCGTCCAGATGCCCGCACTCGGCGAGAGCGTAACCGAGGGGACAGTCACCCGCTGGCTCAAGCAAGAGGGTGACACGGTCGAGGAGGACGAGCCCTTACTGGAGGTATCGACCGACAAGGTGGACACCGAGATCCCCTCGCCGGCCTCGGGTGTGTTGAAGAAGATCGTTGCCCAAGAGGACGACACCGTGGAGGTCGGCGGCGAGTTGGCGGTCATCGGCGACGCTGCCGACGCCGCTGCCGACGACGCTGCCGCCGGCGCCAGCACAGGCAAGGCCGAAGAGCCTGCGTCCCCGGCCCCGGCCGAGCCGGCGCCCGAACCCGAGCCGAAGCCGGCCCCGAAGGAGTCAGGCTCGGCAGGTTCCTCGACCCCGGTGCTGATGCCCGAATTGGGCGAGTCCGTCACCGAGGGCACGGTGACCCGCTGGCTGAAGAACGTCGGGGACAGCGTCGCGGTCGATGAGCCGCTGGTTGAGGTCTCCACCGACAAGGTCGACACCGAGATCCCGTCACCGGTCGCGGGCACGTTGCTGTCCATCACCGCCGAAGAGGACGACACCGTCGAGGTGGGCGGTGAACTGGCCAAGATCGGCGATGCGGATTCAGCCGGCGGCGCCAAGCCACCACCAGCACCAGCACCGGAACCCAAGCCCGAACCCAAGCCCGAACCGGTGCAGGAAGCCAAGCCGGAACCGGTGCGAGAAGTCAAGCCTCAACCCACGCCCGAACCCAAGCCTGCCCCCGCCGCAGCGGCCGTGGCTCCGGCGCCATCCGGTGAGGGCAGTCCGTACGTCACACCGCTGGTACGCAAGCTGGCCACCGAGAACAAAGTGGACCTGGCATCGGTCAAGGGCACCGGCGTCGGTGGGCGCATCCGCAAGCAGGATGTGCTCGCAGCGGCCAAGCAACGAGACGCCGCGAAAGACACGGCCGGGACTGCGCCCGCTGCCCAAGCTCCGGCCAAGGCGGCGTCGACGACGCCGGCGCCGGAGGCCGCGTTGGCTCATCTGCGGGGGACGACGCAGAAGGCCAACCGTATCCGTCAGATCACCGCGAAGAAGACGCGCGAATCGCTTCAGGCGACGGCGCAATTGACGCAAACCCACGAAGTCGACATGACGAAGATCGTGTCCCTGCGGGCGAAGGCCAAAGCAAAGTTCGCCGAGCGCGAGGGTGTCAACCTGACCTACCTGCCTTTCATCGCCAGGGCCGTGATCGACGCCTTGAAGATCCACCCGAACGTCAACGCAAGCTACGACGAGGACGCCAAGGAGATCACCTACTACGACAGTGAGCATCTCGGATTCGCAGTCGACACCGACCAAGGTTTGCTGTCGCCGGTGGTCAAGAACGCCGGCGACCTGTCACTGGGCGGGCTGGCCCGGGCGATCGCCGATATCGCGGCCCGGGCCCGGTCCGGTGACCTCAAGCCCGATGAACTGTCCGGCGGCACTTTCACCATCACCAACATCGGTAGCCAGGGGGCGCTGTTCGACACCCCCATTCTGGTTCCGCCGCAGGCGGCAATGCTGGGCACCGGCGCGATCGTCAAGCGACCGCGGGTGATCGTGGACGATTTCGGCAACGAGTCGATCGGCGTACGGTCGGTGTGCTACCTGCCGCTGACCTACGACCACCGACTGATCGACGGCGCGGATGCCGGGCGCTTCGTGACCACGATAAAACGGCGGCTCGAAGAAGGCGCCTTCGAGGCGGATCTGGGTCTGTAGGGGTTCGAGGCGGATCTGGGTCTGTAGGGGACAGTGTCGATGCCATCGGATTCGGTTGTCGCTGTCGCGGGATCTTCCGGTCTGATCGGTACGGCGCTGGTTTCCGCATTGCGCGCCACCGGCTACCGGGTGCTGCGCATCGTGCGTCGGGCGCCGTCGAGCGCCGATGAGGTGTATTGGGATCCCACCCGCGGCGGCATCGATGCCGCCGCCCTGCACGGGGCGGCCGCCGTGGTCAACCTGTGTGGGGTCAACGTCGGCGAGAAGCGCTGGTCGGGTGCCTTCAAGCAGAGCCTGCGCGACAGCCGTATCGAACCCACCGAGGTGCTGTCCAACGCGACCGTCGAGGCCGGCGTGCCCGTCCTGATCAACGCGAGCGCCGTGGGTTACTACGGCGACACGGGCAGCCATGCGGTCGACGAGACCGCCTCGGCGGGGCATAACTTTCTCGCCAGGCTTACGGTGGACTGGGAGGCCGCGACGATCGGGGCGACCCAGGCTGGCCTGCGGGTGGTGTTGACCCGCACCGGTCTGGTGATGGCGCGCTCAGGCGGGATGCTGAGCCGGCTCAAACCGCTGTTCTCTCTGGGCCTGGGCGCTCGACTGGGCGACGGCCGCCAGTACCTGCCCTGGATCAGCCTCGAGGATCAGGTGCGCGCACTGCTGTTCGCGATCACCACCGATGAGCTGGCTGGACCGGTCAACTTCACCGGACCCGCACCGGTCACCAACGCCGAGTTCACCACTGCCTTAGGGCGCATCATGAACCGCCCCACCCCCTTGATGGTCCCCGGGTTCGCGCTGCGCGCGGTGCTCGGCGAGTTCGCCGAGGAGGGCTTGCTGGGTGGCCAGCGTGCGATTCCGGCGAAATTGGAGCACACCGGTTTCCACTTCCACCACAACACCATCGGCGAGGCCCTGGCGTTCGCCACCGCCCGCGCCGGGGACTGACCGGGCCGGGGATCAGCATGGCGGCATCGATCCGGTCGGGCAGCGAACCCGTCCAGGTGCGGCGAATGGACGTCATCGACTATCAGGCCGCGTGGGATCTGCAGCGTCAACTGGCGGCCGCCCGCGCCGCGGGCGGCCCCGACACCCTTCTACTGCTCCAGCATCCGCCCGTGTACACCGCAGGTCGGCGCACCCTGGCGCACGAGCGTCCGCTGGATGGCACGCCGGTCATCGACACCGACCGCGGCGGCAAGATCACCTGGCACGGCCCGGGGCAACTGGTTGGATACCCGATCATCGGCCTGGCCGAACCGCTCGATGTCGTGAACTTCGTTCGGCGCCTTGAAGACTCGTTAATCGCCGTGTGTACCGCCCTGAGCCTTCCGACAGGCCGGGTCCAGGGCCGGTCCGGGGTATGGGTCCCGGGCGATGCGGACCGACCCGCGCGCAAGGTCGCCGCGATCGGCGTACGGGTCGCCCGGGCCACAACGCTGCACGGCTTCGCCCTGAACTGCGACTGCGACCTCGGAGCATTTAGCTCCATAGTGCCCTGCGGGATCGCTGACGCCGGCGTGACGTCGCTGACCGCCGAACTGGGCCGCAGGGTGGGTGTCGACGACGTTGCCGACCGGGTCGCCGCGGCGGTGTGTGACGCACTCGAGGGCCGGCTGCGCAGCGAGGCTGTCGGGGCGACGTCCTTATCAGCGCCGCCCGGATAGGCACCGCCGAAGTAGCAGCTGAGGCAGTAGCATCGATCCAGTGAGTGTCGATCCCGGTAACCGCAAGCTGCTGCGGCTGGAAGTTCGTAACGCGCAGACGCCGATCGAGCGCAAGCCGCCGTGGATCAAGACTCGAGCCAAGATGGGCCCGGAGTACACCGAATTGAAGTCCCTTGTGCTCCGCGAAGGTCTGCATACGGTGTGCGAGGAAGCCGGGTGTCCCAACATCTTCGAGTGCTGGGAAGATCGCGAAGCCACGTTCCTGATCGGTGGCGACCAATGCACCCGGCGCTGCGACTTCTGCCAGATCGACACCGGCAAGCCCGCCGATCTCGATCGCGACGAGCCGCGGCGGGTAGCCGAGAGCGTGCAGGCGATGGGACTGCGCTATTCCACAGTCACCGGTGTGGCCCGCGATGATCAAGTTGACGGCGGCGCGTGGCTGTACGCCGAGACTGTCCGCCAGATCAAGGCACTCAACCCGAATACCGGTGTGGAGTTGTTGATCCCCGACTTCAACGCCGACTCCGCGCTGCTGGACCAGGTGTTCGGGTCGCGACCGGAAGTGTTGGCGCACAACGTCGAGACCGTGCCACGCATCTTCAAGCGTATCCGGCCGGGGTTCCGCTACGAGCGGAGCCTCTCGGTGATCACCATGGCACGCGATTACGGTTTGGTGACCAAGAGCAACCTCATCCTCGGTATGGGCGAGACGCCGCAGGAAGTACGGACCGCGTTACGGGATCTGCACGACGCCGGGTGCGACATCATCACCATTACCCAGTACCTGCGCCCCTCCGAGCGCCACCACCCCGTCCAGCGATGGGTCCGTCCCGAGGAGTTCGCCGAACACGAGCGGTACGCGACCGGACTGGGCTATGCCGGAGTATTGGCCGGGCCCCTGGTCCGCTCCTCCTACCGGGCCGGCAAGTTGTACGCCCAGACAATCGCTTCTCGAAGCGCCGGAGCCGCCGCGGTGGCGACATCGGACTCCGTATTCTGAGCTAATGGCAAAAACGCGCAATCCCGCGGAAGTCAAGGCAGCGAAGTCTGAGGCAAAGGCCAAACGCAAGGCGGCTTCCAAACAGCGCCGCAGCCAGTTGTGGCAGGCGTTCCAGCTCCAACGCAAAGAGGACAAGCGCCTACTTCCGTACATGATCGGCGCGTTCGTGTTGATCGTGGCCGCGTCGGTGGCCGCTGGAATCTATGCCGGCGGATTCACGATGTACATGATGATCCCGCTCGGCGTGGTGCTGGGCGGGCTGGTGGCGTTCATCATCTTCGGCCGTCGCGCCCAGAAGTCGGTATATCGCAAGGCCGAGGGGCAGACCGGGGCAGCCGCCTGGGCGCTGGAAAACTTGCGCGGCAAGTGGCGGGTGACCCCCGGGGTCGCAGCCACCGGCCATTTCGATGCCGTTCACCGGGTGATCGGACGTCCGGGCGTGATCTTCGTGGGCGAGGGTTCGCCCGCACGGGTAAAACCGTTGCTGGCGCAGGAGAAGAAGCGTACCGCCCGCCTGGTCGGTGAAGTACCGATCTACAACATCGTGATCGGCAACGGCGAGGACGAAATACCGTTGGCCAAGCTGGAACGGCACCTGACCAGGCTGCCGGCCAACATCACTGTCAAGCAGATGGATTCACTGGAGTCGCGGCTGGCAGCGCTGGGCACCAAGGTCGGCCCGGCGGCGATGCCGAAGGGTCCCCTGCCCGCCGCCGCCAAGATGCGCGGGATACAGCGCACCGTACGGCGCAAGTAACGGCGACACGGTTGTTGATGGTCGCGGACACCGTGGCACCGGCAGGCCCCGCCGACTTCGTCTTCCGCAACGGGCCCATCTATACCGTCGCGGGGCCGACCCCGTGGGCCCGCGCCGTCGCAGTGACCGGCAACGCGATCAGCTATGTGGGTGACGAAGCGGGCGCGATGGCCCTTGCCGGCCCCAAGACGCAGGTCATCGACCTCAGTGGCCGGCTGCTCATGCCCGGCTTCGTCGAAGGCCACGTCCATCCTTTTCTCGGCGCGTTCCTGGCCTCCGGTGTCGACCTGCAACTGCCAACGAGAGACGACGCGCTGGCCGCCATCGCGAAGTACGCGAGGGACAACCCGACCGGCCCGGTGCGTGGTTTCGGCTGGCGGGTAGACATGTTCGGCCCCGAGGGGCCCACCCGCGCCGACCTCGACCGGGTGCTGCCCGACCGGCCTGGTTTCTTCTTCGCGATCGACGGACACAGCCTGTGGGCCAACAGCAAGGCACTCGAGGTCGCGGGGATCAGCCGGGAGACTGCGGACCCCATCCCGGGCTTCAGCTACTACGCCAGGAACCGGAGCGGCGACCCGACCGGCTACGTGCTGGAGGTGGACGCGGTCCTCGGCATGGTCAACGCCATCGAGCCGATCTCCGCGGCGTCCATGGGGACGCTGCTGGAGTCGTGGTTGCCGCGGGCTTCCGCCGCCGGCATCACCGCGCTCTTCGACGCCGGAGTGCCGCCCATCGGTGCCGACCAGGAGACCCTGATCAGCCTCTACACCGACATCGAAAAGAAGGGCGCATTGCCGTTTCGAGTCATCGCCTCCTACCTCGTGGCCGCACCGCCCGTCGAGGAGGCCGTTGCCAGGCTCATCGACATCCGCGAGCGGGTGTCGACCGAGCTGGTCCAGGTGGGCTGCGTGAAGATAATCGGCGACGGTACCCCGGAGGGCTACACCGCGTGGCTGATCGAGCCCTACGCCGACAACCCGGATTCGATCGGCGGATCCCCGTTCACCGAGCGCCAATGGCGCCGGCTCGTCGCCGACGTCGACGCCGCGGGATTCGACGTCCACGTTCATGCCTGCGGGGAGCAGACGACACGCACCGCGCTCGATTCCATCGAGCAGGCGATAGCTGCCAATCCCGCTCGGGACCGGCGCCACACCGTGGCTCACCTCGTCTACGTCGAGGACCCCGACAGCGAGCGCTTCGGCGAACTCGGGGTGGTCGCACAGTTCTCGGCGAACTGGCTGTCGGCCGATCCCTCCACCCTGGAGAACATGGCCCTGCGCTACGGAATGCCGCGGCAGGAACTGTTCTACCGGCCGCAAAGCGTGCTCAGGTCCGGCGGGCGCATCTCGCTGGGCACCGACTGGCCGGCGGCGGGGTACTTCTCCACCTACAAGCCGCTCGAATCCATCCAGATCGGCGTGACCCGCCAGCTGATCGGCGACCCGGAAGCCCCGGTGCTGGCCCCGGCCGAACAGCGCCTATCCGTCGCGGAAGCGGTGCACGCCAACACTCTCGGCGCGGCCTACCAGATGCGCCTCGAGGCCGAGGTGGGGTCCGTGGAGGTCGGAAAACTCGCGGATCTGATTGTGCTCGACAAGAACATCTTCGCGATCGATCCCCACGACATCCACAGTGCGACGGTGACGCTGACGATGATGAACGGCGAGATTCGCCACCGAGCGTGAACGGGCTATCGCCGGACCACGGCGGTCCTGGTCGCCAGGTCCTGTAACCCGCGAAGATCGGAGTCGGTGAACAAGGCGGGGATCACGAGCGCGATCAGCAAGCCACGCACCAGCGCCCGCCCTGTACCCACGTGTGCGCGGTTGTCCACCGAAGCCACCTTGATGTCCAGCACCAACTGGCCCGGGGTGAAACCGAAGAGTCGCACCGAGACGACACCGAGCACCAGCCAGATGATCAGAACCGCGGTCGACAATGCGGCCATGCTCACCAACCCCAACGTCATCGCCAACGCCGCCAGCCCGTAGGCGAGCAGCCAGTCGACGGCCAGAGCGGAGATGCGGCGGCCGAAACGGACGATCGAGCCCGGTCCGCTGGGCGGGAGTCCGAGCCGTTCGCCCGGGTAGCCGCTGGGGCTTCGTTCGGGGTCACCGGATTCCGACGGGTCCGGTCCGGAGAGCCAGGACCCCAGTCCGGAGCCAGTGGTGCGGGCCATCCAACAAGGCTATATCCGCGGCGTCAGGAGAGGGCAGCCGGGAATGCGGGGGCAACGCACGCGTAACGTCGCCGCAACATATGGTTGACGACCGTGCAACATGGTGTCCCTAGCGTCGACGCGGACTTACCACACATAAGGAGACCAATCAGTGGCTGAAAAGACTGCCGACGACATCATCAAGCAGATCAAGGACGAGAAGGTCGAGTACATCGACATTCGGTTCTGCGACCTGCCTGGCGTCGCCCAGCACTTCTCGATCCCGGCTTCAGCGTTCGACAAGAGCGTGTTCGAAGACGGCCTCGCATTCGACGGGTCGTCGGTTCGTGGATTCCAATCCATCCACGAGTCGGACATGATGTTGCTGCCCGATCCGGCGACCGCGCGCATCGACCCGTTCCGGGCTGCCAAGACGCTCAACCTCAACTTCTTCGTCCACGATCCCTTCACCCG
Organism: Actinomycetes bacterium; assembly: GCA_022601135.1. Taxonomy (GTDB): domain Bacteria; phylum Actinomycetota; class Actinomycetes; order Mycobacteriales; family Mycobacteriaceae; genus Mycobacterium. The sequence continues at coordinate 1,886 of JAHZJB010000025.1, read as the reverse complement.
TGAGCCCTACTCGCGCGATCCGCGCAACGTCGCCCGCAAGGCGGAGAACTACCTGGCCAGCACTGGCATCGCCGACACCTGCTTCTTCGGCGCCGAGGCCGAGTTCTACATCTTCGACTCGGTGTCCTTCGACTCCAAGATCAACGGCACCTTCTACGAAGTCGACTCCGAAGCGGGCTGGTGGAACACCGGCGAGCCCTTCGAGGCCGACGGCTCCCCCAACCTCGGATACAAGGTCCGCCCCAAGGGCGGGTATTTCCCGGTGGCTCCGTACGACCACTACGTCGACCTGCGCGACGAAATGTCGACCAATCTGCAGAACGCCGGATTCACCCTCGAACGCGGGCACCACGAGGTCGGTACGGCAGGACAGGCTGAAATCAACTACAAGTTCAACACCCTGCTGCATGCAGCCGACGACGTGTTGCTGTTCAAATACATCATCAAGAACACGGCGTGGGCCAACGGCAAGACCGTCACCTTCATGCCGAAGCCGCTGTTCGGCGACAACGGCTCTGGCATGCACGCGCACCAATCGCTGTGGAAGGACGGCAAGCCGCTGTTCCATGACGAGTCGGGCTACGCCGGCCTGTCCGACATGGCGCGTCACTACATCGGCGGCATCCTGCACCACGCGCCGTCGCTGCTGGCGTTCACCAACCCGACGGTGAACTCCTACAAGCGCCTGGTGCCCGGCTATGAAGCCCCGATCAACCTGGTGTACAGCCAGCGGAATCGCAGCGCATGCGTTCGCATTCCCATCACCGGCAACAACCCGAAGGCCAAACGCCTCGAGTTCCGCTGCCCGGACAGCTCGGGCAACCCGTACCTGGCGTTCGCGGCGATGCTGATGGCCGGCATCGACGGCATCAAAAAGAAGATCGAGCCGCTCGCCCCGGTCGACAAGGACCTCTACGAACTACCGCCCGAGGAGGCCGCCAACATCCCGCAGGCGCCGACCTCGCTGGCCGCGGTCATCGACAAGCTCGAGGAAGACCACGAGTACCTCACCGAGGGTGGCGTGTTCACCACCGACCTCGTCGAAACGTGGATCAGCTACAAGCGGGAGAACGAGATCATGCCGATCCAGATCCGTCCCCACCCGTACGAGTTCTCGCTCTACTACGACGTGTGAGTTTTAGACGGGTCCATCCGCGCCGCGATCACAGCGCCGAGATCGCATTGCGGGTGGACCCGTCTGCCTCCGGCCACAGGTGGAGCGGGGCGCGTTCGGCTTAACTGTCTCGTTGAGTTCAGGGCACGGGGCTGCCGGGCATGCCCGGTGGAATGCCACCATGGATCGGGCCTGGGAGCGGGTCGGGCGGCGTGCCGGGGTTCGCACCGTAGATCGGGCCGTACATGCTGTCGGGCGACGGGCACGCCCCGTTGCCCGGCTGGGCTGGGTTGGCAGGATCTGTTGGGCAGGGCAGTGGCTGAGCCAGAGCGGTCGGGGCGCCGAGGACGGCCAACGCCGTGAGGACACCGGCGACCGCCATTTGGTGTCGCAAGCGGATGGCATTCATCGTCAAAGGGTACGCGCCCTGTCGGGGTATCGTCTGACCATGACTCAGAAACTCGACGCCCGGTTGGCTGCCTTCTCCTCCCCCGCGCTGAGTGTCTTCCGTATCGTGTTCGGGCTGCTGTTCACCCTGCACGGCACCATGAAGGTGTTCGGGTGGCCGCTCGGTGAGGCGCTCCCGGTGGGCAACTGGCCCTACTGGTGGGCCGGGCTGATCGAACTGGTTGCCGGCGCGCTGATCACCGTCGGATTCTTTACCCGTATCGCTGCGTTGATCGCCTCAGGCCAGATGGCGGTGGCCTACTTCTGGCACCACACGGGGTGGTTCACCAGCGAATCGCTCAGCTTCTGGCCGTTCTCCAACGGC
>JAHZJB010000024.1 GCA_022601135.1 Actinomycetes bacterium | reverse complement strand
GGCCGCACCCCACGACGCCGCCGTCGGCGCCTCACCCCCGTGCACCAGCCGCTTGTAGGAGTTGACCCACTGATTGGTGACCGCGCTGATCTCGGGTGCATGCTCGAGAATCCCTGCGATGAAGGACTTCCCGACATCAGAGAGCTGCTGTGGATCGTCGGGGCTGTGGAAGGCGTTGTTCTCACCCTCAAACAAGCTCATGTGCGTATGCATCGCCGAGCCGGGGTGTTCGGCGAACGGCTTGGGCATGAACGTGGCCCGCACGCCCTCGCCGAGTGCGACTTCCTTGACGAGGTAGCGGAACGTCATCACGTTGTCCGCCATCGAAAGCGCGTCGGCGTAACGCAGATCGATCTCCTGCTGGCCCGGTGCACCTTCATGGTGGCTGAACTCCACCGAGATGCCCATCTGTTCGAGCGCATCGATGGCGTGGCGCCGGAAGTTGGGAGCCGAATCGTGTACCGCCTGGTCGAAGTAGCCTCCGTTGTCGGCAGGTACGGGCTGGGTACCGTCGTAGGCCCCGGGTTCGAGAAGGAAGAACTCGATCTCGGGATGGACATAGCAGGAGAAGCCGAGATCGCCGGCTTTGGAAAGCTGCCGACGCAGCACGTGGCGCGAGTCGGCCCAGGAGGGTGAGCCGTCGGGCATCGTGATGTCGCAGAACATCCGCGCGGAGTGGTGATCGCCGGTCTTCGTGGTCCACGGCAGGACTTGGAACGTCGACGGATCAGGACGAGCCACCATATCGGCTTCCGACACTCGTGCGAACCCCTCGATCGACGATCCGTCGAAGCCGATGCCCTCCTCGAACGCGCCCTCGAGTTCGGCTGGCGCGATTGCGACCGACTTGAGGTATCCGAGAACATCGGTGAACCACAGCCGGACGAAGCGGATATCGCGTTCTTCCAGCGTGCGCAGCACGAACTCCTTCTGGCGATCCATGCTACGAAGCGTAGTTTCCGGCTGTTAACTCTGTGTTACATCGGAAGGTCCAGGTCAGCCCCGCACCCAGGGAAACGATTGCCCCGCCAAGAAACAAACCTCCGATGACGTCGGTGGCCGTGTGCGCCGTGCTGTACACCGCGACAAAGGCGACGACCAGAACCCCGGCCACCACCAGAACCGTCAGTGCTACCTGAACGGCGCGGCTGCGCCCCACACCCAGGCACACCGCGACCAGGCCGAGCAACGCAGCACTTCCGGTGACGTGACCAGACGGAAAAGAGTGCTCGTAGTGGAGCGGGGCCCGGTCTTGAAGCTCGGCTACCGAGGTCGACGTCCGGGTAACCAACGCCTTTAACGTCTGTTCGACCACGACGCCCACCCCGACGCCGCCGACCACCAAGACCGCCGGCATCACTGACCGCGCACGCAACGACAGCAGCCCGCCGCACGCCACTGCAGCGCTGGCGACGTGCACCGGCTGACCGACGAAACGGAACATGCCTTTGGCATCCACCAGCCACCTGGGTGTTCGGTGCGCCGCGAACCACGTCTCCACGGAGGTGTCGAGTGTCGCCAGCCATTCGGCGTTGATCCCTGTCGCCATCGTCGCCAGAGCAGAAAACAACCCGGCGGAGAGCAGCAGCCACCGCCGATAGGTATCGGCGAACAACGCGCAACCGCCCAAAATCACAGCCGCGAGAAAGAAAACAACCCAGGTGATCTCAATAGTCCGACATTGTGCATCACGGCGATCCCGATCGGGTGTAGCGGAACGAGACTGCCAACCGATACACCGAGATAGCGGACGCCGACATAGGCGGACGCGCCTGATCCACGTTGCCTGACGGAAGGTCGAGCCCATGCTGGACGCAGTCCAACTGTTCCACAGCGAGGTGGCGATGAACGCTCTTTTCGCCTCCCTCGCATGGTGTTTGGCAAGGCCGAATCGTGCGTCGATCCTCTCGGCGGGGCTCTGCGCAGTCATCTGGCCGTTCGTCAACAAACCGCTGGAGGGTCACATACTCATGGTGTTGCGGCCAGAACACGGAATCACCACATCCGACATGCTGTCGGTTTTCGCCGTCATCGTGGTGGCTGCCCAAATAGGCCGCCGGCACAGAGCCAGAACCCGCGATAACCGGACGCCGGCACCGTGTCGGGGACAGGTGCCGACACAAAGCCCGGCCGTCCAATTCGACCTCGAGGAGTCGTTGACCCATCCCACCGTTCCCCTGCACCATCCTGCAGGTCCGGTCACCCACCGCAGGGCGAGGCCGGCAAGCGCTCCCACGCTGCGCCACGCGACGACACGGCCGCCCCAGCACTACTCCCACCGCCGTCTGGTTCACCAACAGCACTTCGCCGATACGACTTCAGCCGGGTAGGAGACGTCGGCATCCCGCCGCTATCAGGCATCCAGTTCGTAGGTCAGCCAGGTCGACTTCTGGGCGCCGATACCGTCGTAGAGCCGCTGCGCTGCCTTGTTCTCGGGCTCGGTCTCCCAGACCAGCTTCGCCGCACCGTGCTCGCGGCACAGCTGCAGACAGTGCGAAATCAGGGCCCGTCCGGCCCCGGCGCCGCGCGACTGCGGCGTCACATAGAGGTCGTTGAGCACGCCGACACGCGAGGCATACAGGGTCTGCCATGTCCAATAGATGGTCGCGAAGCCCAGCGGAACGCCGATCGATCCATCCGCACCGGGGCCTCTGGCGATGAGCTGGATACCTTCGGCGGGGTTGCCGATCAATGTTCGCGACAGCTCGGTGAGCTTCTCCTCAGGCGGGTCGACCCGATAGAAGTCGCAATAGCTACGCAGCATCGGCATCAACGTGGCCAGGTCCTCTTCCCTGACCGGGGAGATGGTCAGCATCGCGTACCGGGAGGAGGGACAGTGACGTCGACAAGGTATCGCGTCGCAATGTCGTCGACGCAGGCGTTGCCCTGGAAAACAACGGTGTGCTGGGTCCCTTCGAAGGTGAGCAACGTGCCGCCGAGCTGGCTGGCCAGGTCGATACCGGCCTGATAGGGGGTGGCGGGGTCGTTGGTGGTCGACACCACCAGGATCGGGGGGAGCCCGGCGGCCTCGATCTCGTGTGGCCCGCTGGTCGGCGGAACCGGCCAGAAACCGCAGGTCGACATCGGTGCCAAGCCGGTGAAATCGCCGTAGCTCATGAACGGCGCGGCCTCGCGGAGAAGCCGATCCTGCTCGACGAGCGTAGCCCGGTCGGTGATCGGGGGTTTGTCCACACAATTGACGGCAACGCGGGCATCCGTGGCGTTGGTGTACCGACCTTCGGGGTCACGACCCATGTACAGGTCGGACAGCATGAGCATGGTGTCGCCCCTGCCGTCGGCAATCTCACGAAGCCCGGCGGTCAGATGTCGCCACAGGTCAGGGCTATACAACGGCAGAATGGTTCCCACGATCGCGTCGTTATAGCTCAATCCGCGCGGATCCTTGGTCTGGGCCGGATTCTCGACCAGCGGATCCACCAGGGAGCGGTACACGTCGACGGCCTTGGCCGGGTCCGTCCCCAACGGGCAGTCAGAGTCCTCGGCGCAGTCGGCGGCGTAGTCGTCAAACGCCTGCTGGAACGCTGCCGCCTGGCGTACCTCGGCCTCCACCGGGTCGGCGTTGGGGTCAACGGCGCCGTCGAGGATCATCGCCCGCACGTGCTCTGGAAAGGCCTCCGCGTAGCTCGCCCCGATTCGGGTGCCGTAGGAGTAACCCAGGTAGGTCAACTTATCATCGCCGAGCGATGCTCGAATCGCGTCCAGATCCTTTACGACACTGGCGGTTCCTACATTGGCCAGAAAGTCCTTGCCCATCCTGTCCACGCAGCGCTGGACGAATTCCTTGGTTTCCTTCTCGATGTGCGCCACGCCCTCAGGGGTGTACTCGACGACGTTGTCCGCGCGCAGCCGGTCGTTGTCGGCATCGCTGTTGCACCAGAGAGCCGGTGAGGAGTTCGCAACGCCCCGCGGGTCGAAGCCAACAAGGTCGAACCGTTGTCGCACTTCGTCGGGCATCGTTCCCGCCATCGACGCTGCCGCCTGGACTCCGGACTCACCCGGCCCGCCGGGGTTGATGACCAGCGAGCCGATCTTCTCCCCGGTGGCCGGGTAACGAATCATCGCGATCTGGGCAACCCCGCTCTCCGGGTTGTCGGCACTGTCCCAGTTCACCGGAACCGACAGCATTCCGCACTCGGCATCCGCCAACAGCCGTGGCTGCTGCTCAGACGACCCGGCCTTGCAGGGCGCCCACTGGACAGGTGAACCGGGTCTTGGGACCGCAATCAATGCACTTCCCGCTACCACCTTGCTGCAACCGGCGACGAACGCCAGCATCAGCACAGAAATGAGGAGTGCGGCCGACCGCACGGCCCCGATCTTGAGGGTCATGGCACCACATGCTGCCATGAAGCAGCATCGTCGCTGGCAAGGCGGCTACCGCGAGCCCCTTACCGCTAGCCCGCGGCGGCCAGAAGTTGGTCCAGGACGACCTGAAAATCGTCGGCCATGTTCCACAGGTCCGGGAGCAACTCCGGGCAGGACACGATTCCGACGTTGAGTTTGCCGCTGAGTGACATCACCGTCATGTTCAGGGCGGAGCCGTGGAAAATCGGACCCAGCGGATACATCGCCGTGACCTCACAGCCCAGCATGAACAGCGGCATCTGCGGGCCGGGGACGTTCGAGACGACGAGGTTATGCACCGGTCGGGCGCCGCTGAGCCTGCTGCTCGCGTACACCCGCATCGCGACACCGAACACCGCGGGCGCCGCGAACTGCGACCAGTCCTGCAACAGGGTGGCGCTGATCGCCGAACTGTGCTGTTTGGCTACGGAATTGCCCTCGGCGATGACCCGCAACCGCTCCGCGGGATCTTCGATATTGGTTTCCAGCCGGGAGAACATGCCCGAGACTTGATTGCGCCCGGGGCGGTCGGATTTACCGTGTACCGACACCGGAACCATGGCGACCAACGAGTTCTCCGGCAGTTCGCCGCGATCGAGCAGAAACTTGCGCAGTACACCAGAAACCAGAGCCATCACCACGTCGTTGAGTTTCACGCCGAAGTGATTCTTGACGGTCTTGATGTCGTCGAGGTCAAGCTGGGCGAAGGCAACGTTGCGATGGCCGGTCACGTTGGCGTTGAACACCGTTTGCGGAGCGGCGAACGGAGCCGGCATGGCCAGGCCGCCACGGGCCCGCCTGACGGTATCGACGACCGATGACAGGGTGCTCGGTACGACGTTGGCCAGCTTCAACGGTCTGCTCGCGAAACGCAGGGCGCCGCTGACAGCGATCTCCAGGTCACTGGCATCTCCCGCGCCGTCCACCGCTTCCGGCGGCGGCGCGTCCGGTTCGGTCGAGCACAGTTGCGACATCAGGTTCGCCCCCGTGACGCCGTCGACCCCGGCATGGTGCACCTTGGTCATCACCGCGATCCGCCCTCCGGCGTGTGCGTCCGTTCCGGCGACATTCTCGATCACCCACATCTCCCAGAGTGGGCGGCTTCGGTCCAGCGGCAGTGACGCGATGTGACCACAGATCTCGGCGAGTTCGGTGCGCCCGCCTGGCGACGGTAACCCGATTCGATGCAGATGCCGGTCAACGTCAAAGTCCTTGTCCTCCACCCAAACCGGATGGTCAAGGTTGAAGCGATTGTCGGCGATGCGCTCACGGAATTCGGGCATCGCCCTGATCCGCGTCGACAACCCGTCGCGGAGCCGGTCGAACGTGTATCCGCCGGGCATCGTGGAGGTGTCCAGTTCCAAAATCGAGCACACGTGCAACGGCTGTGCTGCGGTTTCAAGGTAAAGAAAGCTGGCGTCGAGTCCACTGAGCCTTTGCATGCCGCCGATCGTATGCCCAGCGCGCGCGGGTGTGAGCAAATCCACTTAATGCAGAATTCAACTTCTGTTGACCGCAGTGGCAGACTAGGCGGGTCAGCGAAACCCGGGGACCTTCTGGCCTCGAGGATTCGACCCGACCCACCCGATGAGGGGACAACGATGTCCGAACAGATCGTCTATGGAGCTGTTGCCGACGCCGAGCCGCGCGTCAAGGTGCGCACTCACCATTTGCACAAGTGGAAGTCCGAAGGTCGCACGTGGGCGATGTTGACGGCCTATGACTACTCCACCGCGCGGGTTTTCGACGAAGCAGAGATCCCGGTTCTGCTGGTGGGCGATTCCGCCGCCAACGTCGTGTACGGCTACGACACCACCGTGCCGGTGACGGTCGACGAGCTGATTCCGCTGGTGCGCGGGGTGGTGCGTGGTGCCCCGCATGCACTGGTGGTGGCCGACATGCCCTTCGGCAGCTACGAGAGTGGCCCGGCACAGGCACTTTCCACGGCGACGCGCTTCCTGAAAGAGACCGGCGCTCATGCCGTGAAGCTCGAGGGTGGGGAAAGGGTGGCAGAGCAGATCGCCGCCATCACCGCTGCAGGCGTTCCGGTGATGGCGCACATCGGCTTCACCCCGCAGAGCGTCAACGGTTTCGGCGGTTTCCGCGTCCAGGGCCGCGGCGACGCCGCCGAGCAGACGATTCACGATGCGATCGCGGTGCAGGAGGCCGGGGCGTTTGCAGTGGTGATGGAGATGGTGCCCGCCGAGTTGGCCACGCAGATCACCGGCAAGCTGACGATCCCGACTATTGGAATCGGCGCGGGGCCCAGTTGCGACGCGCAAGTCCTCGTCTGGCAGGACATGGCCGGCCTCACGCCGGGGCGCACCGCCAAGTTCGTGAAATGTTTCGGCGCCGTAGGGGACGAGCTACGCGGCGCCGCGACTCGTTTCGCCCACGAGGTCGCCACCGGCGTCTTCCCCGCCGAAGAGCACTCGTTCTAACGGGCTTTACAGCACGCCATCGAGATATTTGGCTCGGCACGCCCTGCGTGCGAGCTTGCCGCTCGTGGTTCGGGGAATCGATCCCGCGGCAACGAGTTTCACCTCGGCCACCGGCACGGCATGACGCCTGGACACCGCTGCGCGAATAGCCTCTTGAATGGGCGCGGCCTCGCGTCGTCCCGCTCCCACCGCGCGCTCCGCGACGACGACCACTTGCTCGCGCCCATCCCCGGGAATCGAAAAGGCCGCGACGAATCCCGCCCGCACTGAGTTGGATGCCTCGGCCACCGTCGCCTCGATGTCCTGGGGATAGTGATTGCGTCCGTCGACGATGATGAGATCCTTGACCCGGCCGGTGATGTACAGCTCGCCGTCGAGATAGACCCCGAGGTCACCGGTGCGCATCCACAGCGCGTCTTCGGAACTGTTTTCGGCGTGGCTGCCGGTGATCAGGCGCGATTGCAACTTGTTCCGGAACGTCACCTCGGTCTCGTTCCGGCGACCCCAATAGCCGCGGCCGACGTTGTCGCCGTGTATCCAAATCTCCCCGACCCGACCCTCGGGAAGCTCGGCGTCGGTAGCCGGATCGACAACCACCGCCCATTGGCTGCGCGCCACCGTTCCGCACGACACCTGGGCGATCGCACCGGGGTGGTCGGGCGCCACCGGAACCGCACGTCCCGCGCTGAGCTGGTCTCTGTCGAGGTGAATCGCCCGTGGTCGAGCGTCGCGCGAGGTGGTGGAGATGAACAGAGTCGCCTCGGCCATCCCGTAGGAGGGCTTGATCGCGGACGGCTTCAGGCCGTGGGGCGCGAAAGCAGCGGTGAACTTCTCGATCGAATTGATGCTCACCGGCTCCGATCCGTTGATCAGACCCGCCACGTTGCTGAGATCGAGGGTCTCACCCTCCGGCGGCAGGCCGCGTTGGGCCGCCAGTTCGAAGGCGAAGTTGGGCGCGGCTGCGAACGTCGGCAGATCCGAGGCTCCCAGCTCCCGGATCCAGCGGTAGGGACGGCGCACGAATGCCACCGGCGACATCAACGTGATGTGCCGACCGACCAGCGCCGGGAACATGATCATCAACAAGCCCATGTCGTGGAAGAGAGGTAGCCAGCTGACGCTGCGAATGTTCCAGGCCAGACCAACCGACAGGATCATCTGGACGACGTTGGTGCACGCCGCTCGGTGGGTGATCTCCACTCCCGCTGGGTTTCGCGTCGACCCGGAGGTGTACTGGAGGTAAGCGATCCCGTCAGTGCCCAGCGGCGCGGGAACGAACCCCGTGCCAACGGCATCGGGCACCGCATCCACGGCGATCATGCGGGGTCGGCGATCTCGCGGCAGCGTGCGCAGGATCTCGCGGACCGACTGTGCCACAGCGGTCGTCGTCAAGATGACCGCCGGTTGGGAATCGGCGATCACCGCGTCGAGTCGCCCGGCATGGCCGGGCAGTTCAGGGGCGAACAACGGTACCGCGATGGTGCCCGCCTGGATCGCGGCGAAGAACCCGACGACATAGTCGACCCCCTGCGGGGCCAGGATTGCGACGCGGTCACCCGCGTGGGAGACCTGCTGCAAACGGGCCCCAACCGCCCGTAGCCGTGTCCCCAGTTGCGACCAACTCAGCTCAACGGTGCAGTCACGATCAAAGTCGAGGTAGCGGTATGCCGGCGCGTCAGCGCGCTCGATGACGTTGCGGTCCAGAAATGACGTCAGCGTGATACCCGCGGGAATCACGATGTCACCGTCCGAGTTCAGATAGTCCTCGAGTTTCATCTCACCCGTGTCGTTGGCTAATTGGCCTACTTCCACGTCCATAAGACTATTCTAAGAAAGCCCCCAACGCGCTGTCTATCCGAGCCCCGCGTGTCCGTGCCGGACCGGCCACCAACGGCGATGCCCGGGTTCACCTGGATATGGCACCCTTAGCATTCCCCAGCCAGCCGATCTGGCACTGCCGACTGAGGAGACCATGGCCGCCAACTCGCCGAAAAAGTCCAGCCACTCGGAGACCGAGCGCACATTCGATGTCGTCGAATCCACCATGACCCCCTCGTTCGACGGTCTACTTTCGGTAGCCCGCGTCGAGCGATTTCTGACACAGCAACTCGAGTGTGTGTATTTCGACACGCCGGGCCGCGACCTGGCCCGGCGCCAAATCACACTGCGAAGCAGAGCCGGCGGGGCGGACGCAGGCTGGCACCTCACGTTGCCGGCCGGACCAGACACCCGCACCGAAGTGCGCGCGCCGTTTGCCGACGGCGCAACGGCCGAACCCACGGTGCCAGAGGATCTGCGTGACGTGGTGCTCGCAATCGTGCGCGACCGCCCCCTGACGCCGGTGGCCCTCATCAGTACCTCCAGGACTGTCGAGATGCTGCATGGGATGAGCGGCGCAGTCGTCGCCGAGTTCTGCGACGACCAGGTCAGCGCGAGCGCCGTCGGTGGTGAAGAGCAGCGTTGGCGCGAATGGAAACTGGAGCTCGCGCCGGGCAGCGATACCGCTCTGCTCGACCGGCTCGCCAACCGCCTGCTGGATGCCGGAGCTGTGCCGGCCGGCCACGGTACGAAGCTGACCCCGATCCTTGCCGCCGGCCCCGCCGGAAGGGCCTCCGACGTGTCGACCGATTCTCTGCACCGGGCGGTTGCCGAGCAGGTCGGGGAACTACTCGATTGGGATCGCGCCGTCAGATCGGATGCCTATGACTCGGTCCACCAGATGCGGGTGACGACCCGCAAGATCCGCAGCCTGCTGCAATCGGCAGAAGGGTCTTTCGGGATCACCGACGACAACTGGATTCTGGGAGAGCTCCGCGAGCTCGCCGACGTGCTCGGCGCGGCACGCGATGCGGAGGTGCTCGCGGAGCGATACGAGCGCGCGCTGGACGAGCTACCCGAGGCAAACGTCCGTGGCCCCGTGCGGGAACGGCTCGTCGGCGGCGCCAGGATGCGCTATGAGCACGGGTGGATGAGATCGCTGACGGCAATGCGCTCACAACGTTATTTCCGCTTGCTGGAAGCGCTCGAGGCATTGGCCGCCGCCGACCCTCCCCCGCCGCCGCCCGGCCAGGAACCGACGCGCACCACGATCGCATCGGCCTACCGGCACCTGCGCAAAGCTGCCGATGCCGCGCGCGCCACCGATACCGACAAGGACGAGGCACTGCACCGAGTCCGCAAGCGCGCCAAGCGCCTGCGCTATACCGCCGCGGCCACGGGTTCGACCAAAGTGGCTCGGCGCGCCAAAACCATCCAGACGTTGTTGGGCCATCACCACGACAGCGTGCTCAGCCGTTCACATCTGAGTCGCCAAGCGGAGCTGGCGCACACGACGGGCGAGGATACGTTCACCTATGGGCTGTTGTTTCAGCGTGAGGAGGACCTGGCACAGAGCTACGCAGACCAGCTAGCCGCTGCGCTCAAGAAACTGCACAGGGCGATGCGCAAGTCCTGACTGGCCTGGCTCAATAGCCAACGCCTGTCGGTCAGCGCATTGCGCCAATATCCGCAATACCCGTCGACGACCAGGGCTGGAGCGCTTACCATCCGAAGATGAACACCACCCGAATCCGATCCCTAGCCGCCGGTGTCGCCCTCGAGGCATCGGCCATTGCCGGCGCTCCGAGCGCCTTGGCTCAACCCGACAACCCCGGCGACCCGGGCAACCCGATCGGGCCTGGTATCCCGATGGCTCCCAACGATCCCGCGTGCGTTGCCCAGCCGGGCAACGGGGTGTGCGCTGGTGGCCCGTACGGACTGCCCGGCGCACCCGGCGCACCCGGCATGCCCGGCGCACCCGGTATGGGCGGCGCACCCGGTATGGGCGGCGCACCCGGTATGCCCGGCGCACCCGGCATGGGCGGTATGGGCGGCATGGGCGGTATGGGCGGCATGGGCGGCATCTGAACGCCCAGCGAAACCGCCTGCCGAAACTGACTCCTCACCGGAGTCAGATACCGCGCTGGTCACACCACTTGGGGCGGATGAGCTGGCCTGTAAGCCGGATTCTGTTCCTCGCTGCCTGCTGGCAGCGAGGCGGCGACCATCCATCTG
>JAHZJB010000023.1 GCA_022601135.1 Actinomycetes bacterium | reverse complement strand
CTCGACAAGGACGAGCCGCTGCGCAGTCTGGCGGCCATCCCGCTCTACCACATCTACGGCTTCAACATGAACGTCAACGCCAACCACGTCAGCGGCGGGACCATCATCCTGGTTCCGCAGCCCAGCACGGACAACGTCCTGGCCGCCATCAACCAGCACGAGCCGAACATGTTCCCCGCCGTGCCCACGATGATCATCAACCTCAACCAGCATCCCGACATCGCCACCTCCAAGATCGGATCGATGAAGGGGGTCATCTCCGGATCGGCGCCGCTCCCCCTCGAGGCGATGCGTACCTTTGAAAAACTCTCGGGTGCGGTGATCACCGAGGGGTTCGGGATGTCGGAGACCTCCAACATCGTCACCGCCAACCCGCTGTTCACGGTTCGCAAACCCGGCAGCGTCGGGATTCCCTTCCCGGACAACGACGTTCGTATCGTCGACCTGGAGACGGGAGCCAAGGAGATGCCGCTCGGGGAACCCGGCGAGATCCTCGCCAAGGGGCCGACCATCATGCGGGAGTACTGGAACAATCCCGCGGAGACAGAGAAAACCTTCACGGACGGCTGGCTGCTCACCGGCGATATCGGCTACATGGACGAAGACGGCCACGTCTTCATCGTCGACCGCAAGAAGGACATGGTCCTCTCCAGCGGGTTCAACGTCTACCCCCGGGAGATCGACGAGCTGATGTACACCCACCCGAAGGTTCTGCAGGCCTGCTCCTTCGGTATCCCCGACCCCAAACGCGGAGAGAGCCTGAAGCTGGCCCTGGTGCTCAAGCCCGGCGAGGAGATGACCGCGGCCGAAGCACGCGAGTTCTGCAAGGCGAACCTCTCGGGCTACAAGGTGCCCGCAGATGTCGCGTTTCTCAACGAACTACCGGTCACCCCGGTGGGCAAGCCCGATCGCAAGAAGCTGCGGCAGTTGGAACTCGAGGGCCTGCTGACGTAGCGTGCCCGGCTGCATGGCACTGGTCGCAGCCAGGACGCGCCGCAGCGCTGCCCTCCCTGTGGGCGAAGGGGGACTTGAACCCCCACGTCCCGAAGGACACTGGCACCTGAAGCCAGCGCGTCTGCCATTCCGCCACTCGCCCGAATAACCGACGGAGCGTATCACGCACACCGCCCCCCAGCCCAACCGCACTGGCCGGCCGACACTCAGCGCGGGAACCTCCTCCCCCGCTCTGAACAGCGGCGATACTATACTCGAGTTCCGTCGGTCCGGCACGATCCAGCAGGACCGATACCATGAAAGCAGGCATTGCCGCCGGCCGACACGCTGGTGGTCCAGCTGTGTGAGCAGAACCACCGATTCACGCCGAGGGAAGCGATCCGGGACATGGGTTTGGTCGACCGATTCGAGAGAAAACTCGAGGACTCGGTCGGTAACGCGTTCGCCAGAATTTTCGGCGGATCAATCGTGCCGCAGGAAGTCGAGACGGTGCTGTGCCGCGAGGCGGAGTCCGGAGCGCAGGGCATCCGAGGCGGTCGGATTTTGGCCCCGAACGACTACGTCATTACCCTCAGTGTGCCCGACTACCACAAGGTGAGTGCCGACCCGGACATCACCTCGACAACGTTCGCCAAGCACTTGGAGGGATACATCCATGAGCAGGGATGGCAAACGTATGGTGATGTGGTTGTCAGATTCGAGCAGTCGCCCAACCTGCACACCGGACAGTTTCGCGCGCGCGGTGCGGTCAACCCGGACACGACCACGGGCGCAGCCGCCCCACCTCGAGAACTTTCGTCCAACGCAGAACCAGGAGTTCCACCGATGACCGACAATCCGAGCTACCGCGGCCAGGGACAGGGTCGGCCCGAAGACGAGCACTACGAGGAGCGCCATCCCCGTCCCGATGAACAGCGCCAGCATCCCCCGGCCGACCAGGGCGGCTACCCTCCGCAGGGAGAGCCCCACTATCCACCGCGCGGCGGCTACCCCGACCAGGGCGGCTACCCTGAGCAGGGCTATCGCCAGCCACCACCCGGCTACGGCCCACCTCCCGGCTACGGCCCGCCCCCCGGCGGCTACCCCGACCAGGGCTATCGCCAGCCACCACCCGGCTACGGCCCACCTCCTGGTGGCCAGCCCGGCTACGACTACGGTCGCCCCCCGGCCCGGCCGGACGAAGGCTACGGCCCCCCTCAGGGGCCCCCCGGCTACCCGGGCTACCCCGGCTACCCCGACCAGGGCGGCTACGGCCCGCAGGGCGGCTCACCTTACGGTAGACAGGAGTACGCCCAGCCCGATTACGGGCGCTACGGCGAAGCCCCGCCCGGTGCCGGCTACCCCGACCAGGGCTACCCCGATCAGGGCTATGCCGACCAGGTCGCTCCCGAATACGGAGACCCGAGCTACGGGGCCGGCCAAGGCGACTACCCCGCAGCAGGTTCGGCGGTCACGTTGCAGCTCGATGACGGCAGCGGGCGCACCTACCAGCTCCGCGAGGGCGCGAACGTTATCGGTCGCGGTCAGGACGCCCAATTCCGGCTACCCGATACGGGAGTCTCCCGCCAGCATCTGGAGATCCGCTGGGACGGGCAGGTCGCGCTGTTGTCAGACCTCAACTCCACCAATGGCACGACAGTGAACAACGCTCCGGTACAGGAGTGGCAGCTGGCGGACGGCGACGTCATCCGGCTCGGACATTCCGAGATCATCGTCCGCGTTCACTGAGGGGCGACCGTCCAGGGGAAAAGCTTTCTGCTGCTTGACCCTCGCATCGATCTTCACCGCAGTATGGTTGCGGTGCCGAAAGGACGGGACGGAGAGGACGTCAGATGCAGGGGCTAGTACTGCAGCTGACCCGTGTTGGCTTCCTGCTGCTGCTGTGGCTGTTCATCTGGTCGGTGTTGCGCATCCTGCGCACCGACATCTACGCACCCACCGGCGCGGTGATGGTGCGACGCGGGCTGCCGCTACGTGGGTCTCTGTCGCCCAAACGCGGCCGCAGACACATCCCGCGCCAACTGGTGGTCACCGACGGCGCGCTCACCGGTACCCGTATCCCGCTGGGAACCCATCCGTTGCTGATTGGTCGCGCCGATGACTCGGCGCTGGTGCTGACCGACGATTACGCCTCGACCCGCCACGCCCGGCTCTCACCGCGAGGCTCCGAGTGGTACGTGGAAGACCTAGGATCGACCAACGGCACATACCTCGACAGGGCGAAGGTGACGACGGCGGTACGAGTCCCGATGGGCACACCCGTGCGCATCGGCAAGACGGTGATCGAACTACGCCCATGACGCTGGTACTTCGATACGCCGCGCGCAGTGACCGCGGGCTGGTGCGCGCCAACAACGAGGATTCCGTCTACGCCGGGGCGCGCCTGCTGGCGCTTGCCGACGGCATGGGTGGTCACGCAGCCGGGGAGGTCGCTTCGCAGCTCGTTATCGCCGCCCTGGCCCACCTCGACGACGACGAGCCTGGCGGAGATCTACTCAGCAAGCTCGATGCCGCGGTCCGCGAGGGCAACGACGCCATCGCCGAGCACGTCGAAGCCGATCCGGAGCTCGACGGCATGGGCACCACCCTGACGGCGATCCTGTTCGCGGGCAACCGACTTGGTCTGGTGCATATCGGCGATTCCCGCGGCTACCTGTTGCGCGATGGCGAGCTCAGCCAGATCACCAAGGACGACACGTTCGTCCAGACGCTGGTCGATGAGGGTCGGATCACCGCGGAGGAGGCCCACAGTCACCCGCAGCGATCGCTGATCATGCGCGCACTGACCGGCCATGAGGTCGAGCCAACGCTGATCATGCGCGAGGCGCGTGCCGGTGACCGTTACCTGTTGTGCTCGGACGGCCTGTCTGATCCGGTCAGCCGCGAAACCATCCTGGAGGCGTTGCAGATCGACAGCGTCGCCGAGAGCGCGGACCGACTCATCGAGCTGGCCCTGCGGGGCGGCGGACCCGACAACGTCACGGTGGTGGTGGCCGACGTCGTCGACTATGAATACGGCCAGACCCAGCCGATCCTGGCGGGCGCGGTGTCCGGGAACGACGACCAGAGCGCCCCGCCGAACACGGCGGCCGGGAGGGCATCGGCGTACAACCCCAAACGCGCTGCGGCCAAACGCGTAATTCCGCAACCCGAAGAGGCGACGCCGCGCCCCCGCTCCAGGCGGCCCATGGTTGTCGCCGCTGCGGTGTTGGTCCTGGTCGTGCTCGTCGGCCTGGCCATCGGGCGGGCAGTCATCCGCGGCAACTACTACGTGAGCGACCACGACAGCACGGTCTCGATCATGCGTGGTGTCCAGGGCTCTTTTCTGGGATTCTCCCTGCAAGAGCCCTACCTCCTGGGCTGTTTGAACGCCCGCAATGACCTCTCCCTCATCAGCGCCGGGCAGGCCGAGGGCGACCTGGGCTGTCGACTCCTGGGCGTCAACGACATGCGCCCCTCTGAACGTGCCCAGGTGATCGCGGGCCTTCCGTCCGGGACACTCGACGAGGCCATCAGCCAGATCGAGGAACTCTCCCGAAGCTCCGTGCTGCCGGTGTGTGCACCGCCCACACCCACCCCCGCGCCTTCGGTGACACCACCGCCGCCCTCCCCCGCGACCACCCCGCCGCCCACCAGAACGAGTCCCAGCGCACCAGAACCCGCCGGCCCCAGTGGTGTTCCGCGTACCGATTCGCCGCGTACCGATTCGCCGCGGGCCCCCCGGACCACCACCAACTCCCCCGCACCCGCACCCGCGAGCCCATCACCGTCGCAGACCGTCACCGCGCTCCCGCCCCCACCACCTGAGCCGGGAACGAACTGCCGGGAAGTGTCGTGACGACCCAGCCGCAAGCGGCCGTAGCGGTGACGCCTTCCCTGCCAACCCGCCGCAACGCCGAGCTGTTTCTGATCGGCTTCGCCGCGTTGATCACCACCGTGGCGCTGCTGCTCGTCGAGGCCAACCAGGAGCAGGGCCTCCATTGGGATCTGGCCCAGTACACCGTGGCCTACCTCGCATTGTTCATCGGTGCGCACCTGGCGGTGCGCCGATTCGCCCCCTACGCCGATCCGCTGCTCCTACCGTTGGTGGCGCTGCTGAACGGTTTGGGACTGGTCATGATTCACCGTCTCGATCTCGCCGAAGGCGAGACCACCGCTCGGGGGCTCGGCGGTACCGCCAACCAGCAGATGCTGTGGACTCTGGTCGGAGTCCTCGGCTTCTCCCTCGTCGTGATCTTCCTGCGCGATCACCGCATGCTGTCCCGGTACGGCTACGTGTGCGGGCTGACCGGACTCATCCTGCTGACGATCCCGGCGATCCTGCCCCGCTCGCTGTCCGAGCAGAACGGCGCAAAGATCTGGATTCAGTTCCCCGGCTTCTCGATTCAACCCGCGGAGTTCTCGAAGATTTTGCTGCTGATCTTCTTCGCCTCCGTACTGGTGTCCAAGCGCAGCCTGTTCACCAGTGTCGGCAAACACGTCCTGGGCATGGACCTTCCGCGGCCCCGCGACCTGGCCCCGCTGCTGGCGGCGTGGATCGCCTCGGTCGGCGTGATGGTCTTCGAGAAGGACCTGGGCACTTCACTTCTGCTCTACGCGTCGTTCCTGGTGATGGTGTACATCGCCACCGAGCGATTCAGCTGGGTCGTGCTCGGGCTGGCGTTGTTCGCCGCGGGAAGTGTTGTCGCGTATTTCCTTTTCGATCACGTTCGGGACCGGGTTCAGACCTGGCGGGACCCATTCGCCGATCCTGACGGCGTCGGCTACCAGATGATGCAGTCGCTGTTCAGTTTCGCGACCGGAGGCATCTTCGGGACCGGCCTGGGCAACGGGCAGCCCGGTACCGTGCCCGCCGCGTCCACCGACTTCATCATCGCCGCGGTCGGCGAGGAACTCGGGCTGGTGGGACTGTCCGCGGTGCTCATGCTCTACACGATCGTCATCATCCGCGGTATGCGTACCGCCATCGCTGTACGTGACAGCTTCGGCAAGCTGCTGGCTGCCGGACTTGCCACTACCCTGGCGATCCAGTTGTTCATCGTCGTCGGCGGTGTCACCAAGCTGATACCGCTCACCGGCCTCACCACCCCCTGGATGTCCTACGGGGGATCGTCACTCGTGGCCAACTACGTGTTGCTGGCAATCCTGGTACGCATCTCGCACGCCGCCCGCCGACCGATCGGCGCCGGCCCGCTGCCCTCGGCGCCTCCCCTCGCGGCCGCCAACACCGAGGTGATCGGAAAGGTATGAACACCTCGCTGCGCCGTACCTCCGTCATGATCATGGCCCTGATCGTGCTGCTACTGGCCAACGCCACCCTGACGCAGGTGTTCACCGCCGACAGCCTGCGTTCGGATCCCCGTAACCAGCGGGTTCTGCTCGATGAGTACTCCCGTCAGCGCGGCCAGATCTCGGCGGGCGGCCAACTGCTGGCCTACTCGGTATCGACTGAGGGCCGGTTCCGGTTCCTGCGCGTCTACCCCAACCCGCTGACCTACGCTCCGGTCACCGGGTTCTATTCGCTCAGCTACTCCAGCGCCGGACTGGAGCGCGCCGAGGACACCGTCCTCAACGGCTCCGACTCGCGTCTGTTCGGTCGCCGCCTGGCCGACTTCTTCACCGGCCGCGACCCCCGCGGCGGCAATGTCGCCACCACGATCAATCCACCCGTGCAACAGGCCGCCTGGGATGCGATGGAGAATGGCTGTGACGGCCCGTGCAAGGGCGCGGTGGTGGCGCTGGAGCCTTCCACCGGAAAGATCCTGGCCTTGGTGTCGGCTCCGTCCTATAACCCGAACCTGTTGGCCACCCACGACATCGACGAGCAGACTGCCGCATGGCGCCAACTGCGGGACGACCCCGACTCGCCACTGATGAACCGGGCGATCTCGGAAACCTACCCGCCAGGGTCGACGTTCAAGGTTCTCACCACCGCAGCGGCACTCGAGGCCGGGGAAACCCCCGACTCGGTGTTGACCGCGGCCCCGGCGATCGCCTTGCCGAACAGCACCGCCATGCTGGAGAACTACGGCGGTAGTCCCTGCGGCGGTGACCCGACGACGACCTTGGGGTACGCGTTCGCCCACTCGTGCAACACCGCCTTCGTGCAGCTCGGTATCCACACCGGCGCGGACGCGTTGCGCTCCACCGCTCGTGCGTTCGGGATAGATCTCACGCCCCCGGCCATCCCTTTGCAGGTGGCCGAATCCACCATCGGCCCGATCCCCGACGACGCGGCGCTGGGGATGTCGAGCATCGGACAGAAGGACGTGGCGCTGACGCCGCTGCAGAACGCGATGATCGCCGCAACGGTCGCGAACAAAGGGATCACGATGCAGCCCTATCTGGTCGAAAGCCTCAAGGCGCCCGACCTTGTCAGCATCGACACCACCGAACCCGTCGAAGAGCGCCGGGCGGTGCCGGAGCAGGTCGCGGATACACTGACGGACTTGATGGTCGCCGCCGAGCAGGTGACTCAGCAGAAAGGAGCCATCGCCGGCGTGCAGATCGCATCCAAGACCGGCACTGCGGAGCACGGCACCGACCCCCGCAACACGCCGCCCCACGCCTGGTACATCGCCTTCGCACCTGCGCAAGCACCCAAAGTTGCGGTTGCGGTGCTGGTCGAGAACGGCGGTAACCGGCTGTCGGCGACTGGCGGCGCAGTGGCGGCCCCGATCGCACGCGCGACCATCGCCGCAGCGCTGCGGGAGGCCACATGAGCCCGCCAAGACGAGCGCAGCGAGGTCGGCCATGAGCCCCCGGGTCGGGGTGACCCTGTCGGGCCGCTACCGGCTGCAACGGCTCATCGCCACCGGCGGAATGGGCCAAGTATGGGAGGGCCTGGACTCCCGGCTGGGACGACGGGTCGCGGTCAAAGTGCTCAAGGCCGAGTACTCGACCGACGCCGAATTCGTCGAGCGGTTTCGCGCCGAGGCGCGCACCGTCGCGATGCTCAACCACCCGGGCATCGCCGGTGTCTACGACTACGGCGAAACAAACATGGACGGCGAAGGCCGGACCGCCTACCTGGTCATGGAACTGGTCAACGGAGAGCCGCTGAACTCGGTGATCAAGCGGACCGGACGACTCTCGCTGCGGCACGCCCTGGACATGCTCGAACAGACCGGCCGAGCACTACAGGTCGCCCACACCGCGGGCCTGGTGCACCGCGACGTCAAACCGGGCAACATCCTGATCACCCCCACCGGCCAGGTGAAGCTGACGGACTTCGGCATCGCCAAGGCCGTCGACGCCGCGCCCGTGACACAGACCGGCATGGTGATGGGGACCGCTCAGTACATCGCCCCCGAACAGGCCCTGGGCCATGACGCGACGGCAGCCAGCGATGTGTACTCGCTCGGCGTGGTCGGCTACGAATCGCTCTCGGGCAAGCGGCCTTTCACCGGCGACGGTGCGCTAACCGTGGCCATGAAGCACATCAAGGAAAGCCCCCCTCCGCTGCCTGCCGACCTACCGCCCAACGTCCGCGAACTCATCGAGATCACGCTCGTCAAGAACCCCGGTGTGCGTTACAAGTCCGGCGGAGCCTTTGCTGATGCGGTCGCTGCCGTCCGGTCCGGGCGCCGGCCGCCCCGGCCCAACGCCGCCCCGTCGATCGGACGAGCAGCTCCCGCTGCCGTACCGGCCTCCGCCGCGGCCCGTGCCCCCGAACCCGCCGGACGCGCGCCTGCGCCCGCGCCGCGCACCCGCACCACCGGAAGTCATCACCGGCCGCCGCCGGCGCGCAGCACGTTCTCGTCGGGTCAGCGCGCACTGCTGTGGGCCGCCGGGGTGCTCGGCGCGCTGGCCATCGTCATCGCGATCCTGATCGTGCTCAGCGCACAGGATCGTCGGGATCGCGCACCCGTGCCGTCCACGGTCACCGAAACCGCGCCTGCGCAGGTCTCGCCGCCCGAAGCACCGGAGACTCCAGCCGCCGCACCCACCCGCGCGGGTATCCTCGACACGGACCGGCCCCGGGATTCCCCGCTTCTCGACAATGCGTCGCCTGCACCGGGGCCGTCGCATCTCCCCGCCTCAGAACAGATGGTGCGATGACCACGCCACAGCACCTTTCCGACCGTTACGAACTCGGTGAAATCCTGGGTTTCGGAGGGATGTCCGAAGTCCACATGGCCCGCGACCACCGGTTGCACCGCGACGTCGCGATCAAGGTCCTGCGGGCCGACCTGGCCCGCGACCCGAGTTTTTACCTACGGTTCCGCCGGGAAGCCCAGAACGCGGCTGCCCTCAACCACCCCGCCATCGTCGCGGTGTACGACACCGGCGAGGCGGAGACCCCGACCGGACCGCTCCCCTACATTGTGATGGAGTACGTCGACGGCGTCACGCTCCGCGACATTGTTCACGGTGAAGGGCCGATGCCCGCACAACGCGCCATCGAGGTCATCGCCGACGCCTGCCAAGCCCTCAACTTCAGCCACCAGCACGGCATCATTCACCGCGACGTCAAACCCGCCAACATCATGATCAGCAAGACCGGCGCGGTGAAGGTGATGGACTTCGGCATAGCCCGCGCGCTGTCGGATGCCGGCAATCCCGTCACCCAGACCGCCGCAGTCATCGGCACCGCTCAATACCTGTCTCCCGAGCAGGCCCGTGGCGCTGAAGTCGACTCTCGATCCGACGTCTACTCGTTGGGCTGTGTACTGTACGAGATCCTCACCGGCGAGCCACCGTTCGTCGGCGACTCTCCCGTCGCCGTGGCCTACCAGCACGTCCGGGAAGACCCCGTCCCGCCATCCGCGCGGCACGCTGACATCCCCCCCGAGCTCGACGCTGTCGTGCTCAAGGCGCTGGCGAAGAATCCCGAGAACCGCTACCAGACGGCCGCCGAGATGCGTACGGATCTCGTCAAAGTGCACAGCGGCGAGATGCCGGACGCTCCCAAAGTCCTCACCGACGCCGAACGAACCTCGTTGCTGGCCGGGGCGCCGTCGGATCGCCGCACCGATCGCATCGACTCGGTCGACTCCTTTCCCACCCGCTACGAAGAAGGCCGGCGCCGCCGTTCGGTGTCACGCTGGTTGGTCGCCGTCGCGATCCTGGCGGTGCTGACGGTGACTGCCACCATCGCCATCAATACCTTCGGTGGCACCACCCGCAACGTGGCGGTGCCCGACGTCAGCGGTCAGGTTTCCGACGACGCGATCGCGGCGTTACAGAACCTCGGGTTCAAGACCACCGTGCAGCGGAACCCGGACTCCCAGGTGCCACCCGACCACGTGATCGACACCGATCCGGTGGCCGACAGCTCGGTGGCAGCGGGCGACGAGATCACCCTGAACATCTCGACCGGGCCGGAGCAGCGCGAGGTTCCCGACGTGTCGAAACTGAGCTACGGCGATGCGGTACGAAAGCTCACCAAAGCGGGTTTCAGCCGCTTCCGCCAGACCACTTCGGCGTCACTGCCCGAACACAAGGACCGGGTGATCAGCACGCTGCCGCCGGCCAACCAAACTTCAGCGATCACCAACGAGATCACCATCGTGGTGGGGGCAGGTCCGGCCCAAGCCGCGGTGCCCGATTGTGTCGGCCAGACTGTCTCGGTGTGCCAACAGATTCTGTCGGCGAACGGGTTCACCACCGCGGTGCCAGTCGAGATCGACAGCACCACCTCGGCGGGACAGGTTATCGGCACCGATCCCGCAGCCGACCAGACTGTCGCTCAAGACACCGTGATCCAGATTCAGGTGTCGCGCGGCAACCAGTTTGTGATGCCGGATCTGACCGGGATGTTCTGGACCGATGCCGAGCCGCGGCTGCGCGCGCTTGGCTGGACCGGCATCTTGGACAAAGGTGGCGACGTGTAGAACAGCGGTCAGCGCACCAACGCCGTGGTGCGTCAAAGCCCGCCAGCGGGGTCGGCGCTGAAATTCGGCGCCACGATCACGCTGAACTTCGCGTCGTAGCGGCCTGCACCGCGCTGGAGACCTCCTCCTCGAGCCGGCGCACGAGTTCCTCGGTGGGCGCGGCGCCACAGTCGGCCAACCAGTTGGCCAGCATCCGATGCCCGCCCTCGGTGAGGATCGATTCGGGGTGGAACTGCACGCCGTGGATCGGCAGGTCGACGTGACGCACCCCCATAATGACGCCGCCCTCGGTACGGGCGATCACCTCGAGTTCAGCGGGGACCGTCTCGGGCAGGATCGTCAGAGAGTGATACCGCGTGGCGACGAAGGGGTTCGGAAGTCCTTTCAGCACACCGACGTTCGAGTGATGAACGGTGCTTGTCTTGCCGTGCAGCAGCTCGGGTGCGCGGTCGACGGTGCCGCCGAACCCCACTCCGATGGCTTGGTGCCCGAGGCACACGCCCAGCAGGGGAGTGCGGGCAGCGGCGCACGCATGGACCAGCGGGATGCAGGCCCCGGCCCGTTCGGGGGTACCGGGGCCCGGGCTGAGCAGCACGCCGTCGAAGCCCTCGGCCGCCCGGACGATGTCGGCCTCGGTTGCCAGCCTCGGGTCGTCGTTGCGCCAGACTGTGGCGTCCACACCGATTTGGCCCAGATACTGGACCAGGTTGAACACGAAGCTGTCGTAGTTATCGAGGACCAAGACCCGCATCGCAACAGGCTACCGCTCTGCGAATTCCGCGCGGTCGGCGACGCTGACGGCCGCGGGTGGCGCTCACGCGCCCGATTCTTTAATAACCGAGTGGGCCGATGGGCTGCGCGAACTCCATGCGGACGGACTGCTGGTGACCGGCCAGCTCGACCTCACCCGGCTCTTCGGTGTAGCCCAGGCCGAACCGCGCCGCATACCGCTTGTACAGCGTCACCATCGGAGCCGCCGACAGCGACTCCCGCATCGCCGCTGCGTCACCGACCGCAGAGATGACGTAGGGCGGGCTGTAGGTGCGGCCGTTGAGTAGCAGCGTGTTCCCCACACAGCGGGGCGCCGAGGTGGCGATGATGCGCTGGTCCTGCATCTGGACGCCCTCTGCTCCCGCGCTCCACAGGGCATTGAGGACCGCCTCGATATCCTGCTGGTGCACTACCAGGTCGTCCGGAGAGGCGTCTCGGGGAAACCGGCCCTGAGCGTCCCGCTGTGCGTCGGTGAGGGTTACCACGAGGCCCTCACCCTTCATCGGCGTCAAGCCCGCCTGCGCGGCCATGCCATCGGCGCGACGGGTGATCGCAGCCAGTGCCGCGTCGATACCGGGGGAGCCACCGTGGTGGTTGTCGATCCTGCTGGCCGTGCCATCGCGCAGGGCGGCCAGGCGGTCGACCGATTGCTGGGCTTCGCGGACGAGATCAACCAGACGGGGTGCGTCACTTCGGCGGATTTCGTCACCACCCGAGACGCTGTGCGTGGCCCCGAGTAGCAGCCCGGCGGCCACGCACGCGACGGGGACACCGAAGCGCCACGCCGATCGTGGCCGCGGGCGCCCGCTAGGGTCTTCCATCGGTGCGTCTCCTGGTCAGGTCGTCGGCGGGGCTGCGTTACGCTCTATCTTGACCATCGTCGCACTGTCGACTCCGATCGTCCGAAGGTACGCATGCCCAAGTCCAAGGTCCGCAAGAAGAACGACTTCACCATCAACCCGGTGAGCCGGACCCCCGTCAAGGTTAAGGCCGGGCAGTCGGGCACCTGGTTCGTCGTGCTGTTTGTCAGTCTGATGCTGATCGGGCTGACCTGGTTGATCGTGTTTCAGTTGGCCGGTAGCGGACCCGACGTTCCCAGCATGCTGCAGTGGATGGCCGACCTCAACGTGTGGAATTACGCCATCGCTTTTGCCTTCATGATCACCGGGCTGCTGCTCACCATGCGGTGGCGCTGAGCCGACCATCGGCACGATGATTTCGTTTTCGATACCTGTCGTTACCCTGCCCGCAATCATTTCGTTACCAGATCACATGAATGTGATTCATCCCCATTGGGGATAGGGCTTGTGGATAGCCGCGTTTGCCGCGGTAGGAGGTGTGAATGACCATCCAGCAAACACGGTGGGAACCGCCGACGGCAGGCATCGTTGCCGCCGGAGTTCTTGGGGTAATCCTGGCGGCAGGAGCTGTGATGCTGGTCACAGACCCGCCGGGGCGGATCATCGTGGGCCTCGCCGCGGTCGGTCTGCTCGCGTTCGCGCTCATGTCGTGGCGCGCACGTCCGAAACTGGCAATCACCGACGGGGCGCTGGTGCACCGCGGCTGGTGGCGCACCCGACACCTGCGGCCCGCCGACATCGCGCTGATCCGCATCACGGAGTTCCGCCGGATCGGTCGCAAGGTGCGCCTCTTGGAGATCGACGCCGCGGACGGCAGCCTGCTGGTGCTCAGTCGCTGGGACCTGGGCACAGATCCGTTGCGAGTCCTCGACGCGCTCACCGACGCCGGTTTCGCCCGCGGCGCGTAGGCGGGCGGCCCCGCGGTTCGGTTGAGGGCGACCGGGGGAGAGAGAGCGGCTTCAGGAAATGGTGACCGACTCGATCACGACCGCGTCGGTCGGCCGGTCGCTGCGATCGGTCGCGGTGGTCGCGATGGCATCGACGACCCGCTGCGACTCGGGGTCCACGACCTCGCCGAAGATCGTGTGCTTCCGGTTCAGATGCGGCGTCTTGCCGACCG
>JAHZJB010000005.1 GCA_022601135.1 Actinomycetes bacterium | reverse complement strand
GTTCTCCAACGGCGGCAACGGGGGCGAGTTGGCGATCCTCTACTGCTTCGCGTTTCTATTGATCGCCGCCATGGGTGCCGGCGCCTGGTCGATCGACGGGCGACGGCGGGGCGCCGTGGTCGCGCGTACCTGACTGAACGGATCGTCAGGACTGCGCTTCGTCATCGCCAACTTCGTCGGCGACCCGCTGGCCACCATCCGGCCCTGACCTCCGAGCACCCATCCGGAACGCAACGATCCCGATGACGATCGCCGCACCGACACCGGCCGCGGCCCACCAAGGCGATATGCCATCGCTGCTGCCCGAGGCCTCCGGCGATGACATCGGTGGCCCGTAGACACTCGGTGGGGTACGACCGGGAACCATTTCCGGTGGGCGGCCCGCAACGGCGACCACCGCATTGCCGCGCAGCCCTGAAAACCGTTGGGGTTCACTCGCCAGCCAGTTCAACAATTCGTCGAGTTGACCCGACGCGCCATTGGACGTCGCTATCAGCAGAGAGCGTTGACCGTCGAATACCGTCTGCAGCGACCCGAACTGGATGCCCGGATCGAGCGTGAGCGTCGTTTCCTCGTCGCCGGGATTGAAGCCCACGAGGGTCAGACGCCCGTCCTCGGAGCTCACCGGCAACGGAATCGACGAGTCCGTCCAGCCGTCCGCGCTGATGAGGACCGCCGGATCGTCGCTGTCGATGGCCTTCTCGAGAGATGTCACGTCGATCGCGAGCGGCACCCCGCTGAGTCTCTGCAAGCCCACCGCGAGCAGCGTCGCGCGGGCAGTGTCGGCGAAGCTGTTCACACTGATACCGACCTGCATTCGTGGCATCAGCGCCTGCGGCAGGGATTGGAAGCCCGGCGGGATCGGCGGGTTGGCGGGAGCGCTCTCCACCACGGTGCTGCCATTGATCGACAGCCTTATCGGTCTGAAATCGCGATCGCCGCAGTATTCAGATCCGGTGTCTCCGCTGGTCTCGACCCCCACCACCAGTTCGGTATAACGCTGCACCAGGCGGTCCGGAATATCCACCCACTGGTCGATCACACCATCGGCATCCGTCGGCCAGGTCCCGATGATCTCCTCGCCGACGGAGGCTGTCATCTGCGAACCGACGTCGGCTGGCACCGGTGTGTATCGACCCGTGAGGTGCAACCGGTAGCCCTGGGTGGAATGGCCGAACCGGGTCTGGTCCAATGCGATGGTCACCTTCGGGGCCATGCCCACCGCAGTCAGGTTGGGCTGACCCAGCGCTGCCAGGTTCGTGGAGTTGCCAGGCAGTCGCTCGGCAGAGTGCGGCACATCGTCCGGGACCACCGAAGCGCTCAACGCCAAGTTCACCGACCCATGGGTGAGCAGCTTGGTGTTATTGGTCAGTTTTTCTGCCGGGCCGGAGACGACGAGGTCGGGAAAGCCGTCGGTATCGGACAGCGAAACCCGATCGTCGGGTCCCTCTTTGATGACGATCCGGCGCTCCCATGGTTGTCGGGCGCCGCCATTGGTGGTTGTGTCGTCGCGAAGCGACACGAGGGCCACCTGCGGGCGTTGGCTGCGGTAGCGGGCGGTCAGCGCAGCGGCGAGCTGCACCGCCGCTGCGGATTCGGCTTCGGATGGCGTGGCGGGCACCGCGATGGTCAGGGTGCGCAAGATCGGCGGGAGGAAGTCGGCAACGGTGGTCGGGGGGAATGCCGTTCCGGCGTAGGTGACTGAGCTATCGAAGAATTGGATCGGGTGGTCCAAATCCAGACAGAATCCGTCCTCAGCGAGCGAGGTGAGCCTCAGTGTGAGCGAGACCGACTCGTTGACGATCTCGACTCCATCGAGCGGAATGACGAGAGGGGCAAGGTCCTCCAGCGGCAGCCCGAGCTGAGTGATGAGGCGGCCATCCTGCGTCACGGTCAATACTGCGGACCTGATTCTGAACGGGAGATCAACCGTGGCGTTCAGAGAGGTCGGAAACAAACCCACCGGCACCGGAATGGTCACCGAGGGGGCACTCGTGGTCCCGTAGAACGCCAGGGTGGAAGCCGCACCTACATCATCGAGCGACAGCGTGAGAACATCGGCCGGGTCAGGGGGGTCCGGCACAGGCTGAGCTTCGGCGAAAGGCGTCGATACGACGAACAGTCCGGCGGCAACGGTGAGTGCAGCCAGGCGTCCCAGCAGCCGGGCACCCCTGGTCGGAATCCTGGGCAGTTAAGTCTCCTCGCCATCGCGGGACGCCGAAACGTCGCCAGGGCAACCTAGAGACATTGCCCGAAATTTCTGGGGAGTTGCGATTCGCAGCAACACCCTAGTCACCTTAAACGATGACGGCTGCTTCCTCCGCGCTAGCGATAACTCGCAGTTCAGACCACGGGATATTGTTCATATCGTAGTAATCCCAGGCGAATCCGGCGTCGGCCCATACCGCACCCGGCGTGTTCGGCGTTGCATCGTCTACCAACTCAAAGGCGAACGCCATACGTGCACCGCCTTGATCCATGGCGTAGGCGCCATGGGTCTGCAGCGTCTTGGCGATCACTTTCTCACCCTCGGTAATCCCGGGGATGGCGTCGACATCCACCGTGGGGTCCAACTGGACGCGATAGCCCTCCGGCATGGGGACGGCGACTCCGGCCCTGTTCTGGCCATCGGACTTCGTTGCGGGGCCGACAAAGTCGGGACCGGCGATGTCGGTCGAAAAGACCAGCGCGTGGTTGAGTCCGGTGCCGGCCGCTATCGCAGCGCTGAACTCTTCGGCGGTGACAACTCCGGCGTAACGCGCGAGGTTGGTGGCCGTCGCCGAGCCCGTATGGTCCACGCCGCCGCCATCGAGAGCCGACATACCTCCCCACGAACCCGACCACGAGTCGGTGGTGTCGTCATAGCTGGCTTGCCAAATCCCGTACGCGGTTCCCGTCGTCGGATCCAATATCGCAATATGGCCATCCGAACCGGGCGGCACTTTGGTGCCCTCGGGAATCGGGACCGTGTTGTTCCCGAACGGATCGCTGCCCCATGATCGAGTGAAATCGACATCGTATCGAGGTGTGCTTGGTGTGATCTCCGTAGCCGGAATCAGAGCCACCGAGTATTGGTACAGGTTCGCCACCCGCATCTCGTCTGGATCGGAAAGGTAACTCGCCCAGGTAGCGCTGTTGTCGGCAAGCAACGGGTCCGATGAAATCGGCTCCCACAGCCAATCGGCGGCTTGGAAGAAATCGGGCGTTTCCGTGCTCGGCGGCGCTGGCGGCGGCGGCGGTGGCGGTGGCGGTGGCGGTGGCGGCTCAATGACGGCTGCGGCGACCACGGTGACGGTGTCAAGCCGAAGGTTTCGGTCACCCCCTCTCCGCGAGAAGCGATCGTTGACGAACCTGATGCTCACCGTGTGCTCACCCGCGTCGCCGTCGACGGCAATGGCGTAGTCAGTCCATTCGGTGGATTCGACCTTGATCTTCGCGACAAGTTTGCCGTCGACAGAAACGACCATCTTTGGCGCACCCCGGAACTGGTCGCCTGAGGCGCTGATCACCAGGCCGGTGAATTCAGGAAGCGAGACAGTCGTTGAGGCCGTTGAATTCTTCGACAAGAGCAACGCGGTGCCACCCGAGGCAGCGGAGTCGGAATAGGTGGCGCCGTTGTTCCAGGGTGAAACCGTCAGGGACTCCGCTTCGATGACGACGTCGCCCAGCACCGGCGCAGCGGCGGCTGCAGCAGCGGACACGGTAGCAGTTTGACCAGTCGCGGCGGCGGCCGTGACATCAGACGCCGAGCCGACCGGCCGAACGATGGATCCCAACGTTGTCAGCAGGATCGCATTCGGCTCGGGAGCCGCGGGCGCTGGAGCCGCGGGAGCGACAGTGGTCGTCGCGATCTGTGCGAGCGCTACGACTTCCGGTTGACCGTTCGAGGGATTGACCGGTTCGGACACCGGCACACTCGGACTGGCTGGTTCGTCCGCCGGCGCAGTCACAACGCTGATTTGCGCGGCTTCAGCAGCTTCAGCAGCTTCAGCAGCTTCAGCAGCCTCCGCGGCTTCAGCAGCCTCCGCGGCTTCAGCGGCCTCCGCGGCTTCAGCGGCCTCCGCGGCTTCAGCGGCCTCCGCGGCCTCCGCAGCTTCAGCGGCCTCCGCGGCCTCCGCAGCCTCTGTTTTCTCTGCCAGGGACCCCCGGGTCAGACCTGACACCGAGTCACCAGAGGAGTCGACGGAGGACTCGAGCTGTGCGCGACGGTCGGCCAGAAGGCTCTGCCGCTGCGCCAGCCGTGCCGACCGGCGGGCGGACCGTGACGTCGAGTCGCTCGCTGAGGCTGACGCCCCGGGGCCCTGCGATGATGCAGAACTCGGCGAACTGCCTTCTCCGCTATCGGCAAAAGCGGTACCCGTCGACGTAGCCAACGCGGCGCCGATGCCCAACGCTATCGACAGGGCGCTGAACTGGCCGATATAGACGATCTTCGCCGTCCGAGGCGTCTTCGTTTTCCGTCGGGCGACACCTCGCGGTTGGCCGGCATTGAGCCGATGTGAATGCCCAGGGGCACTATTGGCAAATCTGGGGCCAACCGAACGATGTCTGGCAGGTGCACCGGAACCAACCGTCGATTTGGTGTAGACCTCGGGGGGGAATTCGTGTGACTCCATGTCCAGATCACCTTCGGTAACTTCAACGAACCTGAATATCCGAAAATTAGCGACCGCAGAACTCGTTTATTGAGGCATCGTCGAGATAGATTTGCTCCATTCACGATGTAGATCGAATGGTGTTCCGGCGAAGGCGCAGTGACTTCAGCGCGGCCCGTGCGGGCTCCTCCGATCTGAGACTCAGCAGCGGCGGACGAGGGCTCCCGGCAGGCTGATCAACACTCGTATCAACCCTTCAGAACCATGCTTCAGAATCCTCACTGTGCCCACGGCACCACGGGCGACCTTGTAAAGTTATATGCCGTGCATTGGGTTGCCTCAAGCAAACAGTTCGGGTGAATTCAGCAAACATGGTGATGGACACGCGCCTATCGGAATCGGCGCCGGCGGACAAACGCCCGGACTCCGCGCTTGCCACCCCAGCAAGTCTCAAGCAGCGACTCCGAACCCAACCCTGGGGCACGGTTGTCATGATTGTCGGCGATTTACTTCTCGCCGGTATCGCGGTGGCAGCCGGCCTCGCCTGGGCAGCAAAGGAAACCGGCGATACTCCACCGGTCTGGATGTGCATGCTGTACGCACCCACCGTGGTCGCACTCCTTGCCATGCGGTCGGTGTACCGTCGTCGGCTGAACCGTTCATTCCTCGATGAGTTCGGCCCCGTCGAATCCAGCGCCGCGCTCGCGGCAATGTTTCTGCTCGGCGCGCTCGTGCTGACCGACGTTTCAGAAACCCCTGGACAAACGGTGCTGAGGATCTGGACGGTCGCTGCGGTACTGATACCCCTCGGTCGGCTGATTCGGGTCGCCACCCAGCGTCATCTACGGCGGCGCAAGATTCTCGAATCCCCGACCCTCATAGTGGGCAACGGGCTGATCGCCCACCGGATCATCAGTCGGCTTCACACGATGCCCGAGCTCGGACTCTCACCGGTCGGTCTGGTCTCGGCCGGGACGCCCTGGAGTGGCGCCGAGGGCAACTCCCTTACGTCCGAGGTGCCGCACCTCGGAGCGCCTGACGACATCGAGCAGATCATCCTGAAGACACGCGCCGAGTGCATCGTCGTGGCCTTTGCCAGGGCGTCCGACGAATCGCTGACCCATGTGGCTCGACTCGCCCAAGTGCACGGACTGCGGGTGTGGGTGGTGCCCCGGATGTTCGACGTGGTCGGCGAGCGTGCATGGATCGAACACGTCGGCGGTCTTCCGCTGCTCTCATTGCCCCACACCAATCCGCGCGGCTGGCAGTTCGCGTTCAAACACGGTACTGATCGGCTCTTGGCCACCATCGGGCTGGTGACCATCGCACCTCTCTTCGCGGCGTTGATGCTGTTGGTTCGGCTGAGTTCACCAGGACCGATCTTCTTCCGCCAACCACGAATCGGGCGCGACGGAAGGGTGTTCGACTGCCTCAAGTTCCGCTCCATGCGTCCGAGCGCGGACGCCGACGCAGAGTTTGAGCTCGAAGCCGGCTCCGCACCCGGCGGTATCGAGGGCGCGGATCGTCGCACCCTGATCGGAAAGATCATGCGGTCCACCTCACTGGACGAACTGCCCCAACTGATCAACGTCATCAAGGGCGAGATGAGTCTGGTGGGTCCGCGGCCTGAGCGCCCGGAGTTCGTCGATCTGTTCGAAGCTCAGATTCGCCGGTACGGTGAGCGTCACCGAGTCAAGGCCGGGATCACCGGGTGGGCGCAGGTTCACGGACTACGCGGCCAGACCTCTATCGCCGACCGCGCAGAGTGGGACAATTACTACATCGAGAACTGGTCTCTGGCACTCGATCTGAAGATCCTGGCACTGACCCTACCTGCGGTACTGCGCCGCGCCACCTAACAGCCGAACGGTATCACCGCCACTGCGATCCTTACTGCTTGCGCGGGCCCGGCAAAGCCACGGAGACAGCTGCCGCGACATCGTCCCAGGAGGCTGCCTCCGCAAGGCCCCGTTGACCCGCTTCGCCCATCGTTCGCGCTAATCCTGGGTCGGTGAGGAGACGAATCACGGCCCCGGCAAGCGCTTTTGGATCCTCCGGGGCGACCAGCAACCCGGATACCCCGTCACGCACGGCCGCGGGAATGTCCCCGACGCGAGTCGCGACGACCGGGCGGCCCATGGTGTGCGCCAAGTGGGCTACACCGGACTGGCTGCTGCGTTTGTACGGCAGCACGACACAGCGCGCCTGGGCAAAGTAGGTCGACACACCGAGCACCGGAACGTAGCCCAGGTCCAGGACGACACCCTCCAACTTGTCCACCGCGGACCGCAGAGAGGACTCGTCCACGTCCGCGCTAAGTGCGCCGGCGATGATCAGTTTGGCGTCAGGCACCTCGGCCCGCACGGTCGGCCACGCCTCACACAGCGTGTCAATACCCTTGTACGCGGTAATCGTGCCGAACGAGAGCGCGACCGGACCAGTAGCGTCCACCCTCTCGATCGGCGTCGTGACGAAGATGCCCTCGTCACCGTGCGGTATCGCATGAACAGGAGCGGTGATGGGCCATGTCTCGATCAAGATTCTCCTGGCTGCCTCACCGAGGACAAAAGCCACGTCAAGGTCGGCGTAGGCCGCACGCAGCGCCCGACTGGCGGTAGTCGAAGTCTTGTACATGCCGGCCTGGCCAGGTTGTTCGACCACCGGACGCGGCTCATGAGCAAGCAACGCCAGGACCGCGTTCGGGAGTGCCCTGCGCACGACGCGCACCCCCCAGCCGTCGACCGGAAACCGCCACGCGGACCACATGATCACGTCGGGTCGGGTACGCAATAGATGCGCCAACAAGACGATCCAGGCCAGAATGTGCTGTCCGGCCCGGACCCCCCGGCGAGACCGGCGCCACCACTCCGGGGCATCCGCCCCGGCGGTGGGATGCCACGTCGGCAGGATGCTACGCACCCGGCAACCAGGCTCGCGAGAGTTGAGCTCGGGCGAAGGGCCGGTGATCAGGTCGACCTTGCGGCCAGTTCGTGCGAGTGCCTCGCCGAGCTGAACAGAGAACTGGAAAAGCCCACCCGAGGGCGCAAACTCCACGAGCGCAATCTTCTGTGGTCGTGCAACGACACCCTCAGCCACCAGGCCACTCCCCAATCACGATGATGCCGTGGTACGCCGTGCTTGCGCTTCGTTCGCCCGCTCGTAGACCCGGCGCAGATTCTTCACCCAAATATCGAGGCTGAAGCACTCCTCATACCTCGCCCGCGCAGCCTGGCACATGTCGGCAAAGGCCGCTGGGTCATGCAGAGCAATCGATCCCATCTCGGCGATGGCGGCGCTCAGGGCCGACGGGCAACCGGCTTCAACCAACAATCCGCAGCCGGGCCCCACGATGTCGGGGATGCCCCCGACGTCGGTCGCGACGATCGGTCGACCACCGGCCAACGCCGAGATCAATGTGGTTGGCAGGGCATCCTCCAACGAAGGATGGACAATGAAATCCGATGCTGCGATCAGTTCCGCAACATCACTTCGGAAACCGAGTACACGGACTCGTCCATTCAGTGCGGGATCGGAGTCCACCTCAGCACGGATACTCTCTAGCAGTGGCCCATCACCGGCC
This sequence comes from Actinomycetes bacterium, assembly GCA_022601135.1. Classification (GTDB taxonomy): domain Bacteria; phylum Actinomycetota; class Actinomycetes; order Mycobacteriales; family Mycobacteriaceae; genus Mycobacterium. The sequence goes on along the minus strand of JAHZJB010000005.1, from coordinate 13,705 downwards.
AAGGCCAGGATCAACGAGTGGTCGGCCGGAAGCAGACGGACCGCCGCCAGAAGGTCGGCATGACCTTTCTCCGGACGCATGAGGCTGATACAGGACGCCAGCAACGTGCCTTCGGATAACCCCATGTCGGACCTGATCGCCGACGTATCACCTGCTACCTCAGGCTCACCAATCCCGTTGGGTAGCAAATCGATTGATCCCTGATCTCCAGAGTATTCGGCATACCAACGGCGTTGCGCGCTGGAGAGCGCGATCACCCTGCTCGACAAATACCTGCGCGCGACGATGCCGAACTTGACCCGTGCCCGGTGCATCCACGACGTTGGAATATCGATGACGTGCAGAGTAGAGACTGAAGGAACGTGCGCGAGTCGGGCCGCAGCACCACCTACCACGTCTGCGTGCTTGAGATGGGTATGCACAATGTCGACGTGCTCTTCACGCAACAGCTTGGCCAGGCGGAAGACGGCGGTGAAATCGTATCGCCCCGTGTGCATCTCGTACACCGTTGCGCCCACCGCGCGCAGCGGTGCCACCGCGCGATTGTCGATCCCGGCAGCTGAGTACTCATCGGACAGCCCGATCACAATCACCCGCATTGCAGCCGAAGGCGCGGCCCGCGCCAACTCGACGAGCAATCCCTCAGCCCCACCCGGGCCGAGGGAATGGATGACGTGAGCAACGGTCAACGAGGTTGTGGGAGAACCGCTGTCACCACCGTCGCGGCTACGAGGAGGCACCCATCACCTCCTTGTACAGCTTGCCGAGTCGATCCACCCACGTCGCCATAGAATACTTCTGCTGCGCTTGGGCACGCCCGGCAGCACCGTACCGGGCCGCCCGCGCCGGGTCGCCGATCGTGTCCACAAGCGCCTGGGTCAGGGCGGGGACGTCACGGATCGGAACCAAGCGGCCGGTGACCCCATCGACAACGATCTCACGCGTACCGCCCGCGTCGGTAGCCACGACCGGAAGCCCAGACGCGCCTGCCTCGATGAGTGCCGTCGGCAACGCTTCGTCCACGGACGCCGATACCACGCCATCGACGCGACGAAGAATCTCGGCTACATCGTCACGACGACCGAGCAACTTCACCGATTCGCCCAATCCAGCTGCCGACACAGCATGCTCGATGTCACCACGACTCGGGCCGTCACCGATCACCAACAGAGTGGCCCCGGGATGAAGGGCGACGACATCGGCCCACGCCTGAATCAAGTCCACGTGGTTCTTGTCCGGGCGTAGCGCGGCGACAACAGCCCATACCGGGCGCTCGGATGAGCTGGCTTCTGTGTGGACGGTGTACCGGTCCAGATCGACCCCGTTGGGAATCATTCTCCAGGTCGCGCGCGCCGGGCCGTGCTCGACCGCGTACTGATCGAACGCGTGCTGCGAGACGAGCACCAACCGGCCCAACCGTGCCGGAATCCGAACCGAAAGTCGCTCCTTGAGCCATTCGCCGCGGCTGGCATGGCGCTGGGGGCTCAGGTGGAGCGTCGCGACGACTGGCTTGCCGGCCAAGCGAGCGGCCAGTGGGACGACGGTGGCGGCATAGCCGAGGTGGGCGTGCACCACATCGACCTGGGCGCGCCGCAACCTTCGCACCAGCCCGAAGAATCCAGCTGGGTCAAGAAGCCTGTTCACCGAGAAGTATTCAGGTTGCAGACCCGCTTCGGTGAGCCGATCCAGCATTGCGTTACGGTCCTGTTCGGCCGGCGCCAGACTTGCGACTGAAACATCTAGGGCCGCCGGGTGATAGCGGCCCAACTCGGCGATCAGGTTCTCGGCTCCGCCGAAGTTGAAGGAGTCAAGGATCATCAGCACCCGCGTCGGATCCGGCATGGCCTCCTGACCTTTCATTGCTTGTGCGGGAGTGCGAGGCTCCTCGGCCCGGGGCAGATCAGGGCCCCCCTCAGCCGTCGATGGCTCCGCCGCCCTGCCGCGCAACGACCGAACTGCCGCGAGTCCCGCAGCGAACAGTTCCGGCGCGGTCAGTCGAAGTGCGGCAAGGTAGCCCAGCAGCCCGGCCGAGCCGGTGAGGATGAGGATCACCGGGGCCGGCAGCCCGCCCACCAGGCGTCCTACACCGAGCATCACCACCGCCATGGCCGCGGCCGCCGGCGCCGGACGAAGTACCGCCCTCGCCAGGGAAGTCGCTGGAATTCCAGCTACTGACCGTAGTATCGCCACGTTCGCGACGAAAGGCACGGTCTCGACCGCCAGCAACACCAGCGCCACCATGGTGATGCTGTGACCCGCGGCAAGCCAGATCGGAGCGATCAACAGGGCCAGTTTCCCCATACCGATCACAATGAGCAGAGATGGTCGGCCGATGGCCTTGAATACATCGCCGGCATGCCACGATGTGGAGTAGACCAGGGTGTAGATCGACAGGAGCGCAAGTGCCGGTGCGGCATCGGCATACTGATGCCCGTACATCGTGACTATCACCGCGGGTGCCGCTGCGGCCAGGGCAACGCTAATCGGTGCGCTCAGCGCCACGGCCGCAGTAGTTACCCGAAGGTAGTGCTCGGCGAGGCGCTCGCGAGAATGCTGCAGCCGAGACAGCGAGCTGAACAGCACCTCACTGATCACGATGCACAGATTCAGCACGAGCAACTCAGGAATGCGGTAGGCAAGCGAATAGAGACCAAGTTGGGTGTCCCCCAGTCGAATTCCAATGAACAGATAGTCGATGTTGGAGATCGCGAACGCCAGGAGCGCGACACCGGTGAGTGGGATACCGAAGCGGATGAGGTCCCGTGCCTCGTTCCTGTCGAAACCAAATTTGACGGGCTCGCGGGCTACCCGCCAATAGAGCACCGTCGTCACGACGGTTCCGGCCAACTGACCGTAGACCAGGCTCCACACCCCGACGCCTGCTGCCGCCAGCCCGATGGTGAGCGCGGCTTTGCCGGCAGCACCCAGGAATTCCGGCCAGATTCGCTTCTGGAATTCCAGGTCGCGGCGCAGTCGAGCGGCCGGGATGACGCCCAGCGCTGAAATACTCAGGCAGATGGCCAGCACCCGAATCAGCGGCGTCAGCGCCGGTTGGTCCAGCAGCGCGGCGCCCAGCGGGGCGGCGGCGGCCAGCGCGAGTCCAAACAGAACGCCGAATATCACCGAGAGGGTCAAGCCGGTTGGCGCGAATCGCTTCCATTTCCCGGGACGCTGAACCAGTGCCGCGCCAACACCGAGATCCTTCATGTAGTCGAAAAGGTTGACGACCAACAACGCCAACGCGAACAGGCCGAAATCGGCGGGCACGAGCAGTCGGGCCGCCACGACCGTCATGATCAATGTCGAACTCTTGCTCAGCCCGAAGACCAGATAGTTCCACGCCGCCTGACGTCCTGTTGCCGGGGTCGCGTGATCGATGTGCTCCGACGCAGACTCCACCGACAGGTCCCGGTCGCTGGGGGGCCGGCGAGGATCTACGGTCACGTGAGAAGTATTGCCCGATGAAACGCGCGTGGTGTCCAACTCCCGCAATCTGCGCTACTCGCGGAAATCACCTGGGCAACGCGGCGACTCGACGTCTCAGTCCACGCGATCGCCGCGGGCACGAAAACGCATGCGGCTGAACCGGTCTAGCGGGCGGCAAAAAGGTAATGGGCCGCCCATGGACGGGGGTCCTCAGCATGCCGGGTCACCGTGAAACCGGCTTCTGCCAGCAGAGTGTTCACCGCGTCCAGAGTGCGGTAGGAGTCGTCGCCGGTCTCGTCCGCCAGGAAGTCGTGGCACCCGATCGCGGCATGTTCGACGATGGGTAGCACGCCCAGCGCTCCGCGTAGCGCGCCCACCTCTGCCCCTTCGATATTCATCTTCAGGAAGTCGATACGCTGCAACTCCAGCTTGGCGACCAGATCGGAGATCGTGACGGCCGGAACCGGGATTCCCTCGGAACCGATCCTGTTTTCCTCGCAGAACCCTTCCCGCAGGTCGCTGATCATGACCGGTTGGTCGGAGTCCATCACCGCCGCGTGGACCAACTCGACATTGCGAAGGTCATTCAGCCGACACGCGCGCTCGAGCATCTCAAAAGTCGCGGGGTGAGCCTCCACCGCGACCACCTTGCCCGCACCGCCCACCATGCCGGAGAAAGGAAGGGTCTCCGTCCCGATTCCCGCTCCGATGTCGAGGACCACATCTCCTGGGCGAATCGTGTAGTCGCGCAGGAACACATCGCGTGCGAAATCAGCGCACTGTTCGATACCCATGCCGTGTGGGTACGGCATGAGCGTGACGCCACCGCGGGTCCGCTTCAACCACCCGCCGGAGGCCGCGTCGTAAGTGATGCGGGCGCGTCCACCCTCAAGCGATGCAACGGCGGACGCGGCCACGCCGATCATCCCACGGGCCGGCCTCCGATTGATCGCTTCGAATGCAGTGTGCTTGAAGCTCATTCATGCACGATAACAGCTATTTGGCTACTGGCAGGCCGCGTCACTTCAGCACTCGCAGCATCTCCCAGGGAACGTTCTCCATCGCGTCGTAATCCCAGCGGAAGCCTGCGGCCTCGTAGGTGGCGCCCACGGTGCCCGGAGCCGCGTCGGTGTCGAGTTCGAAACTGACGCTCAGCGGCGCGCCTCCGACATCCATGACGTAGCCGCCGTAGCGCTGCATGGCCGTCGCAACCGCCAGCTCACCCGGCGTCAGGTCCAGCTTGCTCAAATCTAGCGACGGGTCCAGCTGCAAACGAGCCCCCTCGGGGATGCAGTCCGCACGGGTCGACGTTCCGTCGCTCTTCAACGCCGGCGCTCGGAAAGTTGGGCAGGCGTTGTTCGACTGCAGCGCCAAGGCATGCGGGATCTCGCCCGCCTCAATCTCTGCGACACGGATGACGCCGGCCAGCCGGGACGCCCCCGCTCCGGTTGCCGAACCGCCCCAGCCCGAGCCGTGGAGGCGATTGACCGCACCCCAACTCGTCGACCATTGATCCGCGCTCTTCTCCGCCTGCCAGAACTCGAAGATCTTGCCGCTGGCCGTATGGATGGTGACCAGCACACCATCCGAGCCCGAATTGGGTTCGGCGCCGTCCGGAATGAACACCGGCTGGCCGGCGAACGGGCAGATACCCCAGCCGAGCTCGTCACAGTCCACCTCGTGAAAGCGTGTGCCCCAGCGCTCGTCGTAAATCGGGATACCAAATTCCACCAGGTTGGCAATCAGGGCGCGCTCAGATGTTGCGTAGGCGATCATCGATGCGCTGTCGGGATCGACCATCGGGTTCGGCGGAATGGGTTGGCGCCACGGGCTGGTCTTTGCGAACGGGGCGGCCGCGTGCGTCCCGATCCCCGACGGTTGGCGCAGCGTCAGGCCGGCCAGTGTCCCGACAACCATGGCCAGGGCAAAAAGAAAGACCACCACGATCCGCCACACCAGCCGACGGGCCGGCGCACGGAACCTGCCGACACTAGGCATCGGATCCCTCACGCCGGCGATGTCGCCTGAGCCACCCCACCATCGTAGTCGGACGACACTTCCGATCACGCTGTGCTGCTGTCAGGCCGACACCAACTCCTGCGCCGGAGGCCGGTCACCTGGATCTTCCCCGCGCCGCCGAGAAACGACCTTGGAGAGCACTAATCCGGCTGCCACCACGGTTCCGATACCCACCGCGCCCGAGAGCCACGTTGCCACGCGCGGCCGTTCCTGCGAGGGCACGATGACCATGCTGCCGATGGTCTGCAGCGAATACTGCTGGTATCCGATCGTCGTGTAGAGCGCCGCGTCGGCCTGCCCGACGGCGATCTGTATCTTGTCGCGGGCATCGTTCGGGGTATCTGCGGTGGCGGTGAAAGTCAGCACCCCACGGACCGGGTCGGCCTCGATCTGAACCGGTGACTTCGGGGCCGCCATGAACGTCGCGAAGGTAGGCAGCATCTCTGTCCGGGATCGGATGTCGAGTGCGTAGGCGTACCATCCGTCTTTCGGTCCCACCGGGGCCAGAGTCATCCGCTGGGTAGCGGTGACCGCCGGAGAGCTCGTCAAGGACAAGCAGAGCCAGAACGCCCCCCATCCGAGAACCGCCGCTGCTGACCAGACAGCGGCACCACGCAGGTAGGTTCGCACCGCCTCGCCCGACACGGGCCACGTTGAGGCCGCAGCCGTCAGGGCCAGCACCACACCGAGCGTGCGGAAGTACGCCAGGTGCAGCACGATGCTGGCGAACGACCAGGCAACGATCGCCGCGCATCCCGCAGCCAACAAGACTCGGTCGTGCGAGCCGGGGCGCTGCACGATTGCCAATGCCGCCATCGTCAGGAATCCCAGGACCACCACCGCCCAGCCCAGCAGGCCGACGACGCCGGATTCCGCGGCGAATTCCGCGTAGAGATTATGCGGCGCATTGGCCGGCTCCCGCACCGCGACCGGCACGCGGCCGCCGAATTCGATCACCTGTCCGGCAAAAGTTGCCGGACCGAAACCGAACTGCGGCCGCTCTTCAAACATCATCCACGCGCTTTGCTGCGCCGCAAGCCGTCCGAGGACCGAAGGATCGACAGTGTAGTTTGCAGCGGCCTGCGTCAAGTCTTTGAACACCGCCACCAGCCGATTTCCCACGCCCGGCGCCGCGAAGAGCGCCAGGGCCAGCGGCAAGTAGAGCACACTCTGTCGCCGGAACGTTCGTCCGGAACAGATGATCCATACGGCGAACGCAAGGGCGGCGGTGATGAACGTGCCGCGAGACTGGGTCATATAGGTACCGGCGAGCAAGGAAGCGAGCATGAACGCCCACACCGTCACGCCCGACCGCCGGCCCGAACGTCGCGCGCGAACCAGTAGCGCGGCGGCAAATGGCAACCCCATGACCAGATGGCGGCCCCAAAAGTTCGAGTCCGGTGTCGGACCGCCGTAACGCAAGGTGGTGACTAGCTCTCCGGTGGCGGTCGTGACGGTGGAGAAGCCACCGAACGAGGCGGCACCGCCGTACACAACCTGGTTGATGACGGTGAGCAGGGACAACACAGCCATCGGAACGACGACGGCAGCAGCCACCGTCCAGGGCCGCGCTGTCATCTGAATCAGTAGCAACACCACCATCACGAAGGCGCAATCGACGACCACGCGATACATCTCGGCCGCCGACGCCGCCATGTCGACACTTCCGATCATGGCCACCGCCTGCGTGGCGATGTAGATCGCCAACAAGCTGGCGCAGATCCCCGACCACGCGTTGAGTCGGCTGCGGGCCTGCGGATCGCGAAGGGCGAATCCCAGGGCGAGCACGCCAAGCAACATCGAGGCCGGGAACAACGGGATTCCGCGCGGACCCAGCACCCCGGAGGCGTTACTGACCTCGATGACGACCATGACGATCACCGCGAGAAGTGGACGCCGAGCCGCAAAGATCAGCCCGATCCCGGCCAGCGGTGCGACGAGCAGTATCTGGGGGTTCCGCGATCCCAGCATGACGAGCGTGCCGAGTGTCGCGACCCCCGCCGCAATGACAAAACCAGGGAGTTCGTTAACCGGCGCGGCGCTTCGGGTCCCAACGATCATGACCGGTGTCGAGCGTGGGCTCCGACGGAGTCGCTGGGGTGAACGGCCTCATCGGACTCATCCTCGAGATCTACCTGACTGCGGCGCCATCGCACGTATAACCACCCCACGCCGCCGCCGGCCAACAGTCCTCCCAGAGCTCCTGCCGCCGCGAACTGCGCCTTGTCCGGACTCGGAACCGGACCGCCCCGCGGTGGCCGCAGCACTTTGACGAAGTATGGCGCCAAAACCGAGCTCACTTCCGGGGTGGCCGTGGTCAACACATCGTTCAGCGCGGATTCGGCGGCAGCCGAAGAGTTCGCCTCCACGACGACCGTCAGCAGGGTGGTCTCCGGCTGCGCGTAGGCGGCGAGAGTCAACTCACTCTGCGGCGTATTCGCGGAACTGGCCGCCGAGGGCAGCCAGCGATCGTCGTAATAGATGATGGCCGCCGTCCGGCTGATCTGTCCGTTGGTAAGCACCTCCCAGAAACTTGAGGCTTCGGCCGACGACATATCGGGTGGCGGAACCAGAACGACATTTACCCAGGCCTCGTATCGGTTCGAGTGCGGCGTCGCGAACACGCCGAGTACCGCACCGACCACGGTGCCCGCAAGCGCGAAGAGGAGAACGGCCAGACGACGCTTGTTCATGGCTCTCCTCTCGCTGTCGATCATGCGGCCAGGCCACGTCGACGCCACACCATCGGAGACACGCCGGGCCGAAGTGCGACCTTGTGAAGCGTAGCCGCATCAATTGCAGCATCCGGTAACGATCTCGACAACGGGCTGCGGATCGTGCGGCTCGCACCCTGGCCCCGCTTCTGGCGCACTGGCCGTTCCGACTCAGGGCGGCGCCGTGAAAGGCAACGGCGTATAACATGTCGCGGTGTCAGTCGCGCTGGTCAGTGCCGTCGATCCGTATCCGACTGATGCCGGAAAGAAGATCGTCCTCGCCGGTTTTCTCGATTTCTTCGCCGACCGCTACGGCCCGGACAACGTGCACTACGTCAAGATCGGGTCACCACCACAACACCAGGAATTCCCGGTGAACCTACACGTGGTTCCGGGTCCCAGCCGGGCGGCCGTGCTCGGCAGCATCGCGACTCGGGTGACCACTGGCCGGTCCAGCCTGCAGGAGGCGTTCCTCGGCTCGCGACGGACGGGAATCGCGATCAACCGAATTCTCGACAACATCAGTCCGCAGTTGCGGGTGTACGACACCGTCCGGATGGCGCAGTACGCCCCGGCCCAGGTAGCCGAACACCAGATCTGCTACCTCGATGACCTGTTCTCCGAGCGCTACGGCCGCATGTTGACGGCCGCCAAACGATACCCTGACGTCGACAGCAGCCCGTTGGGCAACTTCGCCGAACACGTCCCGCGGCGCCTGCGCCCCCTGGGTGAAAACAAGACGGCCCAGACGGCATTGCTTCGCCTCGAACGGACACTGGTCCGGCGCAGCGAGGACCGGGCAGCACGCGGGTTCCGTCGGTGCCTGCTGGTCAACGAGGACGAAGTCGGCGTGCTGACGCGCCGCACGGGCGTGGCACCGGGCCGTATCCAATGCGTCCCACCGCTGCTGGCAACAGCCCCGGCGTCTGATCGGCGGTACCGGGGCGCCCCGGAATTCGTCTTCCTCGGCGACTTGGGTCTCGCGCACAACGACGACGGACTGCGGTGGTTCCTGCGCGAGATATGGCCGATGGTGCTCACGCGATTACCCTCGGCTCAATTCCGGGTGATCGGACTCAATGCGGGCACCGAGGCGCTGGCACTGGCCGCCGAGCAAGGCGACAGCGTCTCGATGGACGGATATGTGCCCGACTTGGCCGAGGCACTGGGTCAAGCGGCCGCACTGGTCAACCCGCTGCGTTTCGGATCGGGCATCAAGCTCAAGGTGATCGAGGCGCTGAGCCGTTCGCTGCCGTCGGTTTCCACCCCGATCGGCGCGGAAGGAATCTCCAGCGGGCCAGGTGAAGGCGTCCTGGTCGGGCGCGGACCCGCTGAGGTCGCCGAACTGCTCTGTTCGTTGACCGATCCAGAACGCAACGCCGAACTCTCGGCCAACGCCCGAAGCCATTTCCTGGCGACCTATTCACGACAGGCCGTGTTCGACGCCTATGACCGCGCATTCGGCCCGTCCGCGCCGTAGCGACCGAAAACGTCATCCCGCGCCGCGCGCCCAGGCAGGCTTTATGAACACACCTTCGGCCTCGACGGTGATGCCCTGCCCGTCCTTGAGGCAGCCACGTGCGAAGGTCTTGACGTCCTCGGCCCGCTCGACGAACGCCTCGGCGCGCAATGGCCCCAAATGCGTTCCGCGCAGGTACTTCAGACTGATCGTCCCGGTGAACTTCGGCTGGGTGAGCCCGTGGCTGGCAACTTCACCGAGGATATGGTCGAGCAGCAGCGCGCAGATGCCGCCATGCACCCATCCCGGGGGGCCTTCGTAGGCGGGACCCAACGTGAACTCGCTCCAGCAGCTTCCGTCCGGCTCGTGCTCGATGATCATCGGTGGGGCGATCGCGTTTCGTAGGCCCACAGCGGGATTCGCCCAGGCCAACGGACGGCCCGTGTGGGCGTGCCGCAGCGTAGACGTCGCGTGGCGCTGCTCACCCTCCAGCAGTGCCGCCGCGGCCTCGAGGTGCTCCAGAGCCTGCCGCACCGTGGCGTCATCAACCGCCGTATGAATCCCGATGTCGATGAGCTTGCGCAGCACATCTGTCAGCGGCACGTAGCTCGTTTGCTGCCGGTCGTATTCCTCGGCACTGATGACGTCGAACGCGAACTCCACGCTTATTCTCCAAAAATCCGCAGCACGACTGCTTTTGCCCGTCGGGTGATCCTCAGATAGTTGTCCAGGAACTCACCGCCATCCCCGTTGGGCCAGCCGGCCGCCACCGCCACCGCGTTGAGCAATCGGCCCGGTCCGGGTAGCTGATCGGTGGGTTTTCCGCGCACCAGCACCAGTGCGTTGCGCGCCCGCGTCGCCGTAAGCCACGCTTCGCGCAGCATCTCGACATCGCTGTCGGCGATCAGTTCGGCCGCGCCGACGGCGTTCAGCGTGTCCAGCGTCGACGTGGTGTGTAGCGCAGGCATCTCGTGCGCGTAGCGCAGCTGCAGCAACTGCACCGTCCACTCGATGTCGGTCAAACCGCCTCGGCCCAGTTTCGTGTGCGTTTTCGGATCCGCGCCGCGTGGCAGCCGTTCAGCGTCTACCCGCGCCTTGATACGCCGGATCTCCCGCACCGTCTCGGCCGAGACCCCACCGGCTGGATAGCGCGTCTTGTCGGCCATCAACAGGAAACGTTCGCCGAGCTCGAGGTCACCTGCCACGCGATGCGCACGTAACAGCGCCTGAACCTCCCACGGCTGTGCCCACTGTTCGTAATAGGCCGCATAAGAGGCCAGGGTGCGCACCAACGGGCCGGTGCGGCCCTCGGGACGCAGGCCGGCGTCGACGTCCAGCGGCGGGTCACCGCTGGGGGTCCCCAGTAGCGTCCGGAGCTGTTCGGCCACCGTGGACGACCACTTCACAGCCGCCGATTCGTCAACCCCCTGGTGGGGTTCGCACACGAACATCACGTCGGCGTCCGAGCCGTACCCGAGTTCAGCGCCGCCGAGGCGGCCCATACCGATGACAGAGATGGCTGCGGGCGGACCACCCTCAGGGGTGTTCGCGCGGATCGTCGCCTCCAGCGCGGCCTCGAGTACTGCCACCCACACCGAGGTGAGTTGCTTGCACACCTCGGTCACCTCAAGCATGCCGAGCAGGTCGGCCGAGGCGATCCGGGCCAGCTCCCTGCGGCGCAGCGATCGCGCCGCGGCGATCGCGCCCGGCGGATCGGGGTGCCGGGCCGCTGAAGCCACCAAAGACCGCGCCGCCCCCTCGGTGTCTACGTCGCACAGCTTGGGCCCGTTGGGCCCGTCGGCGTAGAGCTGGATCACCTCGGGGGCCCGCATCAGCAGTTCCGGGACATACGCGGAGGTGCCGAGGACGTGCATCAGCCGCTTGGCTACCGCGCCCTCGTCGCGCAGGGCCGCCAGGAACCATCGTTGATCTGCGAGTTCATCACAGAGTCTGCGGTAAGCCAGCAGCCCGGCATCGGGATCGGGGGTGTCGGAGAGCCAATCCAACAGCGTCGGCAGCAGCACCTGCTGCACCCGGCCACGGCGCGCCGTATCACCGGTGAGGGCGGCCAAGTGGGTCAACGCGCTGTGCGACCCCTCATATCCAAGCGCAGCGAGCTGACGTTCGGCTGATTCGGCGCTCATACCGTCCGACAGTCCTACGGAGTCTCGACCGACCGATTCCAGCAGCGGCTGGTAGAACAGCTTGGCGTGCAGCCTCGACACCCGGTGGCTCTGCCGCTTGAGTTCCTCGCGAAGTACGCCCACCGCATCGTGGCGGCCGTCCGGGCGCATGTGCGCGGCACGGGCCAGCCACCGCATCGACTCCTCGTCGTCAGCCGCGGGCAACATATGGGTGCGTTTGAGACGCTGCAGTTGAAGCCGGTGTTCGAGCAGCCGCAGGAATTCGTAGGACGCCGTCAGGTTGGCCGCGTCGTCGCGACCCACGTAGCCGCCGGCTCCCAGTGCGGCCAGCGCATTGACTGTCGACGCCACCTGCAGCGCATCGTCGTTTCGGCCATGCACCAATTGCAGTAGCTGGACGGCGAACTCGACATCGCGCAAACCGCCACTGCCGAGCTTGAGCTCTCGGGTCCGCACGTCGGCAGGAACCAGTCGCTCGACGCGCCGACGCATCGCCTGAACCTCGGGGACGAAGTCCTCGCGCTCACACGCCGTCCACACCATCGGCATCAGGGCTTGGATGTAGCGTTGACCGAGATCCCTGTCTCCAGCCGCCGGCCGCGCCTTCAGCAGCGCCTGGAACTCCCAGGTTTTCGCCCACCGCTGGTAATAGGCAACGTGCGAATCCAACGTGCGCACCAGCTGCCCCCGCTTGCCCTCCGGCCGCAGTGCCGCATCCACTTCGAAGAACGCTTCGCCGGCCAGCCTCATCATCTCGCCCGCGATCCGAGTCGCGACACTGAGGCCGCCCTGCGAGCCGTCACCGGTGACGAAGATGATGTCGACGTCGCTGACGTAGTTCAGTTCCTGCGCGCCGCACTTACCCATCGCGATCACCGCCAGCGCGGGCGCCGCTTCGGTTCCCGCGTCACCGCACACCGACCGGGACACCACGTCCAATGCCGCACCGAGCGCCGCGTCGGCGAGGTCGGCGAGATGCTCACCCACGATGGTGAACGGGAGCACAGGTTCGTTTTCCACCGTCGGGGCGAGGTCCAGAGCCGCCAGCACCAGCAAACGGTTGCGGTACAGCGTGCGCAGCGGCGGTATGGCCGCGGCGGCATCCGTTTCCCTTTGCGCCCGTTCGGTGAACAGTTCCCGCAACTCCGGCGCCGAGGGCAGCGGGACGTCGCCGGCCAGCAGGCGCCAGGATTCCGGGTTGGCGATCAGATGGTCACCCAACGCCAGCGACGAGCCGAGCACCGCGAACAGCCTGCCCCGCAGGGAGCGGTCCGTGAGCAGGGCGCGATCGAGTTCGCCCCACTCGTTTCCCAGTGCCTCGGAAAGACGAACGACAGCGCTCAGGGCTGAATCAGCGTCGGGCGCCCGCGACAGCGACCACAACAGCTCGACGTGGGCGTCGGTGTTCCACCCGAGCCCGTCCAGATGGGCCCGTGCCGGCGGCTCGACCAGCCCGAGCCGGCCGACGCCGGGAAGCTTGGGTCGCTGTGTCGCGGGTTTGACCACGCCACTGAACTTACAAGCACCGCTCTACAAGGACAGGTAGGTCTTCAACTCGAACGGTGTGACATGGCTGCGATAGTTCTCCCACTCAGTGCGCTTGTTGCGCAGGAAGAAGTCGAAGACGTGCTCGCCGAGTGCTTCGGCGACCAACTCCGAGCCCTCCATATCGGTCAACGCGACGCCCAAACTGCCGGGCAACTCCCGGTAGCCCATGGCGCGGCGCTCCTCGGGCGTCAGACTCCACACGTCGTCCTCGGCCTGCGGGCTCAAGACGTAACCCTTCTCTATGCCGCGCAGACCCGCGGCCAGCAGGACAGCGAAGGCCAGGTAGGGGTTGCAGGCCGAATCGGGGCTGCGCACCTCGACCCGCCGTGACGACGACTTGTGCGGTGTGTACATCGGAACCCGAATCAAGGCCGACCGGTTGGCCGCACCCCACG
>JAHZJB010000022.1 GCA_022601135.1 Actinomycetes bacterium | reverse complement strand
TAGAGATCAACGAGGCCGACGAGATCGAGACCGACGAGGCCGACGAGACCGACGTCGACGAGGCCGACGAGACCGAGGTCGACGAGATTGACGAGGCCGACGAAATCGAGATCAACGAGGCCGACGAGACCGACGAGGCCGACGAGGCCGACGAGGCCGACGAGGCCGACGAGACTGACGAGATCGAGACCGAGACCGACGAGACCGAGACCGACGAGATCGCGGCGGTCGTCAGCGAGGAGCACGCGGTGGAGCCATCTGGCGACGATGTCGACGATGACTACGCCGACGCTGTCGCTGAGTACGCGGCGCATCTCGAGCATCGTGGCCCTGAGCCCGACCCTGCCGATGTCCCGCCACGACCGCGGCGTTTCGGATTTGGCCGTCAATCGAGCAAGAAGTCCAAGGCGTCCAAGAAGTCCAAGCAGCAGTCAGAATCGGCGGTCGAGGACGCCGAGCACATGAGCCCAGATCCGCCCGACGATGGCGACGCGACCGATCGGCTCGACTCAGTGGCGGATCTGGCCTCGTTGCCCGACATCGAGATCCCCGAAAACGACGCCGCACCCGATGCCGGGGACGGCGAAGAGTTGCCGTCCTACCTGCGCTCCACCCAGGAGCCGCTGTTCGGCGGCCAGACGGTCGCTGACGACCTCGCCCGGCGCGGCGCCCTCACCGCACCCGAGAACGTCGATCTCGGTGTCCTGGATGAACTCGACGAGGATCTCGGTGACGCGGGGTACCCGCGGGACGGCGCCCCGCGTCGGCTGTCGGGGTTCGTGCGCGCACTGTGGATCGTCGGGCAGAGCATCTTCGCGGTTCTGCTCGGCGCGGGCCTGTTCGTCGCGTTCGACCAGCTCTGGAGGTGGAACAACATCATCGCCCTGGTGCTGTCGGTCCTGGTGATCCTGGGTCTGGTCGTCGCCGTGCGGGTGGTGCGCAAGACCGAGGACATCGGCAGCACCCTGATGGCGGTGGCAGTCGGCGCGTTGGTCACGTTGGGTCCGCTGGCATTGCTGCAATCGGGCTGACAGCCCGCTCTGATCGAGAAAAGGCCGGATAAGCACCGTGCGCCCCGCCATCAAGGTCGGTCTTTCGACGGCCTCGGTCTATCCGCTGAGGACCGAGGCCGCGTTCGAGTACGCCGCCCGTCTGGGCTACGACGGCGTCGAGCTGATGGTGTGGGCAGAATCGGTGAGTCAAGATATCGGCGCCATCCAGCAGCTGTCCAAGCGCTACGGGATGCCCGTGTTGTCGGTGCACGCTCCCTGCCTGCTAATTTCCCAGCGGGTCTGGGGCGCCAACCCGATCACCAAGCTGGACCGCAGCGTGCGAGCCGCAGAGCAGCTCGGGGCGCAGACCGTGGTGGTCCATCCGCCTTTTCGCTGGCAGCGCCGCTACGCCGACGGGTTCGCCGATCAGGTAGCCGAGCTGGAAGCCACCAGCGATGTCATGGTGGCGGTGGAAAACATGTTCCCGTTTCGCGCGGACAGATTTTTTGGGGCCGGCCAGACATCGATCGAGCGGATGCGAAAGCGGGGTGGCAACCCGGGTCCGGGAATTTCGGCATTCGCACCGTCGTACGACCCGCTCGACGGCGGCCATGCGCACTACACGCTGGATTTGTCGCACACCGCGACAGCCGGGACCGATGCGTTGGACATGGCCGGGCGCATGGGTGGAGGTTTGGTGCACCTGCACCTGTGCGACGGTAGTGGCGCATCGGCGGACGAGCATCTGGTGCCGGGCCGCGGCACTCAGCCCGCCGTGGAGATCTGCGAGGCTCTGGCCGCCGGGGATTTTGCCGGCCACGTCATCCTGGAGGTTACGACCTCCGGTGCGCGCAATGGCGTCGAGCGCGCGGCGCTGCTGGCTGAGTCGCTGCAATTTGCCCGGGCGCATCTGTTGCGCTGACAGCGAGGACACCGCATGACGAGTTCCACGGCGTTCACCGATGCGATGGCGCTCACCCGGACCGGCGACGGCGTGTACGCCGGGGTACTGAACGAACATTGGACGATCGGGCCGAAGGTGCACGGCGGGGCCATGCTGGCGCTGTGCGCCCAGGGGGCCCGCGCCGAGCTTGCCGACGGCGCCGAGGTGGACCCGATCGCGGTGTCGGGGAGTTTCCTGTGGGCGCCTGATCCGGGTCCGATGCAGGTCGTCAGCACGGTACGGAAACGGGGCCGCCGGGTCAGCCTCGTCGACGTCGAACTGAGACAGGGTGAGCGCACCGCGCTGCGCGCCGCCATCACGATGGGCACCCCCGAACACCACGTGGCACCGTTGCTGTCCGTCAACCCCGTGGTGCCGCTCATGACGCCGGACCCGCCGCCGGGTCTCGAACCGATCGGCCCGGGGCATCCGATGGCTCACATTGTCCATCTGGCGCGGGGCTGTGACATCAGGCCGTCGCTGACGACCTTCACTCCGCGTTCGGACGGCGGCCCGCCGGTGATCGAGTATTGGGTGCGACCGAGGGGGGTGGCCCCCGATGTCCTGTTCGCGCTGCTGTGCGGAGATGTTTCGGCGCCGGTGACCTATGCGATGAACAGATTCGGGTGGGCTCCGACGGTTCAGCTGACGGCTTACCTGCGGGCGCGGCCGGCCGACGGTTGGCTGCGGGTGATGTGCACCACGACGCAGATCGGGCAGGACTGGTTCGACGAGGATCACATCGTGGTCGATTGTGAGGGGCGAATCATCGTGCAGAGCCGCCAGTTGGCGATGGTGCCGCCGCCGGTCTGAGTCCGTCGTCGTGCGATGCTTTCGGGCATGGCCAGAATCGCGATCATCGGCGGTGGAAGTATCGGCGAGGCGCTGTTGGGGGGGCTGCTGAGCGCCGGGAAGCAGGTCAAGGACCTGGTTGTGGCCGAGAAGGATGCGGCGCGGGCGAAACACATCGCGGAAAAGTACGCGGTGTTGGTCACGACGGTCTCGGATGCGGTCGACGCCGCCAAGTACGTGGTCGTGGCGGTAAAGCCGGCGGATGTGGACGACGTCATCGGTGACATCGCCGATACCGCTGCCAAGTTGGCAAGTGACGCGGCCGAGCAGGTATTCGTGACGGTCGCCGCAGGGGTCGCCACGGCTTTCTACGAGAACAAGCTGCCCGCCGGTTCCCCGGTGGTGCGGGTCATGCCCAACACGCCGATGCTGGTCAACGTGGGAGTGAGCGCGGTCGCGCCGGGCCGATTCGCCACCGAAGAGCACGTCGAGGAGGTCTCGGCGCTGTTCAAAGCTGTCGGCGAGGTTCTTACCGTGGACGAGACCAAGCTCGACGCGGTTACCGCGTTGTCCGGCTCGGGACCCGCGTATTTCTTCCTGATGGTCGAAGCGCTCGTCGATGCCGGTGTGGAGGCCGGTCTGACGCGGTCGGTGGCCACCGAACTGGCCGTGAAAACGATGGCAGGCTCGGCCGCGATGCTCCTGGAGCGGCTCGACGGCGCCGTGCCGAACGGGGATACCGCGATGGGACTGACGGTGGATACCGCGGCCGCGCAGCTGCGCGCCACAGTTACCTCGCCGGGCGGCACTACCGCCGCTGGTCTGCGCGAACTCGAACGAGGCGGTTTGCGGGCAGCGGTCGCTAACGCCGTGGAAGCCGCGAAACAACGCTCTGAGCAGCTAGGAATTACATCCGAGTAGTTAATTTATTTTCAACTGATTAGCCCACACCCGTCGCAGTAACCCCACCTGCCACGCTATTCTCCCAATGGTAAGCACGGGTTGGTGCCAGCGGTGGGGAAGCCGCTGGAACTGCCTGCGCCTGACGGATTGGGTTGCGATGACGTCTATGAACGGGCCGTCGGCGCGGGATTCGGCCAGCGGCAAACCGGCGCCCGACGCCGGGCAGACCGAGGGCCAACCGCCTCGAGCTCAATTTCTCACCGTCGCCGAGGTGGCAAGCCTGATGCGGGTGAGCAAGATGACCGTGTATCGCCTGGTGCACAACGGTGAGCTGCCGGCAGTGCGGGTGGGTCGGTCGTTCCGTGTGCATGCCAAGGCTGTTCACGACATGCTTGAGAGCTCCTATTTCGACGCGGGCTAGACGCCCTTCGCGGGCCTGATGCTGCTCGCTCATGCGGCTCGTCGCATCCGCTTTTCGCCAGCCCAGGTCGCACAGGTAAGGTGAGGGTTCGAGACTTACCTCGGCACCAGCGGTGGCCGAACGATCGTCAAGACAACTTTAGGTAGCGGAGTTCATGGGTTCTGTCATAAAAAAGCGGCGTAAGCGCATGTCGAAGAAGAAGCATCGCAAGCTGCTTCGCCGCACCCGGGTGCAGCGAAGAAAATTGGGCAAGTAGGCCCACCGGACAACGGTCAGGCTGCCCCCGATGGATGCTACGGGTCGTTCGGGGGGTAACTCCGACGGATCGGATGCCCGAGACGCATTGGACTACCCCAAAGTCGTTCTGGTGACCGGCGCATGCCGGTTCCTGGGCGGCTACCTGACCGCGCGCCTTGCCCAGAACCCGCTGATCAACCACGTGATCGCGGTGGACGCAATCGCGCCGAGCAAAGACCTGCTCCGGAGAATGGGTCGTGCGGAGTTCGTCCGCGCCGACATTCGCAACCCCTTCATCGCCAAGGTCATCCGCAATGGGAACGTCGACACCGTGGTGCACGCGGCCGCCGCGTCGTATTCACCCCGTTCCGGGGGGCGCGCGGCGCTCAAGGAGCTGAACGTGATGGGGGCGATCCAGCTACTCGCGGCCTGTCAGAAAGCGCCCTCGGTGCGCCGCGTCATCCTCAAGTCGACCTCGGAGGTGTACGGTTCCCATTCTCGTGACCCGGTGCTGTTCACCGAGAGCAGCAGTCGGCGCAGACCGCCCAGCGATGGATTCGCGCGCGACAGCATCGATATCGAGGGCTATGCGCGCGGCCTGGGCCGGCGCCGGCCCGATATCGCCGTGGCGATCCTGCGGTTGGCCAACATGATCGGTCCTGCCATGGACACGGCCCTATCCCGTTACCTCGCCGGTCCGGTGGTGCCCACCATCATCGGCCGCGACCCGCGACTGCAGCTGCTTCATGAACAGGACGCGCTGGGAGCGCTCGAGCGCGCGACCGTGGCCGGCAAAGCGGGCACATTCAACGTCGGGGCGTCCGGCATCATGCTGATGAGCCAGGCTATTCGCCGGGCGGGACGTCTGGCGCTGCCGGTGCCGCGTTCGGCTCTGGTGGTAGCGGATTCGCTGTCGCGCGCGACCCGCCACACAGAGTTGGATCGCGAGCATCTCGATTACCTGAGCTTTGGCAGAGTCATGGATACTTCGAGGATGCGCACCGAACTCGGCTTCGCCACCAAGTGGACGACCGCCGAGGCGTTCGACGATTACGTACGTGGGCGCGGGCTGACGCCTATTGTGGACCCGCGGTGGATACGGTCAGCCGAGGAGCGTGCGGTGGCGACGGCGCAGCGCTGGGGGCGCTAGACTTCAATGCGTAGAGCAGGGTGGTGAGAGGATATGCCGGTGGCGGGTGAGCCAACAGCGAAAGTTATTCCGCTGCATACAAATTCCGGACGCGGCGCAACGGCGCGGCGGTCGGCGTCGCAGCGTGCCGACCGCTCTCGTCGACATCCTTCGCTACTGGTCGAACCGGGCAAGCGTGCATCGGCCGATCAGATCGCGGCCGTGGTACGCGAAATCGACCAACGCCGCGCGTCCGGGGCCGGCGCGCCGACCGAAGACGTGGTGCCCAACGAACTCGCCAAGCGCATCGCGGCCGTTGCTGAGTTCGTGCGCAAGCGGATGGTCGGGGACTACGACGTTGACGAGTTCGGCTTCGACTCTCACCTCAACGACGCAATCTTCCTTCCTTTGCTGAGAGTGTTGTTCAACTCGTGGTTCCGCGTCGAGGTCAGCGGCATCGAGAACCTGCCGGAATCAGGTGCGGCGCTGGTGGTGGCCAATCACGCCGGCGTGCTGCCGTTCGACGGGCTGATGACGTCGGTCGCCGTGCGGGATCAGCATCCGGCACATCGTGATCTGCGCCTGCTGGCGGCTGACATGGTGTTCGACATGCCGGTGGTCGGTCAAGCGGCCCGCAAGGCCGGCCACACCATGGCGTGCACGGACGACGCCCATCGGCTGTTGGAAGCCGGGGAGCTGACGGCCGTATTTCCCGAGGGGTACAAGGGCCTGGGCAAGCACTTCAAGGATCGCTACAAGCTACAGCGTTTCGGCCGCGGCGGATTCGTGTCGGCGGCGCTGCGGACAAAGGCGCCGATTGTGCCGTGCTCCATCGT
>JAHZJB010000021.1 GCA_022601135.1 Actinomycetes bacterium | reverse complement strand
ATCAATCCAGCGTTCGCTGACGTCGCCGTTACCAGCGCCGATGGTCGCAACTGGGTGTCCGGCTCGGCGAACGTCGAAGGGTCGCGCCTCACTGTCGCCCTCGGGCCCGACCGACTCACGAACGGCCTGTACACCGTCGGCTACCGCGTGGTCTCATCAGACGGCCACCCTGTCTCGGGCTCCTACATCTTCACCATCGCCAGCTTCCACGAACAGCCCTCATCCACAATTGCGCAATCCCGTGCAGCACCGAGCACCGCTGAACGATCTCCGCCGGGGTCCGCGGCGCCCGCGGGTTCGGACACCAAGGCCTCTGTACTTACAGCGGCCGGTGTCGGCCTGGCGCTCGGAGGCGTGATCGCGTTCTGGCAACACAGGCGAAACCGGCAGAAGACCGCTGCCAAACACCCAGACTCTGATCCCGGGCCCCTTGGAGGGCAAGACATATAACGGCGTTCCAGTCGGAAAACTCGTACCTCGTAGAGCACGAGGTCGATGACAGAAGCAATAAGTCCGATCCTGATGACTTCTGCGGTACCGCTCACTGAGTGCCTTATGGGCAGACGAACGGCAGGCGTTTGTTGACCGTCCCCTGGGTGACGACCACGACGGCCGTATTCGGTCATTGGCGATAACCGATGTGCGGGATCGTGGTCGTCTGCATCGTCACTGCGCCCACGATCGGCCTGGCTGCCCGCCGAAGCCCGGCGCTAACCCCACTCGGACCTCGACGCGGTGAGGATTGCTCTGGTCGCCACGGTCAGTGACGGTGGCCGACCCAGATCTGGTGCCGCCCAACACGAACTGTCTGTCCCCTATGCCCGCCCGAGGGTGATGGGCAAGGAGGATGTGTCATGGACCGGCTCCACGTTGATCGTCGCCCGCACCACCGAACTTGCCGAGCAACTACTCGCCGACGGCGAGCTACGCTGCCCGCTCGGTAACACCGGCCAGCTGGTCGCCCAGGGGATACGGCCGACAGCGCATCGTGCGCGACCGCGACGGCACACCGTGACCGTGCAACCTCGCCGTACCCCGATGCCGATCGTGCTCATCAACCCACATCGTGATGCCCGCCGCCCTGCAGCCACGCCACGGCGACACCACCGCGGCGATCGGAACGGCTTTTGTCGGCGCCGCCTGAAAACTGACCCCGTGTCGACGCGGAAAGGGGTCAATTTTCGGCCGCCGTTGACAGACAGCCGATCACCACGTTGACCAACTCACCGAAAGACGTCTGCATCGACAATGACGGCATCATCTGCATACTCAGCGACGGCCAAACGGCGTTGGACCAGGGCGCAAGCAGTCGGCGCTCATTGTGCGGCCAGCAACCTACTCTAGGCCGGCTTAAACGATAGGCAGCGAATCGGCCCTCGACCGCTCAATGAGCAGGTCAATAAGTTAGGTGGCGGCGCCGCAATCGCTGTCGTTCGCGGGAAGAATCCGTCGCTGCCGCGCGGGGTTTTGCGGGGCCGGTCGGGTCGACGTAGACCGCCCACAGCCACCCCACGGTCAAGGTTGACTACGCGAACTGGGGGTGGGTACTGAGGTGCGCTGCCTACTGCTACTGGCCGAGAGCGTTTTTGATCGCAGCGCCCAGGTCGGCGTAAGTCTTGATCTCTAATTTCTTCCCGTTGAGGAAGAAGGTAGGCGTGCCCTTCACTCCGAGGGCGGTGCCGTCGGCGACATCCTCCTCGATTCGATCGAGGGTGGCCGGAGCGTTGTACGCCTCGTCCCACGCAGCTACGTCGAGACCCAGTTCGGTTGCGAATCCTCGGAACACCTTGTCTGCCGGTACCTGCTTTTCGCCCCATTGACCCTGCGTCTCGAACATCTTCTTGTACATGGGTTCGAACTGGCCTTGCTGCGCCGCTGCTTCGACCGCACGTGCCGCCCGTTCTCCGTTGAAATGCCCGGGCATCGGGAAGTAGCGGGCGACGAAGGTGACTTGCTGGCCGTTCTGCGCTCGCAGCTGCTCAACGGCGGGGAACGCCGCGCGGCAACCTTCACATTCGAAATCGAGAAATTCGACAAGGTCACATCGCTGTCGGGGGCGGAACTGAGGCGATGACTGTTCTCGCGCACTACCTGGGCTTCGCCATCACCCTGCGCTTCACCTGATCGTGTTCCACTTGATCCTTCGGTTCCACCATCTCGGCTTGAAAAGTACACACCGGCGCCGATGGCCACAGTGATGGCCACAAAGGCGGTCAGCAGAGTTCGAGTCATGGGATTCACGCCGGGAGTTCCTTTCGCTCCGTAGCGCCCTCTGAATCAGAGCAATCTACGGTATATCTACGTAATTGTTCTGCCATGATAGTTCTCCCCCACGTTCAAGCGTCCCTAAGATTGCCATCCGTCCGATGTTGGAAGCCCGTTCACCGGCCCTCGGGTCCGAGTGGCCCCCGCGAATTAACTCACCTCGTGCGACTCATCGCGCACTGGTCAGGGACGCAAAGCGCTGCCACTTACCCATTCGTCCCACGGCACAGACCAATCTCCGTTCTGCCACTGTTCCAGCGGTGCGCCGCCGGTATTCCGGACCTCGACAACATCGCCCGGATTGGCGAAGTCGTAGTACCACGCGGCGTTCTCAGCGCTCAGATTTAAGCAGCCCGCCGAAACGTTGGTGTTTCCCTGCGCCCACACTGTCGCTTCGCGCTCATGGAGGTAGATGCCGTCGGGACTGATCCGCACCGCGTGCGGGACGCTGATCTTGTATCCCGATGCAGAATCGACGGGCAATCCGTAGGTCGATGAGTCCATCAAGACAGGATTCTGTTTCTCCATCACCGTGTAAACACCAGGCTGTGTCCAAAACGCAATTGTCTTGCCCCCGACAGTCTGCGTCCCTCCCCGGCCCATCGATGTCGGCATCGTACGGACCAAACGGCCGTTCTCGTAGACACTGACCAGTTTGGTCGTGTCATCGGCGATCGCGACACGAGATGGCCCGATCCGGAAACTGACCTGCTTGTCCTTTTCTCCGAATAGTCCACCACCCAAATCAGTGCCGTAGAGATCGGCTTTGACCGTGACCTCGGTACCGGAAGGAAAATACTCACGGGTCCGCCAGTGCGCCTTGCGATCGTTGACCCACATCCATGAACCCGCCAACTGCGGCGAGGTTTTGACCTTTAGGCGCGATTCGGCCGCGGCCCGGTCAGGGATATCCGCGTCGAAGGTTGCCACGATCACGGTTCCGACACCGTAGACGCCATCCTCCGACAGCGGCGCGCCGTTAGCCATGCCCAGCTTAACCCCGACCTGGGAGTGCGGCGTGACGGTAGAAAACTCCGACACGGACGTGACGGTGCGCGAGTCAGACCCCCGGGCGACCGCGCTGAGCGTATAGGACCGTCCGT
>JAHZJB010000004.1 GCA_022601135.1 Actinomycetes bacterium | reverse complement strand
ACTGGTGCTGCTCGGCGACCGAATCGACTCGCTGGACGTTCGCCGGCTCGCCCGCCGAATCCTGCGCAGGCCCGATCCTCAGCCCATTCCCGTCGAACACCGGTTCTGGTACCGGTGCGCGAAAGCAGTCATGCGTCGCGCACTTCCGCTCGGTGCGGCCGTGGTCGTCCTACTGCTTGCGCTGGGCGCACCGTTCCTCGGCGTGCGGTGGGGGTTCCCCGACGACCGGGTGCTGCCAAAGTCGGCGTCAGCGCATCAGGTCGGCGACATGTTACGCAGCGACTTCGCCGACAACTCCAGCAGCGCTGTCACCGTGGTGGTTCCCGACAGCAGAGGCCTGTCGGCGGCCGATCTGTCCGGGTACGCCGCTGAACTGTCCCGGGTGCCCGACGTGCCCGGGGTGTCCGCTCCGACCGGAACGTTCGTCGACGGGACGCTCGTCGGTCCACCGTCCGCACCGACGGGCGAGAGTCAGGGCAGCGTCTTCCTCACGGTATCCTCCACCGCACCCTTGTTCTCCGACGCCTCCGAGACCCAGCTCGACCGACTGCACGCCGTCCCCGGCCCCGGTGGACGGACGATCCAGCTGACGGGCACCGCCCAAACAAACCGCGACAGCGTCGAGGCCATCACCTCCAAGCTGCCGCTCGTGCTCGGAGTCATCGCGGTCATCATGTTCGGGCTGCTTTTCCTGCTGACCGGCAGCGTCGTGGTGCCGTTGAAAGCGCTGATCCTGAACATACTTTCCCTCACCGCCGCGTTCGGCGCGTTGGTGTGGATCTTCCAAGACGGTCATCTCGGCGGGCTCGGGACGACCACCACCGGCACCCTCGTCGCGAACATGCCGGTGTTGCTGTTCTGTGTCGCATTCGGGTTGTCGATGGACTACGAGGTGTTCCTGATCGCGCGCATCCGCGAATGCTGGCTGAAACTGAGAGAGGGCACCGAAGATGCCGCGGACGGACGCGCCCAGGCCCAAGCCCATAGCGACGAAGCGGTAGCGCTGGGCATCGCCTACACCGGCCGAGTCATCACCGCCGCTGCGCTCATCATGTCCATCTCGTTCGCGGCGCTGATCGCCTCCAGCGTTTCGCTCATGAAGTTGTTCGGCCTCGGCCTGACACTCGCCATCCTTGTCGATGCCACCCTGGTCCGAATGGTGCTGGTGCCCGCATTCATGCGTCTGATGGGGGAAAGGAACTGGTGGGCGCCACACTGGCTGCGGCGGATACACGACCGCCTCGGCATCAGCGAAGCTCCCAGCGCTGATGCCCCGAAAAGCCAAAAGGGGGAATCGATCT
Source organism: Actinomycetes bacterium (assembly GCA_022601135.1). Lineage (GTDB taxonomy): Bacteria > Actinomycetota > Actinomycetes > Mycobacteriales > Mycobacteriaceae > Mycobacterium. The sequence goes on along the minus strand of JAHZJB010000004.1, from coordinate 8,208 downwards.
CATGACGAACGACGCCCCGATCAGTGTCATCGCCGGCGTCCAGGGGGCGCTGCCACCGCATCGGTACACACAGCAAGAGGTCACCGAGGCATTCCTTGCGGTCCCAGCGTTCGCCGGTCTTGCCGAGGTCGTCCGTGGACTGCATGAGAACGCCGGGGTAACCGCCCGCCACTTCGTACTTCCGATCGAGCGCTACCCCTCTCTGGACGACTTCGGCGAGGCCAACGACATCTATGTCGAACACGCCCTGAATCTGGCCTGCGAGTCGCTGACCGCCGCGCTCGACGAAGCAGGTCTGTCCCCAACCGATCTCGATATGCTCGCAACGACGACGGTCACCGGCATCGCCGTGCCGTCGCTGGACGCGCGCATCGTGGGTCGGCTGGGGCTTCGGCCCGACGTACGCCGTATTCCGCTGTTCGGGCTCGGTTGTGTCGCCGGCGCGGCCGGAATCGCCCGAATGCACGACTACCTGCGGGGAGCGCCCGATCAGGTGGCCGCACTGGTGTCGGTGGAACTGTGCTCGCTGACCTATCCCGCTGTGGAACCGACACTCGCCAGCCTGGTGGGCAGCGCGCTGTTCGGCGACGGCGCCGCCTCGGTGATCATCGTCGGGAAGGACAGAGCTGCCGACATCGACGCGGCCGGACCCGACGTGCTTGACTCATGCAGCAGGATGTACCCGGACTCGCTGGACACCATGGGATGGCAGGTCGGCCGGAAGGGCTTTCAGCTCATCCTCTCCCCGAACCTGCCCGAACTCATCGAACGCTACCTGGCCGACGACGTTAACGGCTTCCTCGGCGGTCACGACCTCACCGTCTCCGACATCGGGACGTGGGTTTCGCATCCTGGCGGCCCCAAGGTCATCGAGGCGATCACCGCCACCCTCGGACTCGACGACAACGCCCTCGAGTTGACGTGGCGCTCACTGGCCGCGGTGGGCAACCTGTCCTCCTCCTCGGTGCTCCAGGTGCTGCGCGACTTCCGCGCCGACAAGCCGGCCGCCGGAACGTCGGGTCTGCTGATGGCCATGGGGCCAGGCTTCTGCTCCGAGCTCGTCCTGCTGCGTTGGCGCTGAATATGCTCCCCTACACCTTGCTGATCGCCGCGGTCGGCATCGAGCGTGTCGTCGAACTTTTCGTCTCCCAACGCAATTTGAAGTGGAGCAGGGCCCGGGGCGGCATCGAGTTCGGCGCCGGGCACTACCCGGTCATGGTGCTGTTGCACACGGCGCTGCTGGCCGGATGCCTGGTCGAGGCAGCCTATCGCCCCTTCATCCCGGCGCTGGGCTGGCCGATGCTCGCCGTGGTTATCGCCGCCCAAGTGCTGCGCTGGTGGTGCATCGCCACGCTGGGCCGGCAGTGGAACACCCGGGTGGTCGTCGTTCCAGACGCCCGCCGGGTCACCGGCGGTCCGTACCGGTTCATCCCGCACCCCAACTACGTGGCAGTCGTCGTCGAAGGCATCGCACTTCCCCTGGTACACAGCGCATGGATCACGGCGGTGGTCTTCACCGTGCTCAACGCCGCATTGCTGCGGGTCCGGATCTCGGTGGAAAACAACGCTCTCGAGTCGCTGAGATGATCGATCTGTTGGTCGCGGGGGGCGGGCCAGCGGGTCTGGCCACCGCCATTCACGCGGCGCGGGCGGGCCTCGAGGTCACCGTCATCGAGCGGCGCACCGGCCCCATCGACAAGGCCTGCGGAGAAGGGCTGATGCCGCACGCTGTCCGCCAACTCGACTTGCTCGGGACTCGACCGGCGGGACGACGTTTCCGCGGTGTGTCCTATGTCGACGGCCGCCGTTGTGTCACAGCACCCTTCGCCTCGGGTACCGGGTTGGGTGTTCGGCGCAGCGTCCTGCACGCGGCGCTGCAGCAAAAGGCGACCTCGTCGGGCGTGTCGCTGGTGCACGACAAGGTCGGACCGATCATCCAGACGGATAAGTCGCTGACAGTCAACGGGATCCGCGCCCGCTATCTCGCAGCGGCAGACGGCCTGCATTCACCGATCAGGGCTGAGCTCGGCCTGCAGCGGCCCTCAGCCCGGACCCGGCGCTGGGGCATCAGACGCCACGTCACCATCGCGCCGTGGAGCGACTGCGTCGAGGTGCACTGGTCGCAGCACGCCGAGGCGTATGTGACGCCGGTGGCTGACGACTGCGTGGGTATCGCGATACTCACCTCACGGCAAGGCCGCTTCGAGTACCACCTCGCCCAGTTCCCGCTGCTGCGCGAGCGGATCGATGGTCACCCCCACCAGCCTGACCGGGCTGCCGGCCCGCTGCGGCAGAAGGTCCGTAACCGGGTGGCCGGGCGGGTTCTGCTGGTCGGCGACGCGGCCGGCTACGTCGATGCGCTTACCGGGGAAGGTCTGGGGCTGGCGTTCGCCGCGGCGCGGCTGCTGGTGAACTGCGTGGTCGCCGACCGCCCCGCGGATTACGAGCGTCAGTGGCGCCGAAGTACCCGCCGCTACCGGTTGATGACCGCGGCGATCCTCCGCGCCAGCACGTCGCCGCTGCGCTCGCTGATCGTTCCTGCGGCCAGCGGAATGCCGCGCGTGTTCACCGGCATGGTGAACCTGCTCGCTGACTAAGCCAATCACGAACTCGCCACCGGGGCGACGCAGCCAATCCGGCCAGGTCACAACCCGATCACCGCACCGCGCGGTCCCAGGACTACGCAGCGAGCCGCTGTTACGTTCGCGCCCGTGGCGATCTTGAGGCACACGATTCGGCGCGTTGGTGCGCAACTTGCCGTTGTGGCGCTGCTCGCTGCCGGATTGACGGCGGTCAGCACTGGGCCTACGGCCGAGGCGTTCTCTCGCCCGGGCCTGCCGGTCGAGCTGCTGGAAGTCCCCTCACCGGCTATGGGCCGCACCATCCGCGTCCAATTCCAATACGGCGGACCGCATTCGGTGCTGTTGCTAGATGGACTGCGGGCTCAGGAAGACTACAACGGATGGGACATCAACACCGCCGCATTCGATTGGTTCTATCAGTCCGGGATCTCGGTGATCATGCCCGTCGGTGGCCAGTCCAGCTTCTATTCCGACTGGTACCGCCCGGCCAGGAACCGCGCGGGCACGGTCACGTACAAATGGGAGACCTTCCTGACACGCGAACTGCCCAATTGGCTGGCCGCCCATCGCGGCCAGAATCCGTTCGGCAATGCCGTGGTCGGACTGTCGATGTCGGGCGGCAGCGCGCTGACGCTGGCCGCCTGGTACCCGCGGCAATACAAGTTCGCTGCCTCACTGTCGGGCTACCTGGCCCCGTCGCGGGGGCTGTGGCCGACGCTGATCGACATCGCGATGCAGGACGCCGGCGGCTTCGACTCCATCGACATGTGGGGTAAACCGGGCGACGGGGGCTGGCAACGCAACGATCCGACGGTCAACATCAACCGGCTGGTCGCCAACCGCACCGCGCTGTGGGTGTACTGCGGGAACGGGGTGAGCTCGGATCTCGACACCACCCGCGACTTCGGTGGCAACTTCAGCGCTGCGTATCTGGAGAACATCACGCTGTCCACCAACAAGGAGTTCCAACAGAAGTATCTGGCCGCGGGCGGACGTAACGCGGTATTCAATTTCCCGCCCAACGGGACTCACAGCTGGGGCTATTGGGGTGCCCAACTCCAAGCGATGAAGCCGGACATGGTGCGTATCCTCACGCCTCCCCCTCCCCCGCCGCCTCCCGCCCCGCCGCCTCCGGCACCCGCGCCGGAGACGGCGCCGGCAGCACCACCCGCGGCGGCGGCGACTACACCGGCGGCACCACCAGCGGCGGCGGCGACTGCACCGGCGGCCACCGCACCAGCGGCGGCGGCGACGCCCGGATAGCGGCGACCGGAACCCTCACGTCGCACCCGCGGCAGCGCCCGTGGCCACCGGCCGTGTCGGATCCGCACTCCACTCAGACCACGAGCCGGGAAACAGCGCGGCATCCACGCCCACGGCAGCCAGGCCCGCGATCACCACCGCAGCGGTGACACCCGAACCGCAGTACACCGCGATGTCGGCGCCGGGACTCACGCGGTGCTCGTCGAACAACCGGGTGAGCTCGGAACCCGACCGCCAGGCGCCATCCCGGGTCAGCAGGCTAGGGCTGGGCACATTGAGCGCGCCGGGGATGTGCCCGGCTACCGGGTCGACGGTTTCCGTCTCACCGCGGTACCGCTCCGGTGCGCGGGCGTCGAGCAAGATCCTGCCGCCCTCCGACGCCACGTCCGCCGTGATGGTCCGAAGGGCACCGGTGTTCAGATCGTGGTGAGCGACGGTCACCTCGCCAGGATCGGGAGTGACTGTGCCCGTGTGCAGTTCGCCTGCCCAAGCCGAAAGACCTCCGTCGAGGATCCGGACGTCCGGGATACCCGCGGCCGTCAGTACCCACCACGCGCGCGACGATCCGGCGCGATTCCAGTCGTCGTAGACCACCACCGGAACGCCGCTGCGGACGCCCCAACGTCGCGCGGCGGCTTGCAGATCATGCCCGGAGGGCAGCGGATGCCGGCCCCGCCCCGCTACCGAGTGGTCGGTGAGCTCGTCGTCGAGGGACACGTAGACCGCTCCTGGCAGGTGGCCGCGCTCATAGGCCGCGGCCCCGTCCGGATCGCCGAGTTCCCAGCGAACGTCCAGCAGCGTCACCGCCTCGCCCGCAGCGAGCCGGCGTGCCAACTCGTCGGCAGTGATCAGCACATCCTCGCGCACAACCATCAGGGCTCCCTTCGCTCGCGGGAAGAGTGTATTCCGGCGGTGCGGGTAGCCACATTGACCGCGTGCGGCAGGATTGCGGGCGGCATGGTTGGTAGCGAAGGTACCGCCGAGACATCCCGGCGACGACACCTGGGACGGCTCGCGCTGTTCGCGGGATTGCTGGCTGCACTGTTCTATCTGGTCGCCGTGCGACAGATCATCGACGTGGAGTACATCCGCGGGCTGGTCTCGTCGACCGGGCCACTGGCGCCGCTGGCCTATGCGATGGCGTCCGCAGCGCTGGGCGCGCTGCTGGTTCCCGGCCCGCTGCTCGCGGCGGGCAGTGGGTTCCTGTTCGGCCCGACGTTGGGGACGTTCGTGACGCTGGGCGCAACCGTCGGCACGGCGGTCATCGCCAGCTTGGCAGGCCGTCGAGCCGGTCGGGAAAGCGCCCGCGGCCTGCTCGGCCCACAGCGTGCGGAGCGCATCGACGGTCTGATCGCGCGCGGCGGGTTGTGGGCGGTCGTGGGTCAACGGTTCGTGCCGGGAATCTCCGACGCACTGGCCTCGTATGCGTTCGGGGCATTCGGAGTTCCGTTGTGGCAGATGGTGGTCGGCGCCCTCATCGGGTCGCTACCGCGGGCGTTCGTGTACACCGCCCTGGGTGCGTCGATCGGCGAATTCTCGGCGCCGCTGGCTTACGCGGCGATCGCGGTGTGGTGTGTGACGGCGGTGGCCGGGGCGTTTGCCGCGCGGCGAGGCTGGCGATCGTGGCGATCGGCCCGCCGCTCGGGCGGCTGAACGCACTGCCACGGTGATGAAGGTCCGATTGTGAGTCCTTTCCACCGTGGTGGCTCGCCTGGTCTTCCGATACGTTCCCGGGGAGGAATGGGTTTTCAGACGGCGTAGACGCATCGACTCCCGCGCCGACGAACTCGCCGAAGAGCGAAAACGGAAGCGGCACTGAGCGGAAGCGCCGCAGGCTTCGACGAAAACTGAGCTAGGTCGAGTAGTCATCGAATGCGTCGAGATCCGCCCAATTGGGGTACGTCAGCTCCCAAACTCACGAGATTCGGCCTTGCAGGTATCCGGACGCGGTCAGGGTGATGCGGGCGATCGCCGCGCCCATTCCGAGGGCTGCCGCCGGCGACTAGGGCGCGTCGGCCATGCAGGCGCGGCGAGACATGGTCACGACTCCTTCGAAGATGAGGTGGTGGAGGCGAACTGGGCGCGTAGCCAGTTGTTGATTAAGCCGACGACCTGGTGGGTTCGGGACATGGCGCAGTGTCCGGCGCCGGGTAATAGGTGGACGTCGGTGTGCGGGCGGCCGTGAAAAATCAGGGTGTCGGACGGTAAAGGTTGCCTCAGTGTTCAGACACGGGAAGTGTGCGCGGCCGTAAGCGTCCGCCGCGAGTTGGTGATCGCCTGCGGTGGTGTATGACTCGGCCAGCTTCGAGCATTGATAGGACCATCCGCCGGGTCCGTCTGCCCACATATCGATAGTCCGTTCCCGCACTGCCCTGATGTCCGCTAACGGCAGACCAAGTCCGGCGAATTGGCGGGTGCGATCGGTGAACCTCGATTGCGGGTCAATGTCATAGGCGTACATGCAATCTCGCCTTTTACCTAGCTAGCGAGCGCGGCAAAGTACTGGGTGACGGTGTTCTGGTCATCCACCGCGGCGAGTGCACCGATATAGCCGTCGGGGCGGACTACGACGATGCCGCCGTTGGGGAGGCCCAGCCTGGCAGCGAGTAGTTGCCGCGGGTCGGCGATCGCGGCGTCGTAGCCGGCGACCGGGGTGCCGGTAGAGGTAACCAGCACGCGCCGTCCCTGTCCGTGCGCGGGTGTGGGGACGCCTTGCCCGCTGGCCACGGTCACCGTGGTGTGCCCCACACTCCAGGCTGCACTCAGGTGTTGGTGCACGTCGTTAGCGCCGAGGTAGGGGAAGTGGTCACCGGCAGCGACGTCGGTGCCGCGGGGTGGGCGGTTGACCACGATCGGGCTGTCGGGGTAGCGGACGGTGACCTCGGCGGCCCAGTTGGCCAGAGCGCGTGGGAACGGCCTCACGTGGGAAAGTGTTTTCAACAGCGTGTTGCGCAAGTGCTGCGCCGGGCCAGCCAGAGTGCCGCCTTTACTCAGGCGTTCGGTCATCGCGATCATCTTCGTGGCCACCGGGTGGCGCTCCGCGTGATAGCTGTCCAGCAGAAACTCGCCGCCATCCCCGTGCACCACGGCAGCTAGTTTCCAGGCGAGGTTGAACGCGTCCTGCATGCCGGTGTTCATTCCCTGCCCGCCGACGGGGCTGTGGATGTGCGCAGCGTCGCCAGCGAGAAACACTCGCCCCCAACGGTACTGGCGAACTTGGGCGTGATGGAGCTCAAAGGAGGTCAGCCAGTGTTCTCGCAGCAACGTGATGCCTCCCACTCGGTCATCGACGACAGCCTGCAGGTCGGTCAGGGTGGGATGCAGGTTCAGCGGGGTGCCGTCGGGATCGTGGACTTGGGCCATCACCCGCATCCGCCCGTTGCGCATCGGCATCGCCAGCACTGGTCCCTCGGTGCAGAAGAAGGTGTACATCGCCTCAGGGTCCAGATCGTGGGCGGCGTCTACATCGCCCAGCAGGAACCGTTCTCCGACAAAGGAGCCCTCCAGCTTGCCGCCGATCAGATGACGCACTGGGCTGTGGGCACCGTCGGCGCCGATCACCCACGCCACGTCCAATGTCTCCTCGGTGCCTTCGGCGTGACGTAACCGCACCTGCACCGTCTCTGCCTCCTGCGCGAGGTGCACCAACTCGACTGACCGCTCTACTGCGACACCAATCGAAGCCAGATGCTCGGCCAGCACGCGCTCGGTTTCGGTCTGCGCGGTGTTCAAGCTGAACGGATAAGCCGCTTTGACACTGTCGAGCGGGACGCGGAACAGCCTCGTGCTGCCCGAGTACATTTCCATGCCGCGAGCTCGGACGCCGGTGGCCAGGAGGTCATCGAGGACACCCATCCGGGCCAGCATGTCCAGACTGCGGGCGTGCACCGCGATCGCCCGTGACTCGTGGGTGGGTGCGGCCAGCTTGTCGATAATGCGCACTGCAACACCGTGACGGGCTAATTCGGCGGCAGCGACCAGTCCCACCGGTCCAGCACCGACAACCAGCACAGCAGGAGCAATAGTCATCAGAAGAAGTCCTCAATTTCTCACGGCACCGGTGAAAGTAAGTACCACGGTATGTTGAGACGTCAGCGCTGATCTGCAATTTTTTCTCGAAGGAGAACCCAGCACCCAAGACAAGCTGCGGCTGATCGTGGAACGCAGCCTGATGGGGTGTCCCAAATCGGGAACGGCGAACACGACCGCCTGATGCACAGCGGGCTGATCGCCTCCCAGATCATCGGCCTCAAACTCGGGCGGATTCCAGTGATCGTTGCGAATTAGTGAAGTGTGTACTGACGCTCCCATCGTTGCAGAAGTTCGGCCGGAGTCTTGTCATTCAGGCACAAGCGGGGACGGT
>JAHZJB010000020.1 GCA_022601135.1 Actinomycetes bacterium | reverse complement strand
TGGCGCAGATTGTTGTAGGCGACCAGTGCCTCCGTTGTGATGATCGTGCGGCCGCCCTCGAGACTGTGCTCGTGCGTATGGTCGCTGCCACCCAATTGACCGAACGTGGCCAAATCAATGTATTCACCACCAGCGTGATCACCCGTGCCGTGATCACCCGTGCCGTGATCACCCGTGCCGTGATCACCCACGTCGGGATCGCCTACGTCGGGATCACTTACGTCGGGATCGCCTACGTCGGGATCACTTACGTCGGGATCACCGTTGAGATCGTTCAGGTTGCTGCCCAGCGGGTCGCCGAGCGCGACCATGCTCTGGAAATACTCCAGTACACCCGAATGTGACACGTCGAGAGCGGGCCACTGCGGCCAATCAAAAGTGTCGTTCATGAACGGCTGCGTTTGATCGTGGCTGAGAACCGTCAGGTGATTCACATCATGGGAGGTGGCCACGCCTTCGATTGAGAGCCGGCCATGTGCGCGGCTGTGCATCCATCCGGCGTAATGAGGCTCCATCTTCAAAGTGTTGATGAACGTTTCGTCAAAACCGTTGGCGGTCAGGTAATCAGCGAAACCGTCGTGGCCGAATTCCTCAACCATGTCCATGACGTCGTCGGCGGATCCGAGCCGCGCGGTCCGCTGGATGTCGGCAAGGATTTGAGGATCGAACTTGTCGTCGGCGATCCAGCCGACCTTGGCGCCCTGCATCGAGTAATACAGGCCGACGCCCTCTTGGTCAGTGCCCCACGCCTGGCTGTTATTGGTCAGCGCATTCGCGAATGCCCACTCGCCGACCTCGTCGATGGTTTTGGGCGCAAGCCCGGCGAACTGGCGCAGATTGTTGTAGGCGACCAGTGCCTCCGTTGTGATGATCGTGCGGCCGCCCTCGAGACTGTGCTCGTGCGTATGGTCGCTGCCACCCAATTGACCGAACGTGGCCAAATCAATGTATTCACCATCAGCGGACTCATGCTGGTGATCGTCGGCCATGGTCATCGCCATCGGCGCGACCATCGGCGCGGTCGAAGCGGCCTGCCCGACGGGCGCGATTGGCGCTGACTCTGGCGCCACCGAGGCCGTAATAACCGTCGGCGCGATGGGGAGCGCGGTCGTGCTTGCCAACTGCTGGGTACTCGGGCCACCGACTGCGACAGGAGCCGGTGGGGCAGCGACGTTCACGGTTACCGGAACTTCGATCTTCTTCGGAACCCAGAAGTTCAGGCTGAAGCTGGTGTCCCGCACAGCGACCACAAACTCGTCCGTACCTCCCTGTGCAGCGAGGTCCGCCCGCGCGGCGTACGTGAAGTTACCGTCACCGTCGATCGCGAGCGTGCCGGCAGTGGGCCGCTCAACGACCGTGTAGGACAACCGATCATTCTCGGGATCGATGGCGTTGATCGAACCGGTCAGAATCGCGGGGTCCGCTTGGCTGGTCAGTGTGGGAGAGGCCGTCGGCCCCCTGTTGGTGAACAGCTTCTCGAGGTCTCGGCGGATCAACTGCAGCGCGGCGAAGAACGTATCGAAGGGGCCGGCCGGCGCATCGCTACCCGTGCCCGACTCCTTGGGCGCCAACAGCGAGAACAAGCCCGCCAACAACCCCGTCCGTTTCGTGGAAGCAGCGGGCGCCGACGGCGCAATGGCAGCGGAGTCCGGCTTCTGCAGCTCGGTTGACGGTGCCACCACCACAGCACTGGTCGCCGAAGTTTCGCTTGCCGCCTCTGGTGTCGGCTGCCGAGACGAGACAGTTTCGGGTGCGCCGACTTGTTCGGCCTCGGCATTTAACTCGGCCACACTCGGGGGCGATGAATCGGCCCGGACGAACGCCGTGCCCCGGCCGCGGTCGGCGTCGGGTTGGCTTGAGAGCGCAGGTGCGTCGGCTTCCACCTCATCCTCATGGAGCCCATCCTCAGCGAGCCCAGCCTCATCGAGCTCGGAGCCGTCATCACGGGCGGCGACGTCGGAATCCTCGGCATCGACGGGTGGGGCGGTGTCGGTATCGAGTTCTGTTTGCAGTTCTGCGTCGAGTGCTGTGTCGAGGTCTGCTTCGGCGTCCGCCTCGAGATTTGCTTCCAGTTCTGCTTTCGGGTCTGCCTCGAGGTCTGCTTCGAGTTCCGCTTCGGCGTCCTCGGTAGCGGCCGGTTCAGCATCATCGGCGCTGCCCTCCAGCGCCGGCCTTGCTTCTGAGGTTGAATCTGCGCCCGCCGCGGCGGTGCCCCCGCTCGGTTCGGCCGCCGAAGAATGCTCGTGAGAAGCACCGCCCGCCGAACTGGCGTTCGTGTCGGCGGAGCTGCCGTCCGTCGAATCTGCCATCGCTTCCACCGGCAAGGCGATCCCGATCCCCAGTGCCACCGCCAAAGCGCCTACCCGACCGACAAACCGTCCGTAGCTCATCAGCAATGCACTCCTGTCCACTTCTCAGCGACGCTCCAAGCGGCGACTCGACCGATCTCGATACGATCACGGCACGATAATTCCCACGGTGAAAATCTAATAGAACACCAGCCTTTGCCGAGCGTCAAGAGCGGATCGCGTTTCAGGCTTGAGGAATCGCAAAACGGCCCATTCGCACAGGTGTCAAGGACATGACACGCAGGACTGCCATGCTTCTCGGCAGGCCCTGGTTCGGTGCATAGAGCACCTAATCTCCTGCGCTCACAGCAACTTCACAGCCAACGTACGGCTTGGGGCGGCCAGCGGCCGACGTGGGATTCTCCTGCGGCTTCGCGGGCACTCGAATTTGTCGAAACCGCGAACAAATTGATGGTCGACGTCAACTTCGATTACATCGAATTAATAGTTCTGATCGTGTTGGCGAAGAAACTGTTGGCGGGCTCCTTCGACGACATTTAGGGAATGTCCAAAGAATGGACACCGAAATGTAGATCGCCAGCAGACCGCACACCGGCGCGACGGTGCCGGTTGTCGGCCGCTACCGTCCCGGCGGCCGGCCGCCTGTGACGTATCCGCGTGTCAACAGTGACTTGTCCTTGTCGGTGTTAGGGTGAGTTTCCGTGGGTCGGCAGGCCCCAAACCGGGCTCAACCCTCGACGAGATGAGCCCACGACACCAAGCCCTGCCCGTCGTCACGGAGGTTGCTCTTGCCCGGCCGAATGGATCAGCGACGCAAACACCTGCAGGCCGCCACCAAACACATTTTCGTGACCGGCGGCGTGGTGTCGTCGCTGGGCAAGGGTCTGACTGCCTCCAGCCTCGGCCAACTGCTCACCGCCCGAGGCCTGCAGGTGACGATGCAGAAGCTCGATCCTTACCTCAACGTTGACCCCGGCACGATGAACCCCTTCCAGCACGGCGAGGTGTTCGTCACCGAGGACGGTGCCGAGACCGATCTGGACGTCGGGCATTACGAGCGGTTCCTCGACCGCGACCTGTCGGGCATCGCGAATGTCACGACGGGACAGGTCTATTCGTCGGTGATCGCCAAGGAACGTCGCGGTGAGTACCTCGGCGATACGGTTCAGGTGATCCCGCACATCACCGACGAGATCAAGCTCCGGATATTGGCGATGGCCGCCGGAGACAATGGCGGCAACCGGCCGGACGTGGTGATTACCGAGATCGGCGGAACGGTGGGGGACATCGAATCGCTGCCGTTCCTGGAGGCCGCCCGTCAAGTTCGTCACGAGGTGGGACGGGAGAACTGCTTTTTCCTGCATTGCTCGCTGGTGCCCTACATGGCGCCCTCGGGGGAGCTCAAGACCAAGCCGACCCAACACTCGGTGGCGGCGCTGCGCAGTATCGGCATCTCCCCGGACGCGTTGATCCTGCGCTGCGATCGTGACGTTCCCGAACCGCTGAAGGTCAAGATCGCGCTGATGTGTGACGTCGACATCGACGGCGTCATCTCCACTCCGGACGCACCATCCATCTATGACATCCCGAAGGTGCTTCACCGCGAAGAACTCGATGCCTACGTGGTCAGGCGATTGAGTCTGTCGTTCCGCGATGTGGACTGGACCCAGTGGAACGATCTGTTGCGCCGCGTCCATGAGCCCCGCGAGACCGTTCGTATCGCGCTGGTGGGCAAGTACATCGACCTCTCCGATGCCTACCTGTCGGTCGCCGAGGCACTGCGGGCCGGCGGTTTCGCCCATCACGCCAAAGTGGAGATGCGCTGGGTGGCTTCAGACGACTGCGCGACCGACAGCGGTGCGGCGGCCGCATTGGCCGATGTTGATGGTGTCCTGATTCCAGGGGGCTTCGGAATTCGGGGGATTGAGGGCAAGGTCGGAAGCATCCGGTACGCGCGCAAGCGCGGGCTGCCGCTTTTGGGTCTCTGCCTCGGCCTACAGTGCATCGTGATCGAGGCAGCTCGATCGGTGGGCCTCACCGAGGCGAACTCGGCCGAGTTCGAACCGGCGACGCCGGACCCGGTGATCTCGACGATGTCCGATCAGCGTGAGGTGGTGGCCGGTGAAGCCGACCTCGGCGGGACCATGCGGCTCGGCTCCTACCCGGCCGTGCTCGATCCGGATTCCCTCGTGGCACAGGCGTACGGAGCCACCGCGGTGTCGGAGCGTCACCGGCACCGCTACGAGGTCAACAACTCCTACCGGGACGCTATCGCCGAAAGCGGGCTGCGGTTCTCTGGCACCTCGCCCGACGGTCATCTCGTCGAATTCGTCGAGTATCCCGCTGCCGTACACCCGTTCCTGGTCGGCACCCAGGCCCACCCGGAACTCAAGAGCCGCCCCACCCGTCCGCATCCCCTTTTCGTGGCGTTCATAGGTGCCTCACTGGATTACAAGAACGAGGAGCGGTTGCCGGTCGAAATACCTGAACGCGCCGAACCGAAGGCTAACGGCGCCGAGTACGCCCTCGAAGACGTCCCGGCCCGTGGCTGACGGCGGTTCCGGTACTCACGATTTCTCCGTCGTCGGATCGGAAACCCTCTACGCCGGAGAGATACTTGCGCTACGCGCCGATGAGGTGCGCATGCCCGGCGGTGGTACGGCGCGCCGAGAGATCGTGGAGCACTTCGGCGCGGTGGCCGTGGTGGCCATCGACGACGAGGACCGCATCGTCCTGGTCCTTCAATACCGGCACGCCTTCGGCAGGAGGCTGTGGGAACTGCCCGCCGGATTGCTCGACATCGGCGGAGAAGACCCGCAGGTGTCGGCGGCGCGCGAACTGGCCGAGGAGGCCGGCCTGGCAGCTCGAAGTTGGTGTACTTTGCTCGATCTCGATACCGCGCCGGGTTTCAGCGACGAGAGCGTACGGGTGTTCCTGGCGACCGGGCTCACTGATGTCGCCCGACCCGACGGACACGACGAGGAAGCTGACCTGACGGTGCGACGTTTCGCTCTCGAGGACGCAGTTGCCCGGGTCTACTCGGGTGAAATCGTCAACTCGATATCGGTTGCCGGCATCCTGGCGGTGCACGCGATGCCCGACATCGGCACCCTGCGAGCCGTCGACGCGCCGTGGGCCGACCGCCCGTCGGCGTTCGCGCAGCGGACGGGGCGCCGGTGACCCACACGCCTCTGTCGCGCGGGTCTGCGCTCGACGACCAATTCCAGGGCTACCTAGATCACCTTGCGATCGAACGCGGGGTCGCGACCAACACGCTGAGTTCCTACCGCCGCGATCTGCGGCGCTACGCCGAACACCTGAGCTCGCGTGAGGTCGACGATCTGGCCAGCGTGACCGAGGCAGATGTCAGCGAGTTCCTGGTCGCCCTGCGCCGTGGCGACCCGGACAACGGGGTGGTGCCATTGTCGGCCGTCTCCGCCGCGCGGGCGCTGATCGCGGTGCGAGGCCTGCACCGATTCGCCGCCGCGGAAGGCATCGCCGAGCGCGACGTGGCCCGCGAGGTGAAGCCGCCGACGCCCAGCCGCCGGCTGCCCAAGAGCCTGACCCTCGACGAGGTGGTGGCACTGCTCGACGGCGCGGGCGGCGACAGCGAGGCTGACGGGCCCTTGACGCTACGCAACCGTGCACTCTTGGAGCTCCTGTACTCAACGGGCGCGAGAATCTCAGAAGCGGTCGGATTGGACGTTGACGATGTCGACACCCATGCCCGCTCGGTATTGCTGCGCGGCAAGGGTGGCAAGCAGCGACTCATTCCGATCGGTCGCCCGGCGGTCAGCGCGCTCGAGGCCTATTCGGTGCGCGGGCGCCCCGATCTGGCGCGGCGCGGTAGGGGAACCCCGGCCATTTTTCTCAACGCACGCGGCGGGCGGCTGTCACGGCAAAGCGCATGGCAGGTACTCCAGGACTCCGCCGAGCGCGCCGGCATCACCGCGCAGGTGTCCCCGCACGTGTTGCGGCACTCGTTTGCCACCCATCTGCTCGACGGAGGCGCTGACGTCAGAGTGGTGCAGGAACTGCTGGGTCACGCCTCGGTGACCACGACGCAGATCTACACCATGGTCACCGTCAACGCGCTTCGCGAAGTGTGGTCGGGGGCGCATCCGCGGGCACGGTAGCGGGCGTCCAACCCGCCGATCAACCCAGGAACTCCGACTCGAGCACCAGATCCGGCAGCAGGGACTGGTACTCGACATGGGTCTTGTGCTCGATAGTGTTCCACCGGGTGCCCTGCTGCTCGCGCATGTAGGCGCGGTACTTGGGCGCTCCGGGCACCCGGACATTGTCGGCGACCACAATCGATCCACGATGCAGCCATCCCCGATCGAGAATGCTTAGTAAATCCGACAGATAGGCACGCTTGTCATGGTCGATGAACAGCAGGTCGAGGCCAGCGGGCCCGAAACCATGCTGGCCGGCCAGGGTATCGAGGGTGCGCCCGCCGTCGCCAAGGGTGCCGACTACGCAGGTGACCCGGTCTGTGACGCCCGCGTGTGCCCAGATACGACGCGCCACTTCGGCATTTGCCGCGGAGAATTCGACCGAGTAGATGCCCGCAGAGGGTGCCGTGCGGGCGATCCGCAAGGCGCTGTAGCCACAGTAGGTGCCCAGTTCCAGGACCCGGCTCGGGGCTGCGCGACGCACCGCCGCGTCTAGTAGCCGACCCTTCTCGTCGCCGACGTTGACCAGAATCGCCTTCTCATAGGCGAATTTGTCGACGGCAGCCAGAACATCATCGATGTCGCCCCGCCGGGCGTTGGCCTCTACGTACTCAGCACAGGCGACCTCCCGTCCGTCGCCGATCTGACCGGTGCGCAGGAACCCCGGCATGCCCAAAGCGAGCCGCCACGTCGACAACCGAAGGAAGGGCAACCGCTGCTTGAGGCTCATGATGCCAGCCTAAAATATCCTCGGCGAACATCTTGTGGCGCGTTGCCTGCGGGTCTTTCTCACCCGGGCGACGTTCCCCGTTAAACTTGCCCGGATGTCCGCCAAGCCTGTGGGTTTCCTGACCGACCAAGTTCTGGCATGACCGACGATCCGGGCAGCGCCGAGCCCACCCCCGGGTTGACGGGACGACTGCCACGGCCCATCCCGGAGCCCCAGCCCCGAAGCACGCACGGTCCGGCCACGGTGGTGGCGATGTGCAATCAGAAGGGCGGCGTCGGCAAGACGACTTCGACGATCAACCTGGGTGCCAGCCTCGCCGAGTACGGGCGGCGAGTGCTGCTGGTGGATCTCGATCCGCAGGGTGCGTTATCGGCGGGGCTGGGCGTGCCGCACTACGAACTCGACAACACTGTGCACAACCTGCTGGTCGAGCCGCGGGTGTCCATCGACCAGGTACTGCTGAGCACCCGGGTGCCCGGACTGGACTTGGTGCCGAGCAACATCGATCTGTCGGCCGCCGAGATTCAGTTGGTCAACGAGGTCGGCCGCGAACAATCACTGGCCCGGGCGCTGTACCCGGTTCTGGACCGCTATGACTACGTGCTGATCGACTGCCAGCCGTCCCTGGGCTTGCTCACCGTCAACGGGCTGGCCTGCGCCGACGGGGTCATCATCCCGACCGAGTGTGAATACTTCTCGCTACGCGGTCTGGCTCTGCTCACCGACACCGTGGAGAAAGTGCACGACAGGTTGAACCCGAAGCTGTCCATCAGCGGAATTCTGGTCACGCGATACGACACCCGCACAGTGAACGCCCGCGAAGTGATGGCCCGCATCGTGGAGCGGTTCGGCGATCTGGTGTTCGATACCGTGATCAGCCGCACCGTTCGGTTTCCCGAGACCAGCGTCGCTGGTGAGCCGATCACCACATGGGCACCGAAATCTGCTGGCGCCGCATCATATCGGGCGCTCGCGCGTGAGGTCATCGACCGGTTCGGCGCGTGAGCGAGACGCCCTCCAGCGAAGACGCCCGAACACCAGGGTCCGGCCAGACCGGCTTCCAGGTTCGGCTGAGCAATTTCGAGGGCCCATTCGACCTGCTGTTGCAGCTGATCTTCGGCCATCGGCTCGACGTCACCGAGGTGGCACTGCACCAGGTCACCGACGAATTCATCGCATACACCAAGGCGATAGGGCCCCAACTGGGGCTTGATGAGACCACGTCCTTTCTGGTGGTAGCGGCCACGCTGCTGGACCTCAAAGCCGCGCGTCTGGTCCCCGCGGGTGAGGTCCACGACGAGGACGACCTTGCGCTGCTGGAAGTGCGCGACCTGCTGTTCGCGCGATTGCTTCAGTACCGGGCGTTCAAGCAGGTTGCCGAGATGTTCGCCGAACTGGAGGCCGCGGCGCTGCGCAGCTACCCGAGGTCGGTGGCGCTGGACGACCGCTACGGGGATCTGCTGCCCGAGGTCATGCTCGGCGTGGACGCAGAACGTTTCGCGCACATCGCGGCCGCAGTCTTCACCCCACGACCGGTGCCGACGGTAGGCACCGATCACCTGCACCAGGTGTCGGTGTCGGTACCCGAGCAGGCAGCCAAACTGATGTCTTTGCTCGAAGGTCGCGGTGTCGGAGCCTGGGCTTCGTTTTCTGACCTCGTTGCTGATTGCCGGCTGCCGATGCAGATCGTGGGGCGGTTCCTGGCTCTGCTCGAACTGTACCGAGCCAGGGCGGTAGCATTCGAGCAAGCAGAACCGCTTGGTGTGCTCCAGATTTCGTGGACCGGAGAGCGACCGAGCAGCGATCAATTGTTGACCGCTGACGCGGAATAGAAAGACCGATGACCAACGAAATCTCCCACGACTCGATCGGCACCGAGGCCTCGGCGCCCGACTGCGACGGTGCCGAACTGAGCTCGGTGCTCGAGGCGCTGCTACTCGTCGTCGACGCCCCGGTAACCACCGATGCGCTGGCCGCCGCGACCGATCAGCCCTCGGCCCGGGTAGCTGAGGCGCTGCGGTCGATGGCCGACGAGCTCGCCGCCCGCGACAGCGGTATCGACCTACGCGAAGCCGGCGGCGGCTGGCGGATGTACACCCGCGCAAAGTTCGCACCCTACGTGGAGCGGCTGCTGCTTGACGGCGCTCGCTCGAAGCTCACCCGGGCGGCTCTGGAGACGCTTGCTGTGGTGGCCTATCGGCAGCCCGTAACCCGGGCACGCGTCAGCGCGGTACGAGGCGTCAACGCCGACGCCGTGATGCGTACGCTGCTGGCCCGCGGCCTCATCGCCGAATCCGGTACAGATGCCGATTCCGGTGCCGTTGCCTTTTCCACCACGGAACTGTTTCTGGAACGGCTCGGCTTGACCTCGCTGACCGACCTCCCCGACATCGCACCCTTGTTACCCGACGTCGATGTGATCGACGATCTCAGCGAAACTCTCGGTGAAGAGCCACGTTTCATGAAGCTCAACGGTGCCCCCACCCCCGAGGCGGCGGCGCCCTTCGATGTAGACCGGGAGTGAGAATGACCGACGGCGCGGGTATTCGGCTTCAGAAAGTGTTGTCGCAGGCGGGAATTGCGTCGCGGCGTGTCGCCGAACAAATGATTCGCGATGGTCGAGTCGAGGTGGACGACGTGGTAGTCACCGAGATGGGCATCCGGGTCGATCCCGCTGTGTCGGTGATCCGGGTCGATGGCGCCCGGATCGCCGTCGATGACACGCTGGTTCACCTGGCCATCAACAAGCCGTTGGGAATGCAATCCACGATGTCCGACGACCGCGGCCGCCCCTGTGTCGGTGACCTGATCAAGCATCGGGTTCGCGGCAACAAGAAGCTCTTTCATGTGGGACGCCTGGACGCCGACACAGAAGGGCTGCTGCTGTTGACCAACGACGGTGAGCTCGCGCATCGGTTGATGCACCCGTCGTTCGAAGTGCCCAAGACCTACCTCGCAACCGTCGACGGCATGGTGCCCCGCGGCCTGGGACGCAAACTGCGTGACGGGATCGAACTAGACGATGGACCGGTACGCGTCGACGATTTCGCAGTGGTGGACGCGGTGCCCGGTAAGTCACTGGTGCGGGTGACGTTGCACGAGGGCCGCAAGCGTATCGTGCGCCGACTGCTCGCCGAAGTGGGTTACCCGGTAAGGCAATTGGTCCGCACCGACATCGGCGAAGTCTCACTCGGGGATCAGCGGCCGGGCAGTATCCGGGCGTTGACTCAGAAGGAGATCGGCGAACTATACAAGGCGGTGGGCCTGTGAACCCTGCATTCGTGATTGCGATCGACGGCCCGGCGGGCACCGGAAAGTCCTCGGTGGCAAGAGGTTTAGCGAAATCTCTGGGTGCGAGGTATCTGGATACCGGCGCGATGTATCGCATCGTGACGCTGAGTGTGCTCCGCAGCGGTGTCGATCTCGACGACGCGGCAGCTATCGCCGGGGTGGCCGGCGACATCCAACTCGCTGTCGGACATGATCCGGGCGAGGACCTCTGCTATCTGGCCGGCGAGGACGTATCGGCCGAGATCCGCGGCGACGCCGTCACCCAGGCGGTGTCTGCGGTGTCCGCGGTGCCCGCGGTGCGGAGTCGGCTTGTCGGCCTGCAACGCGCGCTTGCCCAGGGGCCGGGAAACCTGGTGGTGGAGGGACGTGACATCGGCACCGTCGTGTTGCCGGAGGCCGGACTCAAGATCTTCCTGACCGCGTCGGCCGAAGAGCGTGCGCGACGGCGAAATGCCCAGAACGTAGCTTCCGGGTCGACCGATGACTACGAACGGGTGCTGGCCGACGTCAAGCGCCGAGACCACCTGGACTCCACGCGTGCGGTGTCGCCGCTTCAGGCCGCCGAAGATGCGATCGTCGTCGACACGAGTGAGATGACCCAATCAGAGGTGATCGCCCACCTGGCCGAGCTGGTGGGGCAGCGGGTCGAGGTGTCCCGATGAGTGAGTCGGACAGCACGTGGGTCGACGAAGGGGACTGGGAGATAGATCCCGACGAGGTCGCCGAGGCGATCGAGGAAGCAGCCGCGCCGCCGGTGGTGGCTGTGGTCGGCCGACCCAACGTCGGTAAGTCCACGCTGGTCAACCGGATCCTGGGTCGACGTGAAGCAGTCGTTCAGGACGTTCCCGGTGTGACCCGGGACCGGGTCTCCTACGACGCCCTGTGGTCAGGTCGGAGGTTCCTGGTGCAGGACACCGGCGGATGGGAGCCCGACGCGAAAGGCCTGCAGCAGCTCGTCGCCGACCAAGCATCCGTGGCAATGCGTACCGCGGCCGCGATCATCTTCGTCGTGGACGCCGTCGTCGGGGCCACCACTGCCGACGAAGCCGCTGCCAAGCTCTTGCAACGCTCGGGAAGGCCGGTGTTCCTGGCGGCTAACAAGGTCGATACCGAGCGCGGAGAGGCCGATGCGGCCGCCTTGTGGTCGCTGGGGCTCGGGCAGCCCCACTCGACCAGCGCGATGCACGGTCGCGGCGTCGCCGACCTGCTCGATGCTGTTGTCGCTGCGCTGCCCACGGTTTCGGAGGTCAGCGGCGGGGGAGTCGGTCCCCGCCGCGTGGCTCTGGTGGGCAAGCCCAATGTCGGCAAGTCCTCGCTGCTCAACCGGCTGTCGGGGGATGAGCGCTCCGTGGTGCACGACGTTGCCGGAACCACGGTCGACCCGGTCGACTCGCTGATCGACATGGACGGTACGCCGTGGCGGTTCGTCGATACCGCAGGGTTACGACGCAAGGTGGGGCAGGCCAGCGGTCATGAGTTCTATGCCTCGGTGCGCACCCGCGGCGCGATCGACTCCGCCGAGGTGGTGATCGTGCTCATCGACGCCTCGCAACCGTTGACCGAGCAGGATCAGCGGATCCTTGCGATGGTCATCGAGGCGGGCCGGGCGTTGGTGCTGGCGTTCAACAAGTGGGATCTGGTGGACGAGGACCGCCGCTACCTGTTGGACCGCGAAATCGATCTGCAGCTCGCACAGTTGCAATGGGCTCCCCGGGTGAACATCTCGGCCAAAACAGGCCGCGCGGTGCAGAAGCTGGTGCCCTCGTTGGAAACTGCGCTGGCGTCGTGGGACACCCGGGTGCCGACGGGACGACTCAACAACTTCTTCAAGGAGATCGTTTCCGCGACCCCTCCGCCGGTCCGCGGCGGCAAGCAGCCGCGGATTCTGTTCGCCACCCAGGCCACCGCACGCCCGCCGACCTTCGTCCTGTTCACCACTGGTTTCCTCGAGGCCGGCTATCGGCGCTTCCTGGAACGCAAGCTGCGGGAGACGTTCGGCTTCGAGGGCAGCCCGGTCAGGATCAACGTCAGGGTGCGGGAAAAGAGGGGCACCCGGTCCCGCCCCCGGTGAATCCGGTGCCGTTGCGGACGTAGGCGTCGAATAATGCGCCGGATTCTTTCGATAGGTTGGCCGGGTGCCGGTCGCCGAGATGATCCTCATCGGGCTGGCGGGTGTGGCAGCCGGCGCCATCAACGCCCTGGTCGGGTCCGGCACACTGGTTACGTTTCCGACACTTGTGGCGCTGGGTTTTCCGCCGGTGACAGCGACGATGTCCAACGCCGTCGGGCTGGTGGCCGGCGGGGTGTCAGGGACCTGGGGCTACCGCCGCGAACTGCGCGGACAGTGGGACCGGCTGGCCTGGCAGATCCCCGCGTCGTTCGTCGGGGCCGGCCTCGGTGCCTGGCTGCTGCTGCACTTGCCGGAGAAGGTGTTCGCCCAGGTGGTGCCGGTACTGCTGGTCATGGCGCTGGCGCTGATGGTGGTCGGCCCGCGGATTCAGACCTGGGCTCGTCATCGGGCCGAGGCCGCGGGGCGCTCGGCTGATCACCTGTCGGCACGCCGGATGACGGCGCTCGTCGTCGCAACGTTCGCCATCGGCGTCTACGGCGGGTACTTCACCGCGGCACAGGGGATCATGCTGATCGCCGCCATGGGAGCGTTGCTGCCAGAGGACATCCAGCGGATGAACGCCGCGAAGAACCTGCTGGCCCTGGTGGCCAACGTGGTCGCCGCCGTGGCGTTCACGGTCGGCGCGTTCGACCGGATCAGCTGGACAGCGGCCGGGCTGATCGCGGCGGGATCGCTGCTGGGCGGCTTCCTCGGCGCGCACTACGGGCGCCGCCTCTCACCGACCGCGCTGCGGGTCGCGATCTTGGTGGTGGGATCAATTGGGCTGTACCGGCTGTTGACCGTGTAGTCTGTCGAAAGTTTATTCAGCTCAGCAGTGAGGAACCGTCGATGGCTGAACGCGTGCTTCTCGCGTCGGCGCCGTCCGACGTGTGCGCGCTGGAGCCCTTCTGGCCCTCCCGGCGCCTGATGGCTTTCGACGAGTGGTGTTGTCCGCGTCCCTGACGCGCTTCCCACCCGTCCATTGTGGCCACCACGAGGTGACCACACTCCCTGAAAGCAGCCATGCGTTCGCTTCTGATCTTCACGCTTGTCGGTGCGGGCGCGCAGCTTGTCGACGGTGCTCTCGGTATGGCGTTCGGCGTCACCGCCACGACGCTGCTGGTGCTTTCCGGAGTCGGCGCCGCCCAAGCCAGCGCCGCCGTACACCTCGCCGAGGTCGGGACCACCTTTGCCTCGGGGCTGTCGCACTGGAAGTTCAAGAACATCGACTGGGTTCTGGTGGCCAAGCTGGGCGCACCCGGAGCGGTTGGCGCGTTCGTCGGCGCAACCGTCTTGTCCTCGCTGTCCACCGAGCATGCCGCGCCGCTGATGGCCGCGATCCTGGTAGCTATCGGAAGCTATGTCCTGCTGAGGTTTTCGCTGCGTACCCCGCTGACGTTCGGTGCGCGGGGAACCAGCCACAGCACAAAATTCCTTGCCCCGCTTGGCTTGTTCGGCGGGTTCATCGATGCCTCCGGGGGAGGGGGCTGGGGCCCCGTCACGACGAGCACATTGTTGTCGAAGGGCAAGACGGCGCCGCGGACCGTCATCGGCTCGGTCAGCGCCTCAGAGTTCCTGGTGTCGATATCGGCCTCGCTGGGCTTCCTGATCGGTTTGCGTCAGGAGTTCCTGCAGAACTGGCCGGTGGTGGTCGGCCTGATGGTCGGCGGCGTGATCGCGGCGCCGTTCGCCGCCTGGCTGGTGAGCCGGGTCAGCCCGGCGCTGCTGGGCACCGC
This sequence comes from Actinomycetes bacterium, assembly GCA_022601135.1. Lineage (GTDB taxonomy): Bacteria > Actinomycetota > Actinomycetes > Mycobacteriales > Mycobacteriaceae > Mycobacterium. The sequence continues at coordinate 6,276 of JAHZJB010000020.1, read as the reverse complement.
GGTGGGCGGTGTCATCGTGCTGACCAACAGCCAGAGGCTGGTGCACTTCTTCGATATTCAGTGGCCGTGGTCGACAGCGATCTACTCGCTGATCGTGGCTGCGTGGGTATCGCTGGTGATCTACGCATGGATGGTGTCGCGCGCGCCCCAGTTCGCGCCAGAGACCGAAGACGTTCCCGCGCCGGTGTTGGAGCCGGAGTCCGGGGCGGTGTCAAAAACGGTCGCGCGCTGATTCCTGCTCGACCACTGCGGCGATGTCGGCCAGTCGCTCCATGGAAGCCACCGCACGCCGAGTGCGGTGGTTGTCGGCGAGCAGGTCACGGTGTCGGTGGGTGAACGCCCAATACCCGGCGGTGAAGGGGCACGCGTCCTCACCGAGACGTTTCTTCGGATTGAAGCGGCAGTCGCCGCAATGGTCGCTCATCTTGTTGATGTAGGCCCCGCCTGAGGTGTAAGGCTTGCTGGCCAGCAGGCCACCGTCGGCGTGCTGGCTCATGCCGACGACGTTGGTGGGCATCACCCAGCGGAACCCGTCAACGTAGGCGGTGGCGAACCATTCGGTGAGTTCGTCGGGCCGGTATCCCCGCTGCAGAGCGTGGCTGCCCAGCACCATGAGCCGCTGAATGTGATGGTTCCAACCCCGGTCCCGGACACCGGCCAGGGCGTAGCGCAGGCACTGAGCGCTCACGGCGTCGGCGTCGAGGCTGGTCCACCAGTCCGGCAACGGGGTATGGGCCGAGAGGTGATTGTTGTGCAGATAGTCCGCGCCGAGGTGCCAGTACAGGTGCCACATGTACTCACGCCAGCCCAGAATCTGCCGGATGAAGCCCTCGACGGCAGCCAGCGGTGCATTCTCCTCACGGTAGGCGCGCTCAGCCGCTTCGACGGCGTCGATGGGGTGCAGCACGCCGAGGTTAAGTGGGACCGACAGCAGGGAGTGCGACATCGCCCAGTCGTCGCGCATGATGGCGTCCTCGTAGCGGCCGAAGGCGTGCAGGCGGCGGTCGACGAAGCGGGCGAGCGCGCGCTTCGCCTCGGTGGGGGTGACGGCGAACAAGCGGGGGCCATCGATGCCGACCGTGTCGAGGTGCATTCGATCGAGGTCGCAACGGACTTCGTCGTCGATGTCGTCCTCGCGGGGCCGATAGGGCGCGGGCAATTCCAGTGTTGACTGTTTCTTCGGTGGGGGTTCGCGGTTGTCCTCGTCGTAGTTCCACCGGTTGCCGACGGGATCGTCGCCGTTCATCAGGACGTCGAACCGGCGACGCTGACTGCGATAGAAATCTTCCATGCGGAAGCGGGTGCGGTCACCGGCCCAGTCCCGAAAGTCTTTGCGGGACAGCGCGAACGTCGGGGTGGGCAAAATGTCGGCGACGAAGCCCTGTTTATGCAGCCGGTGGACGAATTTCTCGGCGGCGTGCGAGGTCGGCTCATGGACGAGGACCGGACGGTTGAAGCGGTGCAGCGCGTCGGTGTAGTTCTCTGCCTTGACAAGTGTCGCGCGATCGCCGAGGTCTCGGTCGGCGTGACGCAACGCCGACAGCACGAGGTGCAGTTTCTGGCGGTGGTAGCGGCGCTTCCGAAGGGCAGACTGGGCTTCGACCAGCAGAACCTCGCGGTGGGAGTGCTCACCGCCGTAGACGGCTGGGCCAAGCTGATCGGCGAACAGCCACAGGGGAGTGTCGTCGCGCACTTTCGTCACACCTCGACGGTACGGTGCGCTGCCGGTGGCCGTTGGGATTGCGGGGTGGGGCTGCGGTAGCATTTTGCCCTGCTGCCGGCGATCCCGGCAGCACCGCGGGCTGTGGCGCAGCTTGGTAGCGCACTTGACTGGGGGTCAAGTGGTCGCAGGTTCAAATCCTGTCAGCCCGACACAGAGAAATAGGCTTTGAGCTGCCGTTTAGCCGGATCAGGCGGCGGCCTAATCAGTTTGCTTTCAGAGCCGCGAACCTGATGTCAACGCCGTGACGGCTCCCGCCCGCTGGCGCTCCCGTCCGCCGCCACGGACCAAGCTGTCGTGGCTGGCATGACCGTTCCAATCGCCGGCTGCAACAGTGGTGAGAATTTTCGCTACGGGTCTGGTCGTACGCACTCGTCTACCGCGGCGTACCCCTTCGATGCCAGCAGCGCGGATCAGCCCGGCGAGCGGTTCCCAACCTCGCTGAGCGATCGCCAGGTCAGTTCCGGCGCGGCGTCGGGCAGCTCTAGCGCCTTGCTGATGGCCTCGATGACCTTGGGGCCTCCCGGGTGGCTCACCCACGCCCCGATGTCGCCCACGGTCAGGTCACGGCTTGCCAGAAAAGTAGTGGAGCCTGCGGAGATTTGCGGGGGGCTCAGGTCGAAGCAGCCTTCGTCCCACTCGACGAAGAAATCACGCTCCTCAATTTTCGACGCTGCTGAACCGCGGGGCGCTCCCGGCCTCAATCGAGTCGTTGCACCGCGGCACCCTCGATCTCGCGCATCGCCGGGGCCAACAGGAACTCCTGCCGAAGAGCGTGGCGGTGCAGCAAGCGGAGGATCTCGGCGTTACGCCCGGGCGGAGCCTTGAGCACCCACTCCTCGACCGCGGCGTCGGTCGCCTCCCAGTTCGCCGGCCGATAACCGAGCAACTTCGCCGCCTCTTCGAGACTCCGCTCCTCGAGCTCTGCCCCGAAGCGATCCACCCGTTCGAGATACTGTGCGCCTCGCAGCGCGGCATCCACCTGATAGTGCACGGTCGGATCATCGAGATTACTGATCGCGGCCTCGAGCGTCGCGGGAAGCCAGGCCGCCGCGGGAGCGTGCCGGGTTACCGTGGCTTCCGGGAGTTCGGGCGGGTCGAGTTCGACCCCTTCGAGTTTCGCGATCACCTCGATCGGAACCCGGCCGTAGACCAGATACCAGCCGAGATACTGCGGCCAGTTGAGTGCGCTGTAGGGTTGTGCTGCCAGATGGGCCGTAACCATCGGAGTACACATCCCGAACCGAACCGTATGGTAGTCGACCGTACGCACATCCATCGCCGACCCCGTACAACGCTCGTACGTCTTGAGAGCGCGCCGAAGATCACCGAGCGGTTCGGACAGATCGCGACAGAGCATGCCTGCAAAGTCCGCTGCCGGGTCGCCCACGTAGGCGAGTTCGAGATCGAGGACCGCAGTCATACGGCCCTTCTCGAAGAGGAACTGCCCAGCATCACCATGCACCAGGCTGCCGCCCGATCGTCCCTCGGGAACATTGGACCGAATCCAGCGAAGAGCGAACTCGATGAGCGGCTCGGGACGCACCTTGAACCTGCGGTACTGCCGCTCCCAGTGTTCGAAGTCGCCCAGGGCAAGCGCCTCGGGTGTCTCCGGTGCCGGCAGACCGAGACTGCTCAACGACGACATCGGAATCGAGTGCATGTGGGCAAGGAACTCGACGTACTGGTCGAGCACACTCTCCCGCTCGCCCTCACTCTCTGCCGTTCCCAGATCGGCCCGGCCCGGACAACGCTCCATCACAATGCCGCGCGGATCCGGGCAAAAACCGTAGACGTGCGGAACCGGAAGTTCCTGCTGCCCCAGAAACTGCAGCACCCGCATTTCGTGTTCGAGTGGATAGACGCCATGGTCCGCTTCCCCGCGGTCTCCACGGAAATAGAGCGGGATCGTTGCGCCATCCGCCTCCGCTTCCAGATACAAACAGGGCCGCCAACGAGCCTGCTCCTCCAGCGACACGACCCGACCGACATTTTGATCGACCCACGAAACGGCGCGTGCCCTTTCAGGGGACAGAGAAGACCGATCGAAGGGATCGATCCCCACCGGGATCGCCAGGCTTCGACGAGACGGTGATTGACCCGCAGACGCCGGGGGAGTGCTCATCCAACCCACAGTATCCGCGCAAAATAGCCACACACCCCGAGAAACGAAACGAAGTCGAGCCGAAAGGGGTGGCAACTACCGAAACAAGCAGGGGAACCGATTTAGACCATTCGTGCCACTGGTGCGGAACCGGACCTACGGGATTCGAGCCATGACACCGCCGCGCTGTGGCGCAAGGTATGGATACCGACACCGTCAACACCGGCCTTCTTGGCGGCCACTTCGACCACACGCAGCAGGTTGCGCGGTTCGACCGGCCCGCCGAACTCGTTGGTGAATACCGGGCCGCCGTCGACCCACCGATCGCCTGCTTTGCGCCGTTCGACCTTCTGCTCCTTGCGACGCTTGCGCAACACCGTCACCATCGCCGGAGGCAGCGGCACGGTGCGCCGCGAGCCATCGGTCTTCGGTTCGTTGATGACGAGATGGCCGTCGACCCGGCTGATGGTGGCAAGCACCTTCAACGTCCCGGCGTCCAGGTCGATGCGGTCCCAGCGCACTCGCGCAGCCGGGCATGAAGGTCCGGGCCCGCGAATACCTGCGACTCGTCTACGGACCCGACTACACCGAGACGGCCAACCTGAACCGGCTGCGGCAGCGCAACCTTGCCACCAAGCGCTCGCTGGCCCTGCGCGAGTACGCCCTCGGGCTGAAGCGCTCGAGCGTCTCGCCCGCGGTGAGCCGCGGCCCTGGAGTCCGAGCCGGTCGACCCCCGGGTGTAGAGCCGGACGACGAGTGCGCCAGCCGATGCCGGCGCAGGTGTATACGGCATCAAGAGCCGCGGTGGCCTGAACCAACACGTGTGACAGGCACATCCAGAAACGCTGAACGCCTCGACGTTCACCGCGACTCACGCCCACGAGCGTGGGAAGCTGATGTCGAGCCGTTCGGTCTGCTTGTAACCCGACCACGTCGGCACCCCGGCTGGCTGTCCCCGGTAGATACCCCGAGCCGCCGCGACGACACGGTCATGTTGTGTCGGCCATTGAATATTGGTGGCGATCTGCTCCAGAACATCTTGGTCACGTTCCAGCACCCGGTCTACGATCGACATGGCTGGCAACAGACCACTCTTGTCGCCATTGCAGCGCGCGCACGCGAGAACCAGATTGGCCAGGCCGTCGATACCGACGAGCGACCACGGCAACACGTGATCCACCGGATTGTTGCTGGGCAGGTGTCTCCTGCAATAGAAGCAATGCGGGCCGAAGGCATCTTTGAACGGCGCGCGGACGGCGGCCAGGGCTTTGCGCTCACGGCCGAACAGGTGGCCGGCGACATCGGGAACCTTGGCGTCAAGAAACTTGTTTAGCCGACGGACGTCGTCGGTCCACATGATCTCCAGCGCGGGCTTGAGCAGCCCGGCAAGCCGCGCAAGGCCATGTGCTACACCGGGTTTCAATTCGATTGCATCGCCGTGCGCTCTCAGCGTCGACCGTGACACGTGGTCGTGCAAGAACGAGTCGTCGTACAGAAACGGGTCACTCGTGGCTGAACCCGGTAGTTTCTGCAGTCGATGCAACGGCTGTTGCGCCAGGCACAGAGCGATCTCGTCGATGGTGTTTCGGTACGTGGCTGGGGCGCGTAGCCGTGCTATGTCGACAGATACGCCATTGCCTCCGGCCACGGCCTCATTGCGTAGCGCGCGCGTGGCGGCCAGTATTCGCGCCCGCGGCTGCGTGGACTGGCGCAGCTGTTGGCCGTGGAATGGTTGCACCTGTTGCCAATAGATCTCCAGCACTCGGTGGGCAAGTCCAGGAATCGGTACCGATAACACATCTGCCGGCTCCTCAGGCAAGTTCTCGATGCAGTGGTTAATCAACGCCATCAAAGTCGCCAGCTTGTATGTGGCCGTGCGCAGACCGGTCTCCAGGATCGCGACCACCCGCTGCCCGAGGAGAAGCGGATCATCCGCGTCAACGTCCATGGCGCATCCTCCAGGCCGACCATCCCGGGCAGAACTGCACCACCTTATTGTCGCAGGTGACAGGCAGCTCCCGCGGCTAGATCACATCGTCCTTCGGCGCCCTTATAACCAGCCGGTAAACACGAGCGGTCATGGGGTGTGCAGTCGCCACAGCGGCACCGAACGCACGGCGACTGCCGGCGACAAGTGCGGTCTGGCCGGTGGCGGCTTCTTGTCGGTGTGCCCGGCTGGCATCGTCGGTGTATCGATCGGGCGCCGCCACTAGTAGCGCCGTCAAAGCACTTCGAGGAAGGGGTGTTCTTCGCTGATCCGGGCAGCCCGTGGCAGCGCGGCACCAACGAAGACACCAATGGTCTATTGCGCCAGTTCTTTCCAAAGGGCAAAGACCTGTCGATCTACTCGCCCGAGAATCTGGCTCGCGCCGAGAAGCTCCTCAACAACCGCCCGCGGAAGATCCTGAACTGGCGCACACCCGCCCTCGTGTTCACCGGCGGACTACCCTGA
>JAHZJB010000019.1 GCA_022601135.1 Actinomycetes bacterium | reverse complement strand
GATCCTCGATGTGGTCTACAACCACACCGCCGAGGGCAACCACCTGGGTCCGACGTTGTCCATGCGCGGCATCGACAACGCCGCGTACTACCGGCTCGTCGACCACGACAAGCGCTACTACATGGACTACACCGGGACCGGGAACAGCCTCAACGCCGGCCACCCGCACGCTCTTCAGCTGATCATGGACTCGCTGCGGTACTGGGTGACCGAGATGCACGTCGACGGCTTCCGCTTCGACCTGGCCTCCACCCTGGCCAGGGAGTTCTACGACGTCGACCGGCTGGCAACCTTCTTCGAACTGGTGCAGCAGGACCCCACGGTGAGTCAGGTGAAGCTCATCGCGGAGCCGTGGGATGTCGGTCCGGGCGGATACCAGGTGGGCAATTTCCCGCCCCAGTGGACCGAGTGGAACGGCAAGTACCGGGACACGGTGCGCGACTTTTGGCGCGGTGAGGACGCCAGCCTCGGCGAGTTCGCGTCCCGGATCACCGGCTCGGCGGACCTCTACGAGCGCACCGGCAGACGCCCGGTCGCGTCGATCAACTTCGTCACCGCTCACGACGGGTTCACCCTGGCCGACCTGGTCTCCTACAACGAGAAGCACAACTACGCCAACGGTGAGGACAACAACGACGGCGAGAGTCACAACAGGTCGTGGAACTGCGGCGTCGAGGGTCCGACCGACGACCCGGAGATCACCATGCTGCGCGCCCAGCAGCAACGCAACTTCATCACCACCAACTTGCTGTCGCAGGGCGTGCCCATGCTCTGCCACGGCGACGAACTGGGCCGGACCCAGCACGGCAACAACAACGGCTACTGCCAGGACAACGAGATCACCTGGATCGACTGGGCCAACGCCGATCAGCGATTGATCGAGTTCACCCGGTCGGTCGCCGAGCTGCGCGCCGCGCATCCAGTGTTCCGCCGGCGGCGCTTCTTCGACGGACTGCCGGTGCGGCGGCGGGGCACCGTAAACCTCCCGGATATCTCGTGGTTCACCCCCGATGGCTCGGAGATGAGCGACGAAGACTGGGACTCCGGCTTCGGCAAGTCGGTCTCGGTCTATCTCAACGGCCACGGCATCCCCGACCTTGACCCCCGTGGTCAACGCGTCACCGACGACTCGTTCGTGATGTGCTTCAACGCCCACCACGAGCCAATCGAATTCAACCTTCCACCAAAGGAATTCGGTAGGGCGTGGCAACCGGTGATCTACACCGTCGACGGTGCGGTGATGGAGGGCTCCAGGCCGGTTGCCGCCGGCGCCCAGCTGACGGTCGAACCCCGCGCAGTCATCGTGCTCCAAGAGGCGAGCGGGGACTGAGGGCTGCCCGCTGCTGCCACTGGTCAGGTCAGGATGCGTTCGATCGATCTCATCGGTATCGGCAGCCACGACGGCCGAAAACGCGCCTCGTATGCGGCCTCGTATACCGCCTTGTCCAGTTCGTAGGCCGCCAGAATCTGACCGGAGTCGCGCGGATCGGCCCCGGCAACAGCGGCATAGCCGTCGCAGAACGATGCGCTGTTGCGTTTCACCCACTCCCGCGCGCGCGCCGAGACCTGCCTGTCGCGATCATGGTCCACCGCCACACCGACCAGCCGCTGATAGGCGGCATAGTCGAAGGAACGCAGCAGACCGGCGACGTCGCGCAGCGATGAATCGGGCCGCCGGCGTTCATCGGGCGGCTGGCCGGGTTCACCCTCGAAATCGATCAGCAACCAGCCATCCGGCGTGCGGAGTACCTGACCGAGGTGCAGATCGCCGTGCACACGCTGAACGGTGATCGTCTCGTCGGCGAGTCTGCGGTACCGCTCTTCGATCGACGCTGCGTGCTCGCGCAGCTCGGGCACAACCTGCGTCGCTGACGCCAGCCGCTCCAGTACGGTGCCCAGCGGGAACTTCTGCGGCCAGGTACCCAGCTGCTCGGCAAGAGTTCCATGCACCGACGCGACCGCCTCGCCCAGCCGGAAGGACTCGCCGGCGAAGTCGCCGCCCACCTCGTCGGCGTACAGATCCCCCTCGGCGAACAGGTCGCGGGTGCTGGCCGTCGCCATGTCCCATCCCTCGGCGCTGTTGGCCGCGAAAGCGGTCACCATGCCGAGCGCACACGGCTGCGAACCCGTTCCCCCCCAGGACGTTTTGTAGGACCCGAGCAAGCGGGCGACATGCGGGTTGCCGGCTCGGGCGAGCACCCGGTTGAGTTCGATATCAGGATTGATGCCGGGGGTGATCCGCCGGAAGACCTTGAGCACGGCCTCTTCCTCGAAAATGACGCTGGTGTTGCTCTGCTCGGCTCCCGATATTCGCGGGGAGGCCGCTACCGGGAGCGTGGCACCGGGTTCCCTGCTGAATCTCACATCCGCGACGGTCGCCGACGAGTCGATCAACGCCAGCAGGTGACGCGCCGCGTCGGGGTCATACAGGGCGTCATAGGCGATGCTCTCGCCGTCTGGGCCTGTTCCGGAACCGATCGTGGCGACGGCACCGTACTCCTCGACGGGCGGGCTGCCCCACCGCAGCAGCACCTGGTAACGCTCGGTGGAGCCATCGGTGTAGGCGACATCGAGGAGAACCAACTCCAGGCCCAGACCCGCCTCGTCGGGCAGCGGCGTCACCGCCGCGGGCTGCGCCGAGACCTGTTCTCGGCCGCGGCCGGCATACCAGCGCTGGTTCTTGATCCAGTCGCCGAAGGGCACATTCATCGAAGGAGTCACGAGGGATCTCCCGCCTCGGGGTCGCCCGGTCTGACCAGGAACCAGTAAAATCCGTGTCCCGGCAACGTCAGCAGGTACGGCAGCTGACCGATGGCGGGGAACTCCACGTACCCGGTCATCTCGACGAGGGTGTAGCCGCTCCATTGCTGCAGATTCAGCTCGATGGGCTGCGGGAACCGCGACAGATTGTTCACGCACAACACGGTGTCGTGGGTTTTCGCGCCGTTCGGCTCGCGTACGTAGGTGAGCACCGACGGGTTCGACCCGCCCAGCTCCCGGAACGTGCCGAGAGCAAAAGCTTCGTGGCGACGCCGCACGGCGAGCATGGTGCGGGTCCAATTCAGTAGCGAGGTGGACGTGTCACGCTGCGCTTCGACGTTCACCGACTGGTACCCGTAGATCGCGTCCTGATTGGGCGGCAGGTACAGCCTGCCGGGCGTTGCCGTGGAAAACCCGGCGTTGCGATCCGGTGTCCACTGCATCGGGGTACGCACAGAGTCCCGGTCACCGAGCCAGATGATGTCGCCCATCCCGATCTCGTCGCCGTAGTACAGCACCGGAGAGCCCGGCAGCGACAGCAGCAGCGCGGTGAACAACTCCATCTGGTTGCGGTCGTTCTCCAGCAGCGGGGCCAGTCGCCGGCGGATGCCGACGTTGGCCTTCATCCGCGGGTCCTTGGCGTATTCGGAATACATGTAGTCGCGCTCGTCGTCGGTGACCATCTCCAACGTGAGCTCGTCGTGGTTGCGCAGAAAAATCCCCCACTGCGCCATATCGGGAATCGGCGGGGTATTGGCCAGGATCTCCGAGATGGGGAACCGCGATTCACGACGCACCGCCATGAAGATGCGCGGCATCAGCGGAAAGTGGAACGCCATGTGGCACTCGTCGCCGCCGGTGGCGGGGTCACCGAAGTATTCGACGACGTCGGCGGGCCACTGGTTGGCCTCCGCCAGCAGCACTCGGCCGGGAAACTCGTCGTCGACCACGGCACGGCAGTGCTTGAGGAACGCGTGCGTCTCGGGCAGGTTCTCGCAATTGGTACCGTCCCGCTCGAACAGGTACGGCACCGCATCGAGGCGGAAACCGTCGATACCGAGGTCCAACCAGAACCTCAGCACATCGATCATCGCCTCCCGCACCGCCGGGTTGTCGTAGTTCAGGTCGGGCTGGTGGGCGAAGAACCGGTGCCAATAAAACTGCCGACGCACCGGGTCGAAGGTCCAGTTAGACTCCTCGGTGTCGACGAAGATGATCCGGGCGTCGGGGTACCTGTCGCTGGTGTCGCTCCACACGTAGTAGTCGCCGTAGGGGCCGTCCGGATCGCGCCGGGATTCCTGGAACCAGGCGTGCGATTCGGACGTGTGGTTCATCACGAGGTCGGTGATTACCCGAATGCCACGCCGATGCGCCGCGTCGAGCAATTCGACGAAATCCTCGACCGTGCCGAACTCAGGCAGCACCCGGTAGAAGTCGCGGATGTCGTAGCCGCCGTCACGCAAGGGCGAATCGTAGAACGGCGGGAGCCATAGACAGTCCACGCCAAGCCATTTCAGATAATCGAGGCGTTCCGTCAGCCCACGCAGGTCGCCGGCACCGTCAGAGTTCGAATCATAGAACGCGCGGACCAGCACCTCGTAGAAGACCGCGCTCTTGAACCAGGTGCGGTCCTCGGGCAAGACGCAGGCATGGGTGAAGTCGTCGGCGTTCGGATGCTCTACCGAGCGCCCCTCGGGGCCTATCTCGACGTGGGTGCCCTCCGCGGGGTCCGCCGGGCGGGTGCGAGTGACGTCATCCATACCGACTTCAAACCTACGGCACACCCGCGCTATCGTTCCGACGTGACGTCCGGCGGCTCGACACGCGATCATGGCGACCCGGGCGATGCGCCGACAGTTCCTCCCCCGCTGACCGATCCGATGAACGCAGTCCGCCCGTCGGCGGCCGAAGAGGCGCGCACCATTGCCGCGTCGACGAACACGGGCACCCTGGCGTCGCTCACCGCAGAAGGCGACCCATGGGCGTCATTCGTCACCTACGGCCTGCTCGAAGGCGCACCCGTGCTGTGTGTCTCCAACCTTGCCGAGCACGGCCGCAACCTCGCAGGCGACCACCGGGCGAGTATCGCGGTCGTCGCGCCGGTCACCCAACCCGATCCGCTCGCCAGCGCACGGATCACGTTGGCCGGGCACGTCGAGCAACCCGACGGCGAAGAACGCATCGCCGCCCGCGAGGCGCACCTGGCAGCCGTGGCGGCGGCGAAGCACTACATCGACTACAGCGATTTCTCACTATGGGTGCTGCGGGTGACACGGGTGCGTTGGGTCGGGGGCTACGGGCGGATGGACTCGGCGAGCGGCCGGGCGTATGCCGAAGCCCAACCCGACCCGATCACGCCGTGGTCGGCCGACGCAATCGCACACTTGAACAACGACCACGCCGAGGCTCTGGCACAGATGGCCAGAACCCTCGGCGGCTATCCCGACACCGCCGCCGCCACGTGTACCGGGGCCGACCGCTACGGTCTGGATCTACGCCTGACCACCGACCGCGGAATGGCCTATGCACGGGTCGGCTACGCCAGACCGATCAATTCGCTCGACGAATTACGCTCGGCGGCAACTATTTTGGCCAAGCTTTCGAGTCAAGGCTGACCTTGCCGGCTCGGTTGGGCGCCGCAGTGCAATACCATCTCCGTATGACAGCTGAGGCCCCATCGTCTGGATCATCTGGCCTTTCTGGCCGCTCGGAAACCTGGCAAGCGGCATTCGACCTGATCCGCACCCGGGGTTACGAGCGTCGAGAGGAACCGTTCCGGCTGGCCAGCGGCCAGCTCAGCCACGACTACATCGACGGCAAGTACGCCGTCGACACCGGGGAGCGGTTGACGGTCGTCAGCAGGGCGGTCGCTGAACTGGCTGCGGCCAGCGGTATCGAGTTCGATGCGGTCGGCGGGCTGACGATGGGCGCCGACCCACTGGCGCACGGAGTGGCGATGGTCACCGGTAAGGCGTGGTTTTCGGTGCGCAAGGAGCAGAAGCAGCGCGGCCGTGAGCAGTGGATCGAAGGCACCCGACTACAGCCGGGCACCCGGGTACTGCTCGTCGACGATGTCATCAGCACCGGCGGATCGACCGAGATCGCCCTGGAACGGGTCCGGGCGGTTGGCGCGGTGGCGACCGGGGTGATCCCGATGGTTGACCGCGGCGACGGGGCCACCAGACGTTTCGCTCAGCACGGCGTGCCGTTCTACGCCCTGGTTAGCTACCGGGATTTGGGCATCGACCCCGTCCAGCCCGGGTAGTCCGATCAGCCCACCGCCGCCGCCCAGTGTTCCGACAGATACTTCTGGGCTGCCTCGGTCTGTTCGGCCGTGGGAACGGTCACCGGTCCGTGAACGATCGGCATGCTGGCCGCGACCGCCCTGTCCAGAGTTCCGTCGGCAACCATGCTGTCGGTCCGCACCGGTCGCACCCCGCCCCGGGCAAAGAGGTTTTGGCCCGCATCGCTGAAGAGGAACTCCTGCCAGAGGCGGGCCGCCGCGGGGTGCGGGGCATCTTTGTTGATCGCCTGGTAGTAATAGCCGGCCACGGCGTTCTCCAGCGGAACGACAACCTGCCAGGTGGGCATCGTCTTGGTTGCGCTGGCATTGGTGTAGTTCCAGTCGATCACCACTGGTGTCTGTCCGGATTCGATCGTGGCAGGTGTCGGGTCGACGGGCAGGAAGTTGCCCGCCTCCTTCAGCTTGCGGAAGAACTCGACGCCGGGCGCAATATTGTCCGCCGAACCGCCCTGTGAGAGCGCCACCATCAGCACGCCGGAAAACGCCGCGCCAGACTCGTTCGGGTCGCCGTTGAGGGCCACCATGCCCTGGTAATCCGGCTTGAGCAGATCGTTCACATCAGTGACCGCAGGCACCTTGGCCGAATCGAAACCGATCGAGACGTAACCGCCGTAGTCGTTGACCCAGGTGCCGTCGGGATGCTTGAAAGCGGCCGGAATGTCGTCAAAGGTGGCGACCTGGTACGGAGCGAACATCGACGTGTTCGCCAACGCCGTCGATTGGCCCAGATCGAACACATCGGGCGCGGTCATACGGCCCCGCTGCTCGTTGGCGGCGTCGATCTCGTCCTGGCTGGACGCGTTGGGCTGCGCCGAGTTGACCTTGATTCCGTACTTTTCGGAAAAGGCCTCGATAATCGCGCCGTAGTTGGCCCAATCAGACGGCAGTGCAATCACATTGAGCTCGCCCTCAGCCTGAGCCGCCGCCACCAGCCCCGCCATCCCGCCGAAGTCCTCGGCGGAGGTGGCCGCACTCGCCTCGACGCCCGATGGTGTCCCGGCGCCCCTTGGCGTCTCGGCGTCCGAGTTATCCTTCTCCGCCGCCGCGCACGCGACCAATGCCGAGACGATCAGCGCGGACGCCGCGCGGGCCACACCTCTGACGACGGTGGGCAGAAACGGCGCGGTGCTCCGCGAACTGTTCATGCCGAACCTTCCGATGATCAGGACGCTGTGACCCTATCGCTGCTCGGTGGCCTCGGCCCGGAGGGCCTCGAGTTGCTCCTCGTAAGCTCCCTCATCCCTGCCGAGCGCAACGGTGGCCGCCCCCATCGCCAGGGTGGACAGCGCTATCGCGAGGGCATCCCAGCGACCGACGTCGAGGTGCTCGCCGAGCACTACCGCCCCAAGTACGACCGCGACCACCGGTTCGAGTACCAGCATCGTCGGCACCGACGTCTGCAGTGAACCGGCATGGAAAGCCGACTGCTGCAGCAACATGGCCAGCACTCCCAGCAGCGCCAGCAGGTACAGCACCGGAGTGGTCAGCACCGCCCCAGGACCGTCATGCGTCAGCACGTGCATGACCAGCTTGGTGAGCACCGCCACTACCCCGAAAAGCACACCCACCGCGACGGCCAGCACCACCGCACGGCGCCAGCCGACGCTGCGGACCGCGACGAGCACGCAGGCCGTCACCGCGACACCGCAGACCACCGCGACGACAGCGGAGGTCGACAGCGACGCCTCGTAATCCCCCGGACGGGCTTTGGCCAGAACTACGAACACCGCAAGTGCGGCGGTGAGCAACATCGCCCAGGCCCACTCACCCCGGGTCACCCGCCGCTGCGCAAGCCGAGCGCTGAGCGGCAGCGCGAACAACAGCGCCGAGGTGAGGATGGGCTGCACGAGCAGCAGGGACCCGTTGGCCAAGGCCAGCGCTTGGAATACAAAACCGGCGATCGCCGCCGCGGTACCCGCCCACCACAACGGCCGACGGAGCAGCGTGCGAATCATCATCGGGCTGACCCCGAGTTCGGCGGGCACGTCCATGGTGGCCCGCTGACGCACCACGATGCCGATGGCCAGGAACGCCGCCGACAGCAGCGCCAGCAGCACGGTCAGACCGTGGCTGATTACTGCACCTCCCACCGGGGGGCTCCCTACTTCAAGCTTCGTGGTGCGCGGGAATCCGGCTCCGGCGGGTCGGTTCGCGGCCCGGCGGCTGGTGCGGGGGCGGCAGCAGTGGCTCCTGCGGTTTCACCGCCATTGTCGTCGGCTCCCGGGTGTTGAGCTGAACTGGTTCGCCCGCGTGCCGGATGGTCAGTGTGCCATGCGGGCCGTCCCGCAACGTATACGTGACTGCACTATGGTCGGCCTCCACCGTTACCCGAAAATCACGCCAGCGCAACCCGAATCGCAATCTGCCGATGCCGGGCGGGAGGCGGGGGTTGAGCGCCAACACGCCCTCGTCGTCACGCAGCCCTCCGAAACCGCTGACGAGAGCGGTCCAGCTGCCGGCCAGGGACGCCAGGTGCAGGCCGTCGCAGGTGTTGTGGTGGATGTCCCGCAGGTCGATGAGCGCCGCCTCGTAGGCGTAGTCGTGGGCGAGTTCCAGATGCCCGACCTCGGCACACATGACAGCTTGGATGCACGCAGACAGCGACGAATCCCGGGTGGTCCGGCGCTCGTAGTAGTCGACGTTACGGGCCTTCTGCTCAAGGGTGAACGCGTGACTTTGCCAATGCATCGCCAACACCAGATCGGCCTGCTTGATGACCTGTGCCGGATAGAGCCGCACGTAGGGTTCATGCAGCAGCAACGGATACTCCGTGTTCGCGGTGAAATCCCATTCGCGCAGCGTGGTGAAGCCTTCACACTGTGGATGCACACCCAGTTCCGCGTCATAGGGAATGTGCACGGCGTTGGCAGCGGCGCGCCACGCCGCGGTCTCCTCGGTGTCCACCCCCAATTCGGTTGCCGCGTCGGGGTTGCGAGAACACGCCTCGGCGGCGATACGCAGGTTCGCGGCGGCCATCAGATTGGTGAACACGTTGTCGCGCACGATCGCGGTGTACTCGTCGGGGCCTGTCACCCCATCGATGCGCCACGCTCCGTGCCGATCATGGTGCCCGAGGGACAGCCACATCCGCGCCGTCTCGACGAGCACCTCCAGACCGCACTGCTGCTCCAGGGACTGGTCTCCGGTTACCAACCGGTACCGCTCGAACGCCATCGCGATTCCGGCGTTGACGTGAAACGCGGCGGTACCGGCAGGCCAATACGCCGAGCACTCTTCACCGTGGATGGTCCGCCACGGGAAGCTCGCGCCCTTCAAGTCGAGTTCGGCGGCCCGCTCGCGTGCCATGTCCAGCGTCGATGCTCGCCACCGCAGTGCGTCGCCGGCGGCCCAGGGTGCGGTGTAGGTGAGCACCGGAAGCACATAGCCCTCGGTGTCCCAGAACGCGTGCCCGTCATAACCGGTGCCGGTGAGCCCCTTGCCGGCGATGGCGCGGCCCTCCGCGCGAGCACTGGCCTGCATGACGTGAAAGAGCCCGAAGCGCACCGCCTGTTGACAGTCCGGGTCGCCGTCGACCTCGACGTCGGCGCTGTCCCAGAAATCATCGAGGTACTCGCGCTGCGCCTCGAGCAGGCCCCGCCAGCCGCTGTAGCGGGCACTGGCGATGGCGGCGGCCGCCTGGTCGCGAAGCGCCGGGCGGGAGCGCAGGCTGGACCACCCGTAGGCCAGGTATTTGACAACGCGGAGCCGCTCCCCGGCTTTCAGGTTGCACACCACGGTGGTACGCGCCCAGTCATCACCGGAGTCGCCGCTGACCTCCACTCGACCGGGGGCTTCCACGACGTGCTCCATCGCGGCAGCCATCATGAGTTCCGTGCCCCGGGTGCGGTGGATCAGTAGCGCGCCGCAGTCGCTGACCTCGTGCTGGACCGGTACGAGCGGATCCTTCAGCACCGCCGCAACTCGAGGATCATCCTGTGCCGCAGGCTGATCCTCGTTGGCCACCAGTTCGGACTGCAGTGTGACGCGCACGTCTTCGCCGACTGCCGCTACCTCGTACTCGATGGCCGCCAGTCCTCGCTGAGCCAGCGAGACCAGTCGGGTGGTGGTCAGCCGGACGTGCTTGCCTACCGGCGACCTCCATTCGACAATCCGGTTCAGGGTGCCGGCGCGCAGGTCGAGAGTCCTTTCGTGGGAGAGCAACTCGCCGTATCGCACATCGAGCGGCTCATCGTCGACCAACAGCCTGATCAGCTTCCCGTTGGTGACGTCGACGATGGTCTGCCCGTCCTCGGGATCGCCGTACCCCGCTTCGCCATACGGCAACGGACGCGTCTCGTAAAACCCGTTGAGGTAGGTGCCGGGCAGGCCGTAGGGCTCACCTTCGTCGAGATTTCCCCGCAACCCGATGTGACCGTTGGACAACGTGAACAGCGACTCGGTCTGTGGCAGCAGATCGAGCCTGAGTTCCGTCTCACGCAGTACCCACGGTTCGACGGGGAACGCTTCGTCGGCGATCATCATGGCGGCAGCAACTCCCCGAGATCAGTGACGACGACGTCGGCACCGTGTTCCCGCAACGCTTCTGACTGCCCGGTACGGTCGACACCGACCACCAGTCCGAACCGCCCGGCGCGCCCGGCGGCCACCCCGGACAGGGCGTCCTCGAATACCGCCGCGTGGGCCGGGTCCACATCGAGCAGTTGCGCGGCACGCAGGAACGAGTCCGGCGCGGGTTTGCCCGCGATGTGCTCGGTGCGCAGCGTGACTCCGTCCACCCTGGCCTCGATGTAGGTGTCCAGCCCCGTCACTTCGAGCACCTCGCGGGTGTTGGCGCTCGATGACACAACCGCTCGCCGCAGGCCTGCCTCGACGGCGGCCTGCAGGTAGCGCCGGGATCCCTCGAACACCGTCACCCCGTCGGCGCGGAGGTGCTCAAGGAAGAGGTGGTTCTTGCGGCCGCCCATGTCCTTGATCGCAGCGCCATCGACGGTGATGTCCCGGCTGGCCAGAAACGAGCGCATGCCGTCGTCCCGCGGCTTGCCGTCGACGTAGGTCTCATAGTCGGCACGGGCGTCAAAGGGGACGAACGGCTCCCCTGTCGACCCGGCGCGGGCGCGCAGATACTCGTCGAACATCGTTTTCCAGGCCCGCCGGTGCACGCTGGCCGTGTCAGTGAGGACACCGTCCAGGTCGAAGAGACACGCCTGTATCTGGTCGGGCAGGCCGAGCATGAACCACTCATACCCCGTCCGGCCCGGGATCGAAGCGGAACACGCGGGTAGGTGGGTCGGGGATGCGGAATTGGTGCCGAGTTACATGTCTACCCGAGACCGAACATCGCCCGCAGCTCGACTGTGCGCCACCAGATCAGCGCCACGAATATCGCGACGACTGCGGCCGTCGAACCAGCCTGCACCAGGTTGCGGTGTTGCCTGGGCGCGTACGCATAGACGGCGGCGATCGCGGCCCCGGTGAGGAGTCCGCCGATGTGGCCCTGCCAGCTGATGCTCTGCGCGGTGAACAGCGGGTAGACGAACGTGAAGACGAGATTGAGAACGATGATGGCGACGACCCCGCGGACGTCCATGTTCAGTTTGCGGCCCACCACGAACAGCGCACCGAACAACCCGTACACCGCGCCGGAGGCCCCGGCGGTCAGCGAGTTCAGCGTCAGCAGGTACACCAGCACCGACCCGCCCAGCGCGCTGAGCAGATAGAGCGCGCTGAAGCGCAGCCGTCCCAGCGCCGCCTCCAGCGGCGGACCCACGAAGTACAGCGCCAGCATGTTGAACGCGATATGGGCAGTTCCGAAATGCAGGAACGCCGAGGTCACCAGCCGGTACAGGTCGCCATCGGCGACCGCTGGCGGCCACAGCGCGAGGGCGCGTTCCATCCCGGTCGAGCTAATCTGCAGAACGAAAACCAGCAGGTTGATTCCGATCAGCACATAGGTGACGACTGGGACGGCGGAGCGCTGCGGCCGGGCACCGAACTGGGTCGTGACCGGACGCACCGTGGCCGCGGCCGCGCGGAAGCAATCCGAACATTGGTGACCGACCGCGGCGCTATGCATGCAGTCTGGGCAGATGAATCGGTTGCAGCGGGTGCAGCGGACGTAGGTCGGCCGGCCCGGGTGCCGGTGGCAGGTGGGAGTCTGCGACGCGCTCGGGTAGCTCACTTCTGCCTCACGCTCGCCAACAGTTCGTGGCGACCAGGCCCACCTCGATACCGCGCGTCAACGGGTCCAACTTCACGGCTACCACGCTATCGCGCCGGACAGTCCGTTGGCGCCTTGCCACCGGCGTCGGTGGCGGGGGCGTCTGGTGTGCGCCCAGAGCGAGCGTGAGGCCAAAATTCCGCCCTGGACGCACACTAGGGCCGAGGGTCGTGGGTTTTGCGTTGCGACCGGTCGGGATAGCGGCCCGGGTGCAGTGCTCAACGAGGTCAGCCCGCCATGGCGTCCGTATGCTAGCTTATCGAAAATCATTTTCACTATCGGGAGGGACGATGCTGCGATTCTCGGCCACGCTGGTGACCGCGGGCATGCTGTGCGCGGCGGTGGGGTGCGGGTCGGATTCGGAGGAGCCGCAGGCCATCCAGCCAGCGCAGAAAAAGCCGCTGATCGTCACAGCCTTCTACCCCGTGCAGTGGCTGGCTGACGAATTGGTCGGCGACCAGGCCGAGGTCGTTTCGCTCACTCCACCGGGCACCGAACCCCACGACTTGAGCCTGACCGCCGACGATCTGAAGGCGATGCGTCGCGCAGACGTCGTGCTCTACCTCGGCGACGACTTCCAACCCAACGTCCAGCGTGTGGTCGACGATCTCGACGGATCAACCGAGACTCTCGACCTGCTAACCGTGCCCGGGATAGACCTGATCGACGCCGGGGAGCACGACCACTCACACGACCACTCACACGGCGATAACCATGGCAATGACCATGGCAATGACCACGCACACGGCGAGAATGATCCGCACATCTGGTTGTCCCCGGTGGACATGGAGGCGGCGGCCGACGCAGCGGCCTCGGCTATCACCACCGCCATACCCGATCTGTCGGGGCAGGTCGACCAGGCGCTGCCCACCTTGCAGCGCAGTCTGCGCGATCTCGACGCCGAGTACCGCCGCGGACTCGCCGATTGCGCGTCCAGGGTGCTGGTGACCAGTCACGCGGCGTTCGGCTACCTGGCCGACGAATACAACCTCGAGCAGGTGCCGATCGCCGGCCTGTCCCCCGAGGAGGAGCCCGACCCGCAGACCCTGCAGTCCATCGTCGAGGTGGTCAACCAGCGCGACGTCGGCACAGTGTTCTTCGAGGATGCCTTGCCCGACGACCTGGCCCGCACGGTGGCCGATGAGACCGGCGCCGAACTCAGCATGTTGTCGGCCCTGGAATTCGACCCTCGCGGCTCCATCGGGCCGAACGAAAACTACATCACGGTGATGAAGGGCAACCTGGACAGGATCGAGAAGGGTTTGGGGTGCACGGCGTCCTGAACCGCAGCGGCACACCTGATCCCCTGTCCGGCAACACGGGTGTGCCGGGGCTCCAACTGCCGCCTGCCCGCTGGCCGAGTCTCGGCTGACCAGTGACAGGTTCCGTACCGCTGCTGGAGGCCCGCTCGCTCGCAGTCAGCTACGGCGTGCGAGTGGCCCTACAGCCGACCGACATCGCCATCGCCCCGGCGGAATCGATCGCAGTCGTCGGACGCAACGGAAGCGGAAAGTCCTCACTGTTGCGTGCGCTGTGTGGACTGGAGCCAGCCGCACGCGGCGAAGTGATCCTGCACGCAGAACGCTGTCATCACCGCCGGACCAACGTCGAAATCGCCTACGTGCCACAGCGTTCGGCGGCGCGCTGGGACCTGCCGTTCGCCGTGGCCGACATAGTCGCAGCCGGCAGGCTACGGCGCTGGTGGCGGCGCCCGAGCCTGACAGATCGAGCCGCCATCCACGCAGCGCTCGGTGCGGTCGGAATGGCCGCCATGGCCAGTCGGACTGTGAATACGCTTTCGGGCGGTCAGGCCCAGCGGGTGCTGCTCGCGCGAGCACTGATCCAACAACCCGACATCATGATCATGGACGAACCCTTGACGGGCCTCGACGTCGAAAGCGTCGACGTGATGGTGAGGCTGATGGCCAGACTCGTCGACGAGGGCACGGCCGTTTGCTGCGCGCTGCACGAAATCGACATAGCCCGAACAGCTTTCACCCGCACGGTGGCGATGTTCGACGGTTCGGTGGTCGCCGACGGCTACAGCGGCGACGTCCTCGATCCTGACTGCATCCAACGCATCTTCACCAGGCGGGCCGCAAGTTGATGTCCTGGCTGACCGAACCTTTCGCCTACGATTTCATGGTGCGCGCGGCGGTCGCTACCGCCGCGGTGTGCGTGGCCGCGCCTGTCTGCGGGGTGTGGGCGCTGTCTCGGCGGCTGGTCTACCTGACCGACGCGATGAGCCACGGCATCCTGGCCGGAGTTGCCGGCGCAGCGCTGATCGGCGGCAGCCTGCTGCTGGGCGGGCTGCTCGCCGCGGTGACGATGGCGCTGTTCGTGTCCGTGCTCGTCGTGCGGGCGCGGGTGCCCGAGGACGGGGCGACCGGCGTTGTCGGCCAGGGACTGTTCGCCGCCGGCGTGCTGGGCGTGTCGATGCAGAGCAACCCGCGCGCGCTGAGCCACATCCTGTTCGGCAACGCGCTGACGGTGACCGTCGCCGACGCGGTCATCAACGTAGTTCTGGCAACGCTGGTCGCGGTCGTGGTGACCACCATGCGACCCGTCCTGATCGCCACAACGTTCGACGCGGTGCATGCGCGCACAGTCGGGATCCGCGTCGGACTCGTCGACGCGGTGCTGCTCGTGGTGCTGGCCGTGACTGTCGTCACCGGGCTGGTCACCGTTGGTGTGCTGATGGCGGTGACGCTGATAGTCGCGCCGGCGGTCACCGCGCGTCTGCTCGCCCACTCGCTGAACGCCATGGTAGGCCTCGCCGTTGCCTGCGGGCTGGCATCCGGCGCCGTCGGCCTGCTGATCAGCTATCACCTGGGATTGCCCACTGGCCCGACGGTTGCCCTGGTCGCGGTCGCGCAGGTCGGCGCGGCCGCGGCCTGGAAGCGTCCGAGTCGGATGCTGCGCCGACTCGTGCGCGATCGGCAACCGCTCAGATCAGTGCGCATGCGTCGCCGCTCGGCCGAAGCTGGCGCATCCCAGATTTCCTAGGTCGAGCCCTCAATGTCCATGGCCGGTTCATGGCCCGTCCAATCTGTCTCCATTTCGCCTAGTGTGCGTCCAGATCGAGTTTGACGCCAAAACCCCGTCCTGGACGCACACCAGGGCGGAACAAGCGTGGGCGGTCAGCGGGTTCTGTCTGGCCGCCATGGCACTTAGACTGACTTCCTATGAGGCCGACGAAGAGCGCCGTGGTGGCTACGACTCTGCTGGCAGCATGGTGGGCCGCGGCTGCGCTGGCCCACGCCGAACCCGCTCCCCCGCCACCGGCGCCCGAACCTTCACCTGCAGCCATTGGAGCTGCAGAGGCTCCTGAAGTTGCTGGCGCTACCGAAGTTGCAGATGGGCCCAAGACCACCATCGATGCCGACGGTTCGTATGCCGTCGGCATCGACATTGCACCGGGGTCCTATCAGTCCGCGGGCCCAGTCGACGACGGCGCTTGCTACTGGAAACGCACCGCCGGCGACGAGCTGGTCGATAACGCGCTCACCAAGAAGCCCGCCTTCGTCCAAATCCTGCCCACCGACACCACCTTCTCCACGAGCGACTGCCAAACGTGGCAGCTCACCGACGCACCGCCGCCGCCGCAACCCGGACCCGCCGACCTGCTCGGGCAGCTGACCGGCCTGATCGGCAGCGGCATGCTCGCCGGGGGCCCGCGCTGACCGAAGGCAGGATCGCCGTCCCAGCCGATCTGGACGCGATCACGTCAATCGGCCGCGAAGACCATTCCGGCATCGACCCAGCTGCAGTGGAGCGAATCTGGCAGGCGGTCCGGCACTGGTATGCGGCCGGTATGCAGCCCGCGATCCAACTGTGCCTGCGCCGCGACGGCCGGGTGGTCCTCGATCGGGCAATCGGCCACGGCTGGGGTAACGGGCCGGACGACCCACCCGGCACAGAGAAGATCGCGGTCTCCACCGAGACCCCGTTCTGCGTCTACTCCGCCGCCAAGGCGATCACCACGACAGTCGCGCACATGCTCGTCGAACGGGGACATTTCTCGCTCGACGACCGAGTATGCGAATACCTGCCCGGCTACACCAGCCACGGCAAGGACCGCACGACGATCCGCCACGTGATGACGCACAGCGCGGGGGTGCCCTTCGCTACCGGTCCCAAACCTGACCTCAAGCGAATGGATGAGAGCGACTATGTGCGCGAGATGCTGGCCCGGATGAAACCGGTGTACCGGCCAGGACTGGTGCATATCTACCACGGGGTGACGTGGGGCCCGCTGATGCGCGAAATCATCTCAGCCGCAACGGGACGCAGTATTCGCGACATCCTGCACACAGAGATACTCGAGCCGCTGGGCTTCCGGTGGACCAATTACGGCGTTGCAGAACACGATGTCTCGTTGGTCGCACCCAGCCACGTCACCGGTAAGCCGCTGCCCGCCCCGATCGCGAAGGCCTTCAAGACCGCGGTGGGCGGCACCATGAACCAGATCATCCCGTTCTCGAACACCACGAGGTTCCTCACCGGGGTGATCCCGTCGTCCAATACCGTCTCCAACGCCAACGAACTGTCTCGGTTCGCCGAGATCCTCTGCCGCGGCGGTGAACTCGACGGCGTACGGGTGATGTCGCCGGAGACCCTGCGCGCCGCGACGGCCGAGTGCCGGCGGCTGCGCCCCGACCTCGCCACCGGACTTGCCCCGATGCGGTGGGGCACCGGCTACATGCTGGGGTCGAAGCGGTTCGGCCCGTTCGGGCGTGACGCTTCGGCGGCCTTCGGCCATACCGGGCTTACCGACATCGCGGTGTGGGCTGACCCGGCCAGGGCGCTGTCGGCCGCGGTAGTGAGCAGCGGCAAGCCCGGCAGGCACCCCGAGGCAGGCCGGTACCCAGCGCTGCTGGACCGGATCAACGCCGAGATGCCCCGGACCGGGTAGCTGTTTTTTTTCGCACTCCACGGTAGATGCCCCATTCCACAATCCACGGCATCAGCACCCGCTCGAAGGCCCAGGCGGGAAAACGGAACGCCCTTCCGGTGGGGGTGAACACCTCGAGCCCGTCGGGCTGGATGCCGAGCACCGATCCCCATCGCCGGGTCGCCGGGCGGTAGCCGCGCAGCGCCCTGCCGCTGAACGCGGCGCGAACGTTGCGGGCGAGCATCCCGTCGGCGCGGTTGCGTGCCGAGCTGCGCAGCGCATCGGTGGCCGCGACGTCCCCGACCGCGAACACCTCGGGATGTCCGGGCACCTGCAGTTCAGTTGTGACGCGGACGAATCCCTTCTCGTCGAGCAGACCGGCGGGCAGCCAGCCGGTGTTGGGCCGAACCCGCCCGATCGCCCACAGCACAGCATCTGCGCCGGCCGGGGCTTGCCCGGTGCTCCACCGCACAGGGTCGGTGGTCAGTTCGTCACCAAGGAACCCGTCGGTGACGACGGCGCGGTGACCAGGATGTACGTTGACGCCGGCGAGGGCGAGCCGTCGCCGAACCTTCTCCCAGACGCGCGGGTGATGGTCGAGCAACGCACGCTGGCCGGGGAAGTACAGATCCACGCGTTTCCCGGGCCAGGCGGTCGCGATGTTCACGGCACTGCTCACCGCCGCGGCGCCACCGCCGACGACGATCACCGACTGTGCGGTCGCCAGCCGGAGATGCTGGCCGCGTAGGTCGGCGTCGATCTCAGCCGCCGTCTGCAGGGTTGGCCGGCGCCAAAAGCCGTTGGTGACACCGGTGGCGATGACCAGGGCGTCGTAGGGGACATCGCGGACGGATTCGTCGGCCAGTTGCACTGCCACAGTGCGCGAGGCGAGGTCGACACCCATCAGAGTCCCGTGCAGCGCGTGGACCCGGTCCAGCCCGCGGTACCGGCCGAACGGAATCCAGTTGTGGCGAGCCCAGTCGTCGGGTCGGGTCAGCCGCCAGCCGAGTTCCTGCCCGCTGAGCAGGCCCGGTTTGGCGGAGATACCGACGACGTCGGCATGGCGGGCCAGTCTGATCGCCGTCAGTACCCCGGTGTCCCCGAGGCCCGCTATGACGATGCGTTTGCGGGTCACGCCGCTGCCGGATTCATCGGCCCGGATCTAGCTGGACGCGGAACATTTTCGGCCAGTACTTACCGGTCAGCAGGAATTCGGCACCTTCGACGTGGGCGATGCCGTTGAGAACCTGGGCGTCGGGCGGTATCCCCCGCGCCCGCAGTCCGGCAGCGTCGACGACGAGGTCTACCGCCCCGGTTCCCGGATCGATGCGGACGATCTCGTCGGTGGGCCATACGTTGGCCCAGACCCGTCCGTCGACGCACTCGAGTTCGTTGAGGCCATTCAACGCCCGACCGTCCCTGGTCACCTCGACGGTGCCGGTTTGCCTGAGATCGTCCGGATCGTGAAACGACATCCGATTTGTGCCGTCGCTGCGGACCAGCCGCGTGCCGTCGTGACACAGGCCCCAGCCCTCTCCACCAAGCGGGACTTCGCGGATCGGGGCCAGCGTTGTGCTGTCCCATTCGACCGCCACCCCGTCCCGGTAGGTGAGCTGCCAGATCCGGTCACCCACGACGGTGATGCCTTCGGCGAAGTAGCTGCTGGGCACCGGTTCCTCCCGCCGCACCGCACCGGTGGACGGATCGAGCTCGCGCAGTTGCGAGGCCCCGGCCAGGCCGGTGCCCTCGAACAGGGTCACCCCACTGATCTCCAGACCCTGGGTGAACGCGTTCGGGTCGTGCGCGATCTCCTCCAAGACGATGGGCTCGATGACCGGGACCGTGTTGCTGGGTTGCGCGTGTACGCCGGGCGGGGCGGCACAGGCGCTCACGACGAGGGCCAGCACTGCCCACATCAGCGGCTTCCTCATCAAGCCGTTCTACCGTGCGACGATGGTGGAATGAAAGCGGTCAGTTGCGTAAATGCCAGGCTCGACGTGGTCAGCCTGCCCGACCCACGCCCCGCCGAGGGCCAGCTCTTGCTCGACGTGCTGCGATGCGGTATCTGCGGATCGGACCTGCACGCCAAGGACCACGCCGACGAACTCACCGAAGTGATGGCCGAAGGCGGCTACCACGACTTCATGCGCAGCGATACCCCGGTGGTGATGGGCCATGAGTTTTGCGGTGCGGTCGCCGAACGTGGGCGCAAGGTCGGCAAGGAGTTCACCACGGGAACGCCTGTGGTGTCCTTCCCGCTCCTGCGGTCGCAGGGTGGGGTGCATCTCACCGGCTTGTCCCCGGTGGCGCCCGGCGCCTACGCCGAGCAGGTGCTGGCAGAGGCCGCGATGACGTTCGTCGTCCCCAACGGTCTGGAGCCCGCGATCGCCGCGCTGACCGAACCGATGGCAGTGGCCTATCACGCGATCCGGCGCAGCGAGATCAGCCGCAAAGATGTCGCGATCGTCCTCGGCTGTGGGCCGGTCGGGCTGGCCGTCATATGCCATTTGAAAGCCCGCAAAGTGGGCACCATCGTGGCCAGCGACTTCTCTCCCGGACGTCGGGCGCTGGCCGCCCGGTGCGGCGCCGACATCGTCGTGGACCCCGCGGTCGCCTCCCCGTACGAGGCGGTTCCGGCCAAGCAGCGGGGACTCACCAGCTTGCCCGCGCTCTACGAACTGGGTGTCGGCTCGATGGAGAAGCTGCGCAAGCTCCCCGGTTGGTCGCACGCGTACCCGGGCGGTGGACCGCCTTGGGGACGCTGCCCACAAACGGCCGGTGATCTTCGAGTGCGTGGGCGTGCCGGGGATGATCGACGGCATCATCGGCGCGGCGCCGCTGGCGTCCCGGATCATCGTCGTCGGCGTCTGCATGGGCGACGACAAACTGCGCCCCGCCATGGCGATCGGTAAAGAAATCGACCTCCGGTTCGTCTTCGGCTACACGCCTTTGGAATTCCGCGACACGCTGTTCATGTTGGCCGAGGGCAAGCTCGATGCGTCGCCGATGGTCACCGGGACGGTCGGCCTGGACGGCGTCGCGGCGGCCTTTCAAGCGCTCGGCGACCCCGAGACGCACGCCAAGATACTCATTGACCCCACCAGTCCGGCGACCACACCTTAGCCTCGCGACTTAGCCTCGCGATTCACGCCGCGGCCAACCAGTTTCGGTAGTCGGCAACCGGGGCAGTGTTGTGAGGCAGCCGGTCGCCGAGCGGGCGCTGGCCGATGCCGCCTATTCCTGGAGCATGTTGCGGGCGCTGCCGGCCCTGGCGGCGGCAGTGACGCCGATCCATCCTGGTGTGACGACATAAGCCGAGCAACGCTACGCCCCGGCCGCGTGTCGGTGGTGTGTTGCAGCATTGTTGATGTGGATGAGCGGGGTTTCGCGGAGTGGGATGGCCTCGACGCGGTGGTTGTCCCGCCGGATGCGGGCGGGTATGCCGCGGCGCTGGAAGGGATTTTGCGCCGGATTCCCGATGGGTGGGGCCGCAGCCTTCGCCACGAGCGCGGCTGGTATCGGCTGGTGGTTGATGTGGATGCGCGGCTGGTAGAACTCGACCCGGATTATGTGGTGCACCAGGTGAAGGAAAAGTTCGGCACTCTGCGCTTCTACTGCTCGCCTAGCGGCGGGCCTGACTCTCCGGTAGCGGAGAGCTTCGATGCTCTTGTTGAGGAAGCGCAGCGCGCGTCGGCGGCGATTTGCGAACGCTGCGGGTCACCGGGTGCGCTGACCAAGCACGGTGGCTGGCTCAAAACGCTTTGTGCGGCTTGCGATGACGTCCGGGGCTGACCCGCCGGTGGAACCGCCGCCGGTTTGCGGGTCATTGTTAGGCAGTTACGACGTCAATCAGGTCATGAAGTCCGTCGAAGTCGCCCTCATTGCGCGTGTACAGCCTCGCCGAGTGCGCGTGAGCCGTCGCAGCGATGAGCAGATCCATCGATCGTGCTCGTGGCTGACGGCCAGCATCGACGACTGCGGCAGTCACCAGGCCGTAACTCGCGGCCACAGGCTCATCGAGTGGCAACGCGTCGAATTTGCGCTGGAGCACAAGAAGTCGTCGTAGCCGTTCAGCACGCACGGAGCGTTGCTTGGCGACAAGGACTCCGAAATGCAACTCCGCCAATGTCACAACGCTGATCGCGAGATCACCGTCGAGAGGCGCTACATCCGTCGCGATCACCACGCTGGTGTCGAGGAGGGCTCTCACGGGACGGCCCACGGGTCTCGGACATCCTGGGGGATCTCGGCACGGTCTGCGTCCCAGGCCGGGTCGGCGGAGCCGGCGAACAGCTCGGCAACGTCGGACCACTGCCGCCACGCTCGCGGTGTTGCGGGCACCAGTCTGGCGCCTGGGCGGCCGGACACGGTGATCGTGATTTCCTCGCCCTCCTCCACGCGCCGGACGAGGTCGGAAGCGTTCTGGCGCAGTTCACGCAGTCCCACGGTCTCCATCCCCACAGGATAGCACATGTGCTACCCTGCTTGAATGCCTTGCGCCGCGCACCGAAATGCCGCGCCAGCGCACAGGCTTGCTCCTCGGTCGGATCCAGCGTGAACCGGAACGCCTGGACCGTCCAGCCCTCGGGAACCTCGAACTTCGCCATCAGGCCGCCGCCATCGCGCCGCCAGTGGCAGCAGCAGCTAGTGCGCGTTTGGCGCGGTTCGCCGCGGCACGTTTCCCGTACAACCTTGCGCACATCGAGGTCAGGATCTCGGTCACATCGCGCACCAGGTCGTCATCAACCTCTGCGTTGTCCACGACCACCAGCTCGCGGCCCTGTGCCGCCAGCGCGGCCTGCACGTATTCCGAACCGAACCGGCAGAACCGGTCCCGGTGCTCCACCACGATCCGCGTCACTGACGGATCCCGCAATAACGCAGGGAATTTCCGGCGGTGCCCGTTCAGAAGCCACCCAACACCGGAGAACGGGCCGCCTTGGACCTGATCACCCGGCTGCGCCAGTGACCGCTGATCTCGTAGCGGTCCTCAACGGCGAAGTCGCCGGCCGAATTCCCCCGGTGTATCACTGACATGCTTCGGTGTTACACTTAGGGAATGCCGACCACGCGTCCCCGTCACCTAGTCACCGAAACCGATGATCTCGCAGCGGCATTGGACAGGGCCGCCGCGCAGTGGCCCGAGCTGAGCCGCCCCCAGCTGCTCGTACGCTTGGCACTGCACGCCGATCGTCTATCGCAGGACTCACACCGGGAACGCCGCCGCCGGCGCCTCGCGGCCATCAACGACCTGAGCGGGTCATTTACCGGCGTCTACGGCCCCGACTACCTACGAGAACTACGCTCGGACTGGCCGGCGTGATCATCCTCGACGCTTGTGCGCTGATCGCGTTCTTTGATGAAGACGATGCCCACCATGCTGCGGCGCAACAGTTAATGACCGCCGCTGCCGACGACGTCCTCGGTGCGAGTCCGATCTCTCTGGCCGAACTGCTTGTCGGCCCGGCCCGGCAGAGCCGGGACCAGGTGGACGCGATGACTGACGCGCTGGCCCGATTGGAAGTCAAGGACGTCGGATTCCCCGACGATGCTGCGGTGCGGCTGGCGCTCATGCGCGCCGAGACTGGGTTAAAGATGCCGGACTGCTGTGTCCTACTCGCTGCCGACGATGCCGGCGCCGATGCCGTGGGCACCTTCGATAAGCCGCTGTCGCGGGCGGCGAAGGCTAGGGGATTCCGGGTCCGTGGAGCGATTGAATCCTCCCCACGGTTGAAGTAATCACTAGGTAGCGGTTTTGGGAGTACTGTTAGCGCTGGTTGCAGTGGTGAGTACATCTCATTAACGAGCGGCTGTTCCTCGCCTTTCAAGCTCGCGTCGGAGCGACAGATTTTCCCCATGCGCCGTTTCGAGTGCTCTCCGCAGCTCGGCGACTTCTTGCCGATGGCTCTTCTTCAAGCGGGCCACCTCAGCGGTTAATGCCGTCACGAAGTTGCTCTCGCCATCCAGCAATAAGAGATCAGCAACCGACACGCACATGTTCAATACATTGAGTAGGCGCTCCACCTAACCGTGGATTACGTAAGCCGGGGGATTCCTCGCTGTCGTCTTTGCCACGCCTGCGGCGACCGATCCGCACACCCGGGGGTTAGCAACCCGGGTCTTGCTAGAGACCCGCGTCTGAGAAGGGACGTGTGCCCGGCAAGGGACGCTAGGGATGCGTGTCTTACTAGGGATGCGTGTCTTACT
>JAHZJB010000018.1 GCA_022601135.1 Actinomycetes bacterium | reverse complement strand
GTGCGGTATAGCGTCTGCTTGATGGCAAGTACGTCCGGATCCGCTGCGGCCTGACGGAGAAAGTCGACCACTGGCGCGAAAGACTGGAACGGGTGAAACAGCAGCACGTCGCCGCGCGCGATCGTGTCGAAGATCTTGTTGTTCGTGGCGACCACTGCAGGCACCCCCGGAACAAATCCGGGATACTTGAGGTCGGGGCGCTCGATGAGGTCCGGTGCTGCCATCAGGCGGTGCAGGTTCACCGGGCCGTTGACGCGGTAGACCGCTTCCTCAGGCAGCGTGAAGGTGCGCTGGAGAAAGCGCACGACGGCGTCCGGGCAGGTTTCGTCCACCTCGAGACGGACCTCATCGCCGTAGCTGCGGCCGTGCAGCTCGCCCTCGAGTGCGCGCAGCAGATCGTCTTCTTCCTCCGCATCCACGAACAGCTCGCTGTTGCGCGTGACGCGGAACTGGTGGGTGCCTTCGATCGTCATGCCGGGGAACAGCTGCCCCATGCAGGCGTGGATGATGGAGGAGAGGAAGACGAGATGGACACCGGGCTCGTCGGACGCCTCGGACGGCAACAGCAACGCGCGCGGTAGCGGGCGCGGCGCCTGGACCACGGCCCAGCGCCGGGCAACCGGATTACGGCTGCTCAAAGACGGAGAAATCATCGACGTCCGAGCGCGCCGCGAGGTGATACTGAGCGCCGGAGCTATTGGCTCGCCACACCTGATGCAGGTCTCGGGCTTGGGCCCAGCCGAGCTGTTGAGCAAGCACAACGTGCCGGTGATCGTCGATCTGCCGGGAGTGGGTGAGAACCTTCAGGATCACCTGCAGCTTCGAACGGTTTTCCGAGTACGAGGCTCCGCGACCGTCAACACGCTGTATCGAAACTGGATCACCCGTGCGGGCATGGGACTGCAGTACCTGCTGCTGCGGTCAGGCCCCATGACCATGCCGCCCTCGACGCTGGGAGCTTTCGCCAAGAGTGACCCGGCGCTGGAAAGCCCCGACTTGGAGTGGCATGTGCAGCCCCTGTCTTTGCCGAAATTCGGCGAACCCCTGCATCGTTTCGGAGCGATCACACCCTCGGTCTGCAATCTGCGGCCGACCTCGCGTGGCCACGTACGGATGGGCAGCGCCGATCCGTTGACCGCCCCAAAGATCCTGTGCAATTACCTGGCCACCGACACCGATCGTCAGATCGCGGTGCGCGGGCTCCGGATGACCCGGCAGATCATGGCGGCACCGGCCCTGGCCCGCTATCGCCCAGAGGAGTTGCTTCCCGGCCCGCAACTGATGACCGATGAAGACCTGCAGGAGGCGGCCCGTGAACTCGGTACAACTATCTTCCATCCGGTGGGCACCTGCGGCATGGGAGCCTTTGACACACACGGTCGGCCGCGGTCGGCGGGGACCGTGCTCGACACGGACTGCCGCGTGTACCGAGTCGCCGGCCTTCGAGTAGCCGATGCGTCGGCAATGCCTGTTATCACTTCCGGCAACACTAACGCGCCGGTCATGCTGATCGCAGAGCGCGTTGCGCGGGCGATCCTGGAATAATTCGGTCGACACCGAAAGTGCTTCCCGTCTTGCGGACTTCGAATCCCCCCGACGAACTTGCCAACCGCGGCGGTGGCCCGGTGCGATTAGGGAGGAATTGTGGCCTGATGGTGCGCGGACCCTCAGTGCAGGCCGCCGCCGGTCGCCTCCTGCATCTGGTCGAGGACGCGGTCGAGGTTGAAGGCGGCCGGCCTCTGCCGGGGGGGAAACTCCGCAAAGCTCTTGAGCTGCTCGGCTGCCAGGGCCTGGGCCGGATAGAGGACAAAGATGTGCTCGAGCACCCAGTTCCAGTAGCCGTTGGAATTCTCGTCCGCGCGTTCGAACGGGTCGCGGCGCAGGTTGAATATCTTCGGGATCCGCAACGGCACGAAGGGTTCCGCCCACAGTTGCATCGTCTTGGCGCGTTGTTCGCTGAACACGACTTTCCAGTCGCCGATGCGGATGGCAACGACCTGACCGTCGTCGTTGGTATAGAAGAACCAATCCCTCGGTGACTGGTCGGCCTCGCCGCTGAGATAGGGAAGGGCGTTGTAGCCGTCGATGTGCACGCGGAATGTCTTGTCGCCGACCTCGAGCCCGGTCCGCAGCTGGCTGGTGATGTCTGGATCACCTGCTGCCGCGAGGAACGTGGGGAGCCATTCCTGGTGGGTCATGATCCCGTTGAGAGTGGTCCCCGCGGCAAATCGCTGGGGCCAGCGAGCAAAGCAGGGCACCCGGTAGGCGCCTTCCCAGTTGGAGTTCTTCTCACTGCGCCACGGACTGATCGCGCTGTCCGGCCACGTGTTGTAGTGGGGGCCGTTATCGGTGGAGTAGACCACGATCGTGTTCTCGGCGATGCCTAGCTCGTCGAGCAAGTCGAGCAGTTGGCCGACGTGCCCATCGTGTTCGACCATCGCGTCGTTATAGAACCCCTGTCCGCTCAGCCCCTCCGACTCGGCTTTCAGTCGGGTCCAGACATGCATTCTGGTGGCATTCCACCAGACGAAGAATGGCTTGTCGGCGCTGTGGGCCTGGCGAATGAAGGCCTCAGTGCGGTCGGTGACGTCATCGTCGATGGTCTCCATGCGCTTCTTGGTCAACGGCCCGGTGTCGTTGATCCGCCCGTCGGCGAAGGAGTGGATCACCCCGCGCGGGCCGAAGCGTTCCCGGAAGGCGCGGTCCCTTGGGTAGTCCGGGTGCTCGGGTTCGTCTTCGGCGTTGAGGTGGTAGAGGTTGCCGTAGAACTCGTCGAACCCATGGTTGCTCGGGAGGCACTCATCGCGGTCGCCGAGATGGTTCTTGCCGAACTGGCCGGTGACATAACCGTGCGGCTTGAGGAGCTCGGCGATCGTCGGGTCTTCGGCCTGCAGCCCCAGTTCGGCACCCGGAATGCCGACCTTCGTCAAGCCGGTGCGCAGCGGGTTCTGGCCGGTGATGAACGCCGCCCGGCCGGCGGTGCAACTCTGTTGGGCGTAGAAGTCGGTGAATTCGATTCCATCGCGGGCGATGCGGTCGATGTTCGGGGTCCGATAGCCCATCGCACCGCGGTTGTTGTGGCTGATGTTGTACCAGCCGATGTCGTCGCCCCACAGGACCAAAATGTTGGGTTTGCCCGCGTCTGCCATGAGCGTCCTCTCACTGGATTACGATTCTGCGCAGCTGCTCAACCCTATCGGTCCTGCCGCGGAGCGGGCGCGTCACATATCGGCAATTGCCGCGGCCGCACAACCGTTCGCGGATTTCGCAGACCTAAACGCGCCGAAGCTGATTGACTGTAGATTGTCGAGTTAGTGTTAGCTTGTCTGGACCGGTTATTGACGAAAGGGCTGGCATGCCCCGAACCAGTTGGGTTTCAATGATCGCGGCCGCCGGAGTCGTGGCTGCGGGAATCTCGACGGGCACCGCCTGGGCGGGCGGCCCCGGTGGCGTTGTCGAGAATGTCGAACCCATGTCCGTGGCGGTGGGCACCGGAGTGTTCGAAAACGCCTTGGTGGGTTTTGTGGCCTTCGGTTACACGAACGATGAGGCCACGGCGAACGTGATAGCGAAATGCCAGGCTGCCGGCGGCCTTGAGTGTACGAGCGACGAAGTCACCAACGACGACTTTTGCATCGTCTCCGTTGCTGACCCGGTCAACGATGTGGTGTCCGGCGGCGAGGGCGGAACCGTCGAGGCTGCCCGGCAAGATGCGATCGCGGATGCGGCGGCCCGCAACCTGCCGATGTCTGCACCCGACGCTGTCGTTGTCATATCGGACTGTTCCTGGAGGGACTAGGCCGATGCCAGGACGTACGACAAGCGGTTTTAGTGGTAGTGAGGTTATCGCCGGAAAGGCGCGCGGCAAATGACAGATTCAAGTAAGTCAGCGGCACTGTTGATGGTTGGATTGGCCGCCGTGGCGGTCGTGACGGTCGGAACCGCTCCCACCGCAGACGCTCGACCGTTCTGCGACGAAGGGGGCAACACGACGGTCTGCCAAACCAACGGCAGCACCTCGATCAAAGCGAGGCCGGGGACGCTGGCACCCCCGGCGGGTAGCAGGAATCAGGTTCCGTGGCACCCGGGCGGGCGTCGAATTGGGGGTGGCCGCGGCGGTGGCCCCTTCCCCAATTGAGGACCCACGTGGTCCGACAGTGGGCGACGTCGGTGAGATGACCCTGGGGTGCTGAACTGTCAGTACGCTGCGCGGCGCTCGAAGATCCGGCGGGGATTGTCGACGAGCATTGCGTGGATCTGATCATCGGTGACCCCGCGCTGCTTTAACGCCGGCAGCACGTCGTTGCTGATGTGCAGGTAATGCGACTCGGGCAGGCTGGCTTGCAGGGGGTCTCCTGGCATCCAGCCCAGGAAGCCGATGAAGCAGGCCGCGTCATGGGAGAGCACCATCTTTTCTGCGTGGCCGCGTTCGCACATCCGCGCCACCGTCTCAACGCGGTCCTCGAACGACAGGATCTGGTCGTAGCCGAAGCGGTCCATCCCGATGTAGGAGCCGTTGGCGATGAGCTCCTCGAGGTAGGCGAGGTCGGTGGTGTCCCCGCTATGTCCGATGATCACCCGTGAGAGGTCGACGCCCTCCTGAGCGAAGATTTGCTGTTGGTCGAGGCCGCGCCGGGTGGCAGCGTGAGTATGCGTAGAGATCGGCGCGCCGGTCTGCCGGTGTGCCTGCGCAACCGCGCGCAGCACCCGCTCGACGCCGTCGGTCAGGCCGGGTTGGTCGGTCGCGCACTTGAAGATCGCAGCCTGAACACCGGTATCGGCAATACCGTCCTCGACGTCACGCACGAACATGTCGGTCATAGCCTCGGGACCGCCCATCTCTGTGCCCGGTCCGGTGAAGTGGAAGTACAGCGGAACGTCGTTGTAGGTGTAAACCCCGGTGGCCACAACGATCTGCAAATCGGTCTGGGCGGCAACGCGTTCGATTCGCGGGATGTAGCGGCCCAGCCCGATGACCGTCAGGTCCACGATCGTGTCTACACCGGCGGCCTTGAGTTCGTTGAGGCGACGGATCGCGTCGGCCTCACGGGCAGCTTCGTCGCCCCACGCTTCCGGGTAGTTCTGCATCATCTCGGGGGGCATCGCAAAGACGTGTTCGTGCATCAGCGTCACGCCCAGTCCTGCTGTGTCTCTCGGGCCGCGGACGGTGTTCATCTG
The DNA here is from genome assembly GCA_022601135.1 of Actinomycetes bacterium. Classification (GTDB taxonomy): domain Bacteria; phylum Actinomycetota; class Actinomycetes; order Mycobacteriales; family Mycobacteriaceae; genus Mycobacterium. The sequence continues at coordinate 323 of JAHZJB010000018.1, read as the reverse complement.
TGCCATTGCTGTCATTCTGCTCGCCTCCCGAGGTTTCCGGGGTGGTTTCTTACCTTGCTAAGAGTTGAGAACAGGGTGATCGGCCGAGCCCCGCATGGTGAGCAAGCTCGCGAGCTGGGCCAGACCTCTCGTCCCCCAATCGTCCTGGCGCCGGCAGGGTGATCCGGCGCCCGGCGGCATCGGAGCCGTCCTCTCCGTTTCATTTCAGGGAGGTTTCAGGTTGAGTCCAGCGCAGTGGCGCTGACTATCGTGGCGCGAAGTTGCCGTGGAATCCCTGCGGAATGTGATGGGCCAGTAGGGCGGTCGCAATCGGCCCACCCTCG
>JAHZJB010000017.1 GCA_022601135.1 Actinomycetes bacterium | reverse complement strand
TGATCTGTCCCCGCTGTATCGAGCCGCGATCATGCGAGTTGAGGGATCGGATAGGTGGACGTCCAGAGCGTTTCGAACTCTGTGGGACTGACATTACCGAGGTAGCTGTGGCGGCGTTCGACGTTGTAGAAGTTGTCGATGTAGTCGGCCATTGCCGCAGCCAGCTCGATGGTCGTGGCCCATCTGCGGGTGTTGAGCAACTCGACTTGCAGACGCGCCCAGAATGACTCCATGGCGGCGTTATCGAAGCAGTCGCCTACGGTGCCGAATGAGCCGAGCAGGCCCCATCTCCGCATGTTCTCCCCGAAGCTCCAGGACGTGAATTGCGTCCCGTGATCAGCATGCAGAATCGTTGAGCCACTGCATGTTCGGTTGCTCACCGCCATATTGATAGCATTGTTGACCAGGGCGGTGTCTGCGGTGGTGGAGAAGGTGCGGGCCACGATCATGCGCGAGAAGCAGTCCAGGATCGCGCAGCAGTACACTTTGCCGTCGCGGGCGGGGTGTTCGGTGGTGTCGGTGCACCACGGTTCGTCGGGCATCGTGGCGGTGAATCGCCGGTTGACCAGGTCAGCGGGGGTGTCGATACCGATGAGGTTGGGTTTTCGCCGACCCTGGCGCGGCAGCCCGTACAGGCCCTGCGCGGACATGATCGAGTTGACCAGTTTGTGGTTGACGTTCATGTCGTAGTCGGCCAGCAGTGCGGCGCGGACCCGGCGACGCCCGTAGGTGCCGCGAGAACGTTGGTGGATCTCGGTGATCGTGTCAGCCACGATCAGCCGACGTACCTCACGGTCCGGAACAGGTCGACGCCGATGGTATTGCAACAGCGAACGCGGCAATCCGGTAATTCGACAGGCGGATCGGGCTGAGTGTCCACGCGCGATCAGCCCTTCAGTGATCGCGCGTCGCCGTTTTGGGGGCACCACCGCCTGCTCGTCGAATAACTCGCAGGCGTCTCGGGTCAAGGACAACTCGGCTTCGAGCTGCGCGATCCGCTTGTGCGCGGCAGCCAGTTCGTCTGCCTCTACGCTCGGGATGCCCTCGATGGCTCCTGCATCGATGAGGGCTTGACGTTTCCAGCGGAACAGGGTCGCTTGGCAGATCCCGGTATCGGCAGCCACGGCGGCCACCGGTTCACCCGATCGCAACCGTGCAACGATTTGCCGGCGCACCGACGCTGAATACTGACGGGCATGTGACCTCCTGGGATCACTCTGCCCTCGACCTGAGTTAGGACATTTGGCTTAGTAAGCCACCTTGATGCCGAGGTCGGTGAGTATTTCTCTTTGCGGTAAGCCACCTTGATGCCGAGGTCGGTGAGTATTTCTCTTTGCGCTGGCGGAATTTCGGGCGGGAAGGCCTGGGTAGCGCCGTTGATGGTGATGGTGGCCGACCGCAGCGGGCGCAGCTTCTTGATGATGTTGGCGATGGCCAGGCCGCTGCGTTCCTGGATGCAGTGTGCGACGGCGAGTGCGGTGAACACGATGGTCAGGTGCGCCTCGATGGCCTCGCGGGTGTGGTGAAACATCGGCCGGGCCTCGAGGTCGGTCTTCGACATCCGAAACGACCGCTCGACGTGCCACAGGTCGTGGTACTTCGCGATCACTTCCACAGCTGGCATGACCGTGACGTCGAGGTTGGTGACGTAGCCCTTCAATCCGACCAGGGACTGCGCTCTGGCCAGGGAGGCCTCGTCGAGAACGCGGTCACCGGCGTGGGTCTTGACGAACCGGGTCGACTTCGCGGCCCGTTCACCGGCCACGACCGCTTTGGCGCGGACCTCCTGGGCATGCAGGGTCTTCTGGTCGCGACGTGCCCTCTTGGCCGAGTAGGCCCAGATCGCCCGCCACGAACCGCCATGATCGTCGGCGTTCCAGACCGGTTCGGCCCGCTTGGTGGCGTCGTTGACCTTGGTGTTCGCGTGCCGCGGTGTCACGGTGTCGATGACCTGCCCGTCTGTGAACACGTCGCCGTTCCAATGGAAATGGCTGGCCAGGTCGATCGGTGCCTTCACCGCGCGGGAGCCGACTATGAACCCCAACCCGGCCTCATCGAGCGCGGTTAGGTTCGATGCGGAGAGCATGCCGGCGTCGGCGGCGACGACCATCGGGGTATCGGCGAGGTCGTGGCGGGCGGCGAAGGCGGTGATGACCGGCACCAAGGTGGTGGTCTCGGCGGTGTTGCCTTCGAAACAGCCTATCTCCAAAGGGAATCCAGTGCGGTCAACCAGCAGGCCGACCACAATTTGAGGATCGACGCGTCGTTCTTTCGAATACCCGACTTTGCGCAGATCATCCTCGTTCTCGGCCTCGAAATACAGGGTCGTCACGTCGTAGAGCAATAAGCTCAGCCCGCCCCGGTCCGCGGCGTGGGTGAAGCACTTCGCGGCGATCGCCGAACGGTAATCACCGGTGTTGACCTTGGTGAGGTGACGTTGAATGGTCCTGTAGGACACCGTGTCTACACCCAAATCCGACAGCACCCGCAGGGCATCGATCTTGCTGGTCGGCTCGACGATGCGCGCGATCACTAAATCCCGGAATACCGCATCGTTGATGACGTCGAAGCCGACCCAGTCATAGATCGCGCCGATCACGTCGTAGAGCAGCCGCGAGTTGGTCGACGTGGTCCGCCCCGATGCCACCGGGGCACCCTTAGGGACACCGGCAGCCAACCGCAGCGTGCCGGTCCGCCAATCGGCAACATCGTCGACACGCACAGCACGGGCAGACACCTCAAAATCCAGGACATCCTGATCGCCGGTCGCGATCCGGCGGGCTTGCTCGAGCAGAACGCCCAGCTCGGCGTCGGTGTGGGCTGAACCGACATGCTCGACCAGCTCGTCGCGGCGGCCCGACTTGCGCATCACCTGCACTGCCACCGCACCCGAGGCGGTGCGGACCTTGCGCACGAACACCCACCGGACCCTACCCGGTTAGTAAGCCAAATCTAGGCCAGAGTTACCCAACTCTGCAGGTCACAGCATTGCCGACTCCGAAACTCGGCTGACG
>JAHZJB010000016.1 GCA_022601135.1 Actinomycetes bacterium | reverse complement strand
CCCACCCTGCCCCGGCCCCACCGGCGAACACGCCGACTGGTGGTGGTACCAACCCTTCCAGCCCTTCCAGCCGCAACCACCACCAACGACAAACTAGGGCGTTCGCACCACGCACCACCTCGGGCGCTATCGACCGCTATTGGGCGGCGAAGTACTTCTGCCCCTCGTCCGCCATTCGGCCGAAGCCCAGCTTGACGACTGGGGCGAGCGCCCGGAAGGGCAACCGCAGGGCGCGAACCGGCTCGATCGCGACCAACCAGGTGAATCGGGCGCCGTCGCCCTCGGGTTCGACCCGGTAGTCCTCGGCGAACCGCCGGAACATCGGGACATTGGCTTCGTAGACATAAAACGAATAGCCCGAGCCCTCGTCCCACCGGAAGAATCGCTCGCGCACCCTGGTCGGGCCGAGGCCCACCTCCCGGGTCGTGCCCGTCCCGAACGGACGCGCGGACGTCCAGGTCAGTGAGCTCAACGCGTTACCCCAGGCCGACATCGACTCGTCGGACTGCAGGGATTCCCACACCTGTTCGGCGGTCGCGGCGTAGTGTTTTTCGTATCGGAACACCTGCGGGGCGGAGTCGAAGAACCCTGCATCAGCGGACTCCAAGGCAAACCAGCGTGTCATGGTATGCAGCATCGTCTCCGTCGCGCTCCATGACAAGTCGCAGACGGAGGCCATGCCCGCGCTCTGTACCGCGACGTCAGAAGGCCGACTCGGGCAACTCCATCAAATCGGTGTCGACTGCCTCGACGATCCCGCGCACCGTGGTTATTGCCGGCAGCATGTTGGCGGCGAAGAACACCGCGGTGGCGATCTTGCCCTGATAGAAGCCGAGGTCGGCGCTCGCCGGATCTGCCTCCATCGCGGCGTGGGCGACGAGGGCCTGGTCCAGCAGTCGCCAGCCGATCAACAGGTCACCCACGGCGAGCAGTACCCGCACCGACACCAGGCCGACCTTGTAAATCTCGTTCGGCTGCTCGGAGGCGCGCATCAGATAGCCGGTGGCGGCCGCCAACATGTCCTGCACATCCTCGAGGGCTGTGCTCAGCAGCCGCGCCTGCGTCTTGAGTCGGGCATCGCAAGATTCGATCGTTCGGGTGATCTGGGAGGCTACGTGGGCCAGCGCTTCGCCACGGTCGCGAACAACCTTGCGGAAGAAGAAATCCATCGACTGGATCGCCGTGGTGCCCTCGTACAGTGAGTCGATCTTGGCATCGCGGATGTACTGCTCGATCGGATAGTCCTGCAGGAAACCGGATCCGCCCAATGTCTGCAGCGATTCGTTCAGCACTTCATAGGCCCGCTCGGAGCCGACACCTTTCACCAACGGAAGCAGCAGGTCGTCGACCCGGTGTGCCATCGACGGGTCGGCCCCTGAGATCTGCTCTGCCACATCGTCGTTCTGGTGCGCGGCGGCGTACATGTAGAGCGCGCGCAGGCCTTCGGCATAGGCCTTCTGAGTCATCAGGCTGCGGCGGACATCGGGGTGGTGCATGATCGTCACCCGCGGCGCGGTCTTGTCTGTCATCTGGGTCAGATCGGCACCCTGCACCCGTTGCTTGGCGTAGGCAAGCGCGTTGAGGTAGGCGGTGGACAACGTGCCGGCGGACTTCACCCCGATCGTCATGCGGGCGGATTCGATGACGGTGAACATCTGGGCGATGCCGTTGTGGACGTCGCCGACGAGATACCCGACCGCAGGCCTGCCGTGCGCGCCGAAGGTCAGCTCACACGTCGGGGACGCCTTCAAACCCATCTTGTGTTCCAGCGCGGTTGCGAACACCCCGTTGCGTTCGCCCAATTCGAGTGTCTCCGGATCGAACAGGTACATCGGAACGTAGAACAGGCTCAGCCCCTTGGTGCCGGGGCCCGCGCCCTCTGGGCGGGCCAGCACCAGGTGGAAGGTGTTCTCGGCGGTGTCGCCGACATCGCCGCCGGAGATGAAGCGCTTCACCCCGTCGATGTGCCAGGTGCCGTCGGATTGGGCGATGGCCTTAGCGCGCCCAGCGCCGACATCGGATCCGGCATCGGGTTCGGTCAGCACCATCGTGGCCGCCCAACCCCGTTCCAGTCCCTTGGCGGCCCAATGGCGTTGCTGTTCAGTGCCTTCCACGGCCAGAGCATTGGCCATTGCCGGCCCGAGTGCATGGAAGAACCCCACTCCGGGGTTGGCGCAGAACAACATTTCCAAGATTGCCCAGGTCACAGCGGCGGGAGCGGGCACGCCGCCGATCTCCTCGGCAAGGCCGACGCGCCACCACTCGGCATCCTTGGCGGCTTGGACGGTTCGCTTGATCTCCTCGGACACCGTAATGGAGTGCGCGGCAGGATCGAACACCGGTGGATTGCGGTCTGCGTCGATGAACGACTCGGCGATGGGCCCCTCGGCCAGTCGCCGGACCTCGTCAAGCATCGTGCGGACAGTGTCGGCATCGAGATCGCCGTAATCGCCGCAGCCCAACACCTTGTCGAGGCGCAGCACCTCGAACAGATTGAATTCGAGGTCGCGGACGTTGGCGATGTAGTGATGCTGGGTCTGGCGTGTCGCCTGTGTTTCCGCCATGAGATCTCTGCCGTCCTTCGTCCACCAGTTGACCGTTTTCCGCAGTGTGGCCCGCCAGCAAAGAGGTACGCAACCGTAGCCAGGGAAAACCTACGGTGACGCAACCGTAGGTAGCGAGGTCAACCTAGTTCTGTGATCCCCATCACACCGGAGGGGCGGGGCGGGAACCGCGGGAGGACCCGGGTACCAGTTTGATCGAAGACGTCATTCTGCCGGGCCAAACCCTGTGGAATGAGTGGCAACGATCAGAGCCGTCAGCCGGAAGGCGACGCGCGGTTTGGAACGAAGAGGGGTACAGGTGAAACGGCTCAACGGCTTAGACGCCGCGATGCTCTACAGCGAGACGCCGGAGATCCACATGCACACCCTCAAAATCAGTGTGCTCGACGTGTCTGACGTAGAAGGCTACGACTTCGAGCTGTTCCGCAGCATTGCTCAGGTGCGATTGCACGCACTGGCCCCACTTCGATATCAACTGGTCGACATCCCGCTGAAGCTCCATCATCCGATGTGGGTTCAGAATGCCGAGATCGACCTCGACTATCACCTCCGCAGGGTTCAGGTCGAACCCCCGGGCGGGCGCCGTGAACTCGATCAGCTGATCGGCGAGATCGCCAGCACTCCGCTGGATCGGGACTACCCGCTGTGGGAGATGTATGTCGCGGAGGGATTGGCGGACAACCGCATCGCAATCATCCACAAGGTTCACCACGTGCTGGCCGATGGAATGGCTTCGGCCAATCAGCTGGCCAGGGTGCTGCAGCCGCACCAGTCCGACGTAGTCGCGGAACTCCCGCCGGCATCGGCTGATTCGAGGACGCCGGGCAACCTGCTCAAGGCTGCGGGACGCGATCATGTGCGACTCATCCGCGGCTTGCCCCGACTGTTGAACGAGACCGCCACCGGCGTGGGCAGGGTTCTCCGACGCGCCAGGGAGAGGGGCGCTCATCCTGACCTGGCACGCAACTTCGCTCCGCCGAAGACGTTCATCAACCACGTCGTCACACCCGGCCGGCGGTTCGCGACGGCTCCGCTGGCCTTGGCCGATGTCAAGCAGACGGCCAAGCACCTTGGTGTCACCCTGAACGACATCGTGCTCGCGATGGCGGCCGGCGCTCTGCGTCATCTGTTGTTGCGCTACGACAAAAGGGCTGACGCCCCACTGATCGCCGGCGTCCCGGTGAGCATCAATACCGCACCTGACCGCTTGGCGGGCAACGAGTTCAGCTACATGACACCGTCACTGCCGGTCCATATCGAGGACCCGCTCGAGCGGGTCAGGCTCACCGCGCTGGCGACCGCGATCGCCAAGGAGAACCACCGCCTGCTCGGGCCGGCCTTGATACCCAGTTGGCTCAGTTATCTGCCGCCGGCCAGCACGACGGGAATCCTCCGTAGGCAGGCGCGGCGGGTTGAGTCTGCGGCGGTGATGAATTTGACGATCTCCAACGTCCCCGGGCCACGGAAACGCGGCTCGATCGAAGGTGCGACCGTCGAAGAGATCTACTCGGTTGGCACCCTCGTCGCGGGCAGTGGAATGAACATCACCGTATGGAGTTACGTCGACCAGTTCTCGATCGCGGTGCTCACCGACGACCGCACACTCGCCGATCCGCATGAGGCGACCGATGCGCTGGTCGAATCTTTCGTGGAGATCCGTCGCGCAGCGGGCCTGCTTGATGACCTGACTCCGGTCAAGACTGCGTTGCCGCCGGCCCACGCGACCTAGCGGGGACCTACCGGGTGTCGGCGTTGCGCTCGACGTACCAACTGCGTGCGACCACCCCGACGACGAGCGCCGCGAAGCCGATGAGGAACCAGTCCTCGACGCGCCCCACATGGTTGCCGTGCATCATCAGCAGCAAGAACCCCGCCGCCAGCAGTCCACCGATCCGCTTGATCCGGGGGTTCTCCTTCGACCAGCCCCACTCCGCAGACGGCACGTCCTCGACGTCGACGCCGGTGTGCCGTTCCACCTCGGTGCTCACCACGGCTGCTCCTCACGATCGGCGGCTTGGTTTGCCGTTATTCTGACACAGCTGCCGTGGCAGCGGCCGTAGAGCCGCAGGAAACACCGATTAGCGCTTCAGCGCCCCGTACCGGCGCAGTGCCTCCTCCCGCTCTTGGGCGTGGTCGACGATCGGGTGTGGATACCCGTCGGGCCAGCCTTCGGTGGCGCTATGGAGCCGGTGCACATCGACCGTGGGGTCCAGGTCGGCCAGTTCGTGCACCCAGCGACGTACATAGTTGCCTGCGGGATCGAACTTCGAGCCTTGCGTGGTCGGGTTGAACACCCGGAAGTACGGTGCGGCGTCGGTGCCGGACCCGGCCGCCCACTGCCACCCGTGCTGGTTGCTGGCCATATCGCCGTCCACCAGTTGCTCGAGAAACCACCGAGCGCCCCACTGCCAGGGCAGATGCAGATCCTTGACCAGGAACGACGCGACGATCATGCGCACCCGGTTGTGCATGAATCCAGTCTCGGCCAGTTGTCGCATACCAGCGTCCACGATCGGATAGCCGGTTCTGCCTGTTTTCCAGGCCTCGAATAGTCGCTCGGCGTCGCTTCCCTCATCGATCTGGATGCGGTCGAACGCGGAATTCCAGTTCTGCCAAGCGCTTTGCGGCCACTCGTGTAGCACCGCGGCGTAGAAGTCACGAAACGCCAGCTCCCGCAGGTAGGCCTGGGCCCCGCGCCCGCGCCTCAGGTCCGCCGCCAGGGTGCGCGGATGAATCGTCCCGAACTTCAGGTGCGCCGACATCCGGCTGGTGCCGCTGAGATCCGGGCGGTTGCGTTCATCTTCGTAGTCCTCGAGGCCGGTCCGGGTGAACTGTTCCCACTGGCGCCGGGCCGACTGCTCGCCGGCGGGCAGTTCCAGTGTGATTCCGGCGTCGGGGATGTCGACGAGTCCGGGGCGCCCGGGCACGTCGGACGGATCGATCCAGCGCGCTGATTCCGGTCCAGAGTCGGCCGGCGGCCGCCAGCCGTGTGAGCGCCAGGCCTGGAAGAACGGGGTGAACACCTTGTACGGGGTGCCGTCGCCCTTGCGAATGCGGCCCGGCGACACCAGGTAGGGCGACCCGGTCGGCACCAACTCCACGTCACGGAGCGCATCGGCCACCTGCTCGTCGCGTTGTCGGCCATAGGGCGAGAAGTCCTGGGACACGTGTACCGACGTGGCCTCAACAGCCCCGGCGAGCAGCGGCACCACCGTCGTGGGGTGACCGCGCGCGACGAGTAGGCGTCCATCGAGAGCGTCGCGCAGCTCGCCCAATGCCTCGTAGAGGTACTGCAACCGACGCGTGGCGGCTGTCGCCGTCAACCGTGGGTCCAGCACATAACAAGCCAGCACCTCACCGTCGACGTCGGCGGCGGACAACATGGCGGGCAAGTCCGAAAGGCGTAGATCGCGACGAAACCACAACACGGCAGGCATGGCATCGATGGTGCCCGCTATCTCCGGAAAAGAAAGCAGCGTTGGGCAGACGCGAACAACGATTCACTCTAGATTTCCACGTGCAATCATTGTCGGCGGCTGACCACCGTTTCCGTCGGCCCGTTTGCCCGGCAGTAAGGAGATCGGACGTGCCGACCGCCGGCAGCGAACGCGTCACCACTCAAGTTGGCGACAGCTCCATAGTCACGTTCGTCGACGGTGCTGGGCCGGACCTGGTGATTCTGCCGTCCTATGGCCGCGACGGCGGCGTGGACTATGACGACGTCACCGCGCGTGCCGTCGCAGACGGGTGGCGCGTGCTGAGGCCGCAGCCGCGTGGCGTCCTTGGCTCTGTCGGGCCGATGGAGGGCGTGACGTTTCGCGACCTGGCTCACGATGTCGCCGGAGTCATCGCCGCGCTCGCAGGCGGGTCTGTCGTCGTGATTGGCCATGCCTTCGGCAATCTGCTCGCCCGGATGGTGACGACCGAACATCCCGACCTCGTCACGGCCGTCGCCCTTGTTGCTTCGCAGGCCAAGGAGGTGCCCGAACGGATAGCTGCGGCGCCCTTCGTCGTGGGCGACCCGGCGCGGCCCGCCAATGAACGGCTTGCTGTCCTGCAGGAGGTCTTCTTCGCGCCGGGCAACGACGCACGGGTGTGGCTCGACGGCTGGTATCCGCAGACCCTGGCCATGCAGCGCGCGGCGATCGGGGCGGTGTCGCTGCAGGAGTATTGGACCTGCGGCGCGGTCCCACTGCTGGAGGTCACGCCGGAACATGACGCCTTCAAGGCGAGGCGGTACTGGCAGGAGATGAGGGACGATTTCGGTGCGCGCGTGACCACCGTGACGGTGGCGGGCGCGGGGCATGCGCTGTTTCCCGAACAGCCGCACGCCGCAGCCGAAGCGATCCTCTGCTGGGCGCGGCGATTCCGTTGAGAAATCCCCCGCACTCGTGGGGGGAGGAGTGCGGGGGATTTCTGGTCGTGGACGTGCTTGGGTCAGGCTGCCGGCGGCATCAGCACCGTGTCGATCAGATACACCGTCGCGTTGGCGGTCTGTACGCCACCGCAGACCACCGCCGCGTCGTTGACCTTCAGCCCGTTCGGGTTGTCGGTGACGACGACATCGGCGCCCTGCACCGTGGTGTGGTTACCGACCACCGCCGACGGTCCGGCTTGTCCCGGCACCACATGGTAGGTCAGGATGCTGGTGAGCAACGGTGTGTCGGTCTTGAGTTGCTCGATGGTGGCGGGGTCGATCTTGGCGAACGCCTCGTCGGTCGGCGCGAACACCGTGAACTCACCGCCGTTGAGGGTGTCGACCAGATTCACCTCCGGATTGAGCTGCCCCGAAAGAGCTTTGGTGAGCGTGGTCAGCAGCGGGCTGTTGGACGCCGCGACGGCCACCGGTTCGCTTGCCATCGCCTGCACCGAGCCCGGACCCTCGGGTACCAGTTCGGCATAGGCGGTGCAGCCCGGACCGACGAGTTCAGCCTGGGCGGTTGTCGCAGTTCCCAGCGACAAGCCGATCGCAGCGGCCATCGCGAACCCGGCTCCTGCCAATGCTTTTCCGTTGACCGTCATCTTCTACGTTTCCTTTCACCTCAGTGGCGCTGTGCGGCAGCCACTGTGTGGTCGCTGTCCTACCGGACACTTACAACTGCTATTCGGAGCACCTTGTGTCGCGGATGGCTTGTCGGACAAAATATTTCGGATGATCAGGTCCGATCGTCGTTCGGAGCTGCCGCACCCGGGTCCTGCGCACACGAAATCCCCCGCCCTGTCCGGGCGGGGGATCTCGGGTAGTCGCGACGTCTAGCTGGCCGGCGGCGTAAGCACCGTATCGATCATGTACACCTGGGCATTGGCGGTCTGAACGCCGCCGCACACCAGGCCGGCATCGTTGACCTTGAGATCGTCACCTTCGCCGGTCACGTTCAGCGTTGCGCCCTGGACTGTCGCATGCTCTCCGGCAACCTGATCTGGTGTGGCCTGACCAGGTACCACGTGGTAGGTCAGGATGCTTGTCAGCAGATCGGAATCGGTCTTGAGCGACTCCAGCGTGGCGGCATCGAGCTTGGCGAACGCGTCGTCGGTCGGCGCGAACACGGTGAACTCGCCGCCGTCGAGGGTCTCCACCAGGTTGACGTCCGGATTGAGTTGACCCGAGAGGGCAGAAGTCAACGTCGACAGCATCGGGTTGTTGGATGCCGCGACCGTCACCGGATCCTGTGCCATGCCTGCCACCGAACCCGGGCCCGAGGGCACCTCCTCGGCGTAAGCCGCGCATCCGGTGCCGATGAGGTTGGCAGCGGGATCGGCGGCGGCTGTGGGCTCGGCCGAGGTGGTTTGCGCAGTGGTCGCCGTCGTGGTCGCTGTGTCGGTGGCTTCCGAGCTGTTGTCGCTGGAGCACGCTGCGGCGCCAAAGATCGCGACCGCAGCGATTCCTGCCGCGGCAGCTGTCTTCCGGTGAACTGTCTTCATGTTTTCCCTATCTTTTCGTGAACGGACATCGTTGCCCGTCCTAAGCAGACGTAGGAGATTCCGCGCTGTGAAGCGAATGGATGGATCAGCGGCCAGTTCGTAATATTTGCGTAATATTTTGCGGCCCGTCGGCCTGGCAGAGGCGGGGCGGCAGCGAGCGGCACAATGGACCGGTGGACGAATCCTGGGAACATGGACAGCGGCGCAGGCTGCGGGTGCTGATCCTGGGCAGTACGGGATCCATCGGGAGGCAGGCGCTCGAGGTCATCGCCGCCAATCCCGGGCGCTTCGAGGTTGTGGGGCTCGCGGCCGGGGGAGGCAACACTGACCTGCTGGCCAGGCAGCGTCAGCAGACTGGTGTGACGAACATCGCAATCGCCGACCCGTCGGCCGCCAGCGCGATCGGTGGCGTCACTTATTCGGGACCGCAGGCGGTTACCCGACTGATCGAGGACACCGCGGAGAACATCGGCGTCGACGTGGTGCTCAACGGGTTGGTGGGCTCGCTGGGGCTGGAGCCCACCCTGGCGGCGCTGGCTACCGGTGCCCGACTCGCGCTGGCCAACAAAGAGTCCCTGGTGGCGGGCGGCCCACTGGTGCTCAAAGCAGCAGCACCGGGGCAGATCGTGCCAGTCGATTCCGAGCACTCCGCACTGGCGCAGTGCCTGCGTGGTGGCGCCCCCGAGGAGGTCGCCAAGCTGGTTCTGACCGCTTCCGGAGGTCCGTTCCGGGGCTGGACCGCCGAGCAACTCGAGCACGTCACACCTGAACAGGCAGGTGCGCATCCCACCTGGTCGATGGGGCCGATGAACACGCTGAACTCGGCATCTCTGGTCAACAAGGGCCTCGAGCTCATCGAGACGCACCTGTTGTTCGGGATCGACTACGAATCCATCGATGTGGTGGTACATCCCCAGTCCATCGTGCACTCGATGGTGACGTTCACCGACGGCTCGACCCTGGCGCAGGCCAGCCCGCCGGACATGAGGCTGCCGATTGCGCTGGCGCTGGGCTGGCCCTCCCGCGTCGCCGGAGCTGCCCCGCCCTGTGCTTTCGATACCGCCGCGAGGTGGGAGTTCGAACCGCTGGACGCCGAAGTCTTCCCGGCCGTCGACCTAGCCCGCGAAGTCGGCCGAGGGGGAGGTTGCCTGACCGCGGTGTACAACGCGGCCAACGAGGAGGCGGCATCCGCGTTTCTCGCAGGGCGCATCCCGTTCCCCGCGATCGTGCGAACCATCGCTTCCGTGCTGCGCGCTGCCGACCAATGGTCGGCCCAACCAGCTACCGTGGAGGAAGTACTCGATGCGCAGGATTGGGCTCGTGCCCGCGCCCGGCGTGCAGTCGAGGATGAACCCGCAGTTAAACACCAGGTTTGAACCAGATAGAACCAGGCAGACGAAGTAGATAGGGAATGGCCATCACATGATGTTCGCGATCGGCATCGTGCTCTTCGCACTCGCCATCCTGCTTTCGGTAGCGCTACACGAGTGTGGCCACATGTGGGTGGCCAGGGCCACCGGGATGAAGGTGCGCCGCTACTTCGTCGGATTCGGTCCCACCCTGTGGTCCACCATCAAGCCGAACAAGCTGGGCCAGACGGAGTATGGCGTCAAGGCGGTTCCGCTCGGCGGATTCTGCGATATCGCGGGAATGACGTCGGTGGAGGAGCTCACTCCCGACGAGCAGCCCTACGCGATGTACAAGCAGAAGACGTGGAAGCGGGTCTCGGTCCTCGCCGCGGGGCCGGCCATGAACTTCGTCATCGGTCTGATCCTGGTCTACGCGATCGCCGTCATCTGGGGCCTGCCTAACCTGCATCCGCCGACGGGCGCGATTGTGGGCGAGACATCCTGTGTGAAATCCGAGGTCACGCAGGGCACTCTCGGCGAGTGCATCGCACCGAGCCCGGCTGCGGCGGCCGGCATCCAAGCCAACGACGTTGTCGTCGGGGTCGGTGGCACGTCGGTGGCGACGTTCGATGAATTGGTCGAGGCGGTTCGGCAGCTGGGCGGGCCGACGATGTTCACCGTGCAGCGTGCGGAAAACGGTGTGACGGGTGAGTTCACCACCCTGGTCAACGTGACACCGAGTCAGCGATTCGTGGCCGGCGACGATGGGTCTGCCGACGCGATCCCCGTCGACGTCGGCACCATCGGTGTCACCGCTGCCTCCTTCGGACCGACTCAGTACAATCCGCTCTCGGCGGTGCCGGCCACGTTCGCATTCACCGGCGACCTGGCCGTGGAATTGGGCAAGGCGCTAGCCAAGATCCCGACCAAGGTCGGCGCGCTGGTGCACTCGATCGGCGGCGGTGAACGTGACCCGGAAACACCCATCAGCGTGGTCGGGGCCAGCATCATCGGCGGCGACACCGTGGACCACGGGCTGTGGGTGGCGTTCTGGTTCTTCCTGGCTCAGCTGAACTTCGTGCTCGGAGCGATCAACCTGGTGCCGCTGCTGCCCTTCGACGGCGGCCACATCGCGATCGCCGTTTTCGAGAAGATGCGCAACCTGTTCCGGTCGGCGCGGGGCATGGTGGCCGCCCGGCCGGTGAACTACCTCAAGCTGATGCCCGCGACCTACGTCGTGCTGGTGGTGGTGGTCGGTTACATGCTGTTGACCGTCACCGCCGACTTGGTCAACCCAATCAGGCTTTTCCAGTAGGAGGCGACCATGACCACGTCGATCGGACTGGGGATGCCGGCGCCCCCGGCTCCCACGCTGGCCCCCCGCCGCAAGACGCGTCAGCTGATGGTGCGGGATGTCGGGGTGGGCAGCGACCATCCGATCGCCGTGCAATCGATGTGCACCACCAAGACGCACGACATCAACGCGACGCTGCAGCAGATCGCCGAGCTGACGGCGGCCGGCTGCGACATCGTTCGGGTCGCGTGCCCGCGGCAGGAGGACGCAGACGCACTGTCGGTGATCGCCGCGAAGTCGATGATTCCGGTGATCGCGGACATCCACTTCCAGCCGAAGTACATTTTCGCCGCGATCGACGCCGGCTGCGCGGCAGTGCGGGTGAACCCCGGCAACATCAAGGAGTTCGACGGACGGGTCAAGGAAGTGGCCAAGGCCGCAGGCGCAGCGGGCATCCCGATCCGAATCGGCGTCAATGCCGGGTCGTTGGACAAGCGGTTCATGGAGAAGTACGGAAAGGCCACGCCGGAAGCGCTGGTCGAGTCGGCGCTCTGGGAGGCCTCGCTGTTCGAGGAACACGGCTTCGGAGACATCAAGATCAGCGTCAAGCACAATGACCCCGTCATCATGGTCGCCGCCTACGAGCAGCTCGCCGCGCGGTGCGATTACCCCCTGCACCTGGGCGTCACCGAAGCCGGCCCCGCTTTCCAGGGAACGATCAAATCGGCTGTCGCCTTCGGCGCGCTGCTGTCCAAGGGCATCGGCGACACCATCAGGGTGTCGCTGTCCGCGCCACCGGTCGAAGAGGTCAAGGTCGGCAACCAGATCCTCGAGTCGCTGAACCTGCGCCCGCGCGGCCTGGAGATCGTTTCCTGCCCGTCGTGCGGGCGCGCTCAAGTCGACGTCTATACGTTGGCCAACGAAGTGACGGCCGGCCTGGAGGGCTTGGACGTGCCGTTGCGGGTCGCGGTGATGGGCTGTGTAGTCAATGGGCCCGGCGAAGCCCGCGAAGCCGACCTCGGCGTCGCCTCCGGAAACGGCAAGGGGCAGATTTTCGTCAAAGGCGAGGTCATCAAGACCGTGCCGGAAGCCCAGATCGTCGAGACGTTGATCGAAGAAGCGATGCGGCTCGCCGCGGCGATGGATTCCGGATCGGAACCTGGTTCAGATGATGCCAACGGTTCGCCCATCGTGACCGTAAGCTGATACCTGGCCCCCGGCTGTGCGGGGCCGGCCGCTCAGGGTACGACGCAGAAAGAGTCCAGATGTCGGCTCCTCCGCTTTTTCGCCTCGTTGACGAGCGAAGAGTGTCTGTGGTGCGTGACATCCGTGATATCACCTCGGTGCGGCAGGTGCTCGATGAAGATCCGGTGGCATCGTGCATGGTTGCTTCCCGGGTTGCCGAGCACGGCATCGAACCGTCGGAGATGGGCGGCGAACTGTGGACACGGCGATGCGCGAACGAATCATTGTGCTATGTAGGAGCGAACCTGATCCCGCTGCGTGGCGGGCGCAGCGATCTGAGCGCCTTCGCCGACAAGGCGATGAGCCGCGCGCGGCGCTGCTCGTCGTTGGTCGGGCGCGCCGAACTGGTCCTGCCGATGTGGGAGCGCCTCGAACACGTGTGGGGTCCTGCCCGGGATGTTCGCGCCCATCAGCCCCTGATGGCGCTGAGCAGCGCGCCAGCTTGTGCGATTGATGCGGCGGTCCGCCCGGTCCGCATCGATGAGCTGGACGCCTACCTGGTGGCGGCTATCGACATGTTCATCGGTGAGGTCGGTATCGACCCGCGCGCCGGCGACGGCGGCCGGGGATACCGGCGTCGGGTGGCCGGGCTGATCGCTGCGGGTCGGGCCTGGGCCCGTTTCGAACGCGGACGGGTGATTTTCAAAGCCGAGGTCGGTTCGCAATCGCCCGCCGTCGGCCAGATCCAGGGGGTCTGGGTACACCCGGACCGGCGCGGACGCGGTATCGGGAGCGCCGGCACCGCCGCACTTGCCGGCGCGATCGTCAGGAGCGGTCGCGTCGCGAGCCTGTACGTCAACAGTTTCAACACGATCGCTCGGGCGACTTATGCGCGGATCGGATTCACCGAGGTGGGAACTTTCGCCACCGTACTGCTGGACTGAACACTCAGGCGGCATACGCTCCACCCATGACCGAGTCGGACTCGACCACCGAGCGGAGGGCCATCGCCGGAGCCCTCGTTCACGCACTTGAACACAGACACGCGGTGCTCGATGCCGTCGTCGCCGCCGAGGACTACGACGCGGCGATTGACGCGATCGCCGAGTTGCTGGACACCTCGGCCGT
>JAHZJB010000015.1 GCA_022601135.1 Actinomycetes bacterium | reverse complement strand
TGACGCCCTTGGGGCCTTCGTCGCGGATGAGCTTGGTGACCTTCTTGGCGTTCTCGCTGCTGATGCCCTGCTTGATGCTGCCGATCACCTTGTAGGTCTTGCCGGAGGGCTGTGCTTCACCGGCCTCGAATGCCTTCATCGAGATGTCCCGGCGGATCAGCTTCTCCTTGAATACATCGACGGCTGCCTTTACTCGCTCCTCGGTCGAGGAGGTCAGGATGATGCCCTCCTCGCCCTGCCAGGTGATCGTGGTGTCGGTACCGCGGAAGTCGAAGCGCGTGGCCAGCTCCTTGGCGGCTTGATTGAGCGCATTGTCGACCTCCTGTCGGTCGACCTTGCTGACGACGTCAAACGATGAATCCGCCATGGGACGCATTCCTCCTTCGGTGCATTGGTGCTGGGCTCCATCTTCGTCGCACGCCGTGTCGGCCGACACACCGCCCCCGGGCCGGAGTCCGCCACCCGGGTGTTTGTGCCCGGGGGAGGTCCTCGTTGTATTCTGCTGAGCGCGCTTGCAGCGCAGAATTAGCACCCAGGCAGGTTGCCCGAGCGGCCAATGGGAGCGGACTGTAAATCCGTCGGCTAACGCCTACACAGGTTCGAATCCTGTACCTGCCACGCTGGTCAGAGGGCAACTACCCCGTGACGAGCTGACCGGCTTTGATGATGGCGGTAAACGCCTCGTCGGGTCGGGTGATCAGGGAAATGTCGGCGACGGGGTCGCCGTCGACGAGGATCAGATCGGCCAGGGCGCCTTCGGTGACCACCCCGAGGCGTCCGGGGTAGGGGTTGCGCGGTCCGGACATGGCCAGCAGTTCGGCGTTGCGGATCGTGGCCTGCTGCAGCACTTCGGCAGGGGTGAACCAGCGGGTGAGTTTCGCCAGTTGGGCACCATGCCGGCCAGCGAGTCTGGCATCGAACAGCGTGTCGGTCCCGAAGGCGATCTTGACCTGGTGCTTGATCGCGAGGTTGTAGGCGGTGTCGGTGCCGGCAACCACTCGCAGGAACTTGGACCGGTTGGCCGGGGGCAACGGAATCGCGTCCTCGTCGTCGAGAAACGGCTGAAGGCACCACCAGATGTCCTGCTCGGCGAGCAGGGCGACGGTTTCTTCGTCGATGAGGTGACCGTGCTCAATGCAGCGAACCCCGGCCGCCACGGCGGTGCGGATCGCGCGGGGCGTGTAGGCGTGCACCGTGACGTAGGTGCCCCAGTTCTCCGCGGCTTCCACGGCCGCGCGCATTTCGGCTTCGGTGTACTGGGCGACGTCGATCGGGTCATAGGCCGACGCGACCCCTCCCCCGGCCATGAGCTTGATCTGCGATGCCCCCCGGCGCAGCATCTCGCGCGCGCCGCGGAGCACCTCGGCTGCGCCGTCGGCGATGACGGCGGCACCGATGATCTCGCTGTAGCTCAGGCGGCCGGCCACCCCGCGAGGCACCTCGTTGAGTAAGCGGAAGTCACCGTGCCCACCGGTCTGGGAGATGAACCCACCCGCCGGGAAGATACGCGGACCCGGGATCGCTCGCTCGTCGATGGCCTGCTTGATGCCGAACACCGGCCCGCCCACATCGCGCACCGTGGTGAATCCACGCAGCAGTGTCTCCCGGGCACTGGCCACCGCGCGCGCGAACAGATAGCCGAGTTCGCCGAGCAGGGCCACGTCAGTGGGGATGGCGGTGAACGCCGCGTGCCAGTGCGCGTCGATCAGCCCCGGGATCAGCGTCTTGCCCGTCCCGTCGATCGCCACAACGCCGGCTGATTCGGTTGACCCCGCCGGCATCAGCGATGCGATCAGCCCGTCCCGGATTGCCACGTCCATCGGCCCGGTGATCCGGCCCCCGACACTGTCGAACACATTGACGTTGCGGATAGTCAGCTGCGGTGTTTCCAACCCAGGATCCTCATCTCGGCGGATCATGCTGATCCGAATAGCAGCTGCAAGCCGACGGCTGAATGCGCAATGTGGGAATTGACGTTTTCCAGACGGAGTCTTGCGGTTCGGTTACGGTCTGCACTCATGAATACTTTCAACGCTGTTCTTACCCGCGCAGCTGTCGCCTCCGCTGCGCTGTCGATCGCCGCCGTCGGCTTTTCCGGCCTCGCTGCCGCTCAACCTCCGCCACCTCCACCGCCTCCCGTGGACCCTTTCGCGGTACCGGCTGCCCTGCTCGACACGGAATGTTCCCTCGATCAACTTCTGGCCGCGACAAAAGCGGTGGATCCGGTTACTTACGGTGCATTGGTCGAACGATATAACTCTGAACCGGCCTGGCTGCAACCGCATATTATCGATCACATCAATCTGCTGCTGCAAAAAAATCCCGCAGACCGGCAGGCTGAGGTTGATGATTTGGCCAAGCATTTCCCGCAATTCGTTCCGCTGTTCAGGACCACAGAATCGAACGCCGACGAGATTGCGGAAAAATGCCCGTCATTCCCGGCTGAAGATCCCTCCGTTTTGGCGATGCCCTAGAAACAGCCCTGACCCTCGGGGTTCCCGGCGCGCGGTGCCGCGAATGGTTTGGCACCGCAACTGCACGGTGAACCTCGGTGTGGTCGCGTCAAAATCTCTGCAGTACAAGGCTTTCCCGCGTCAGCATTGACCGGCTGACGGCTGAGTGCTGCCCGCACCAATCAGGATTTCTTCGAACAACGAGCACCACCGGTCCTCCATGAGGAGTTCCGAAGTCCGTAGACTGTCTTCATTGATTGTGTGCTTTGCGGTAGCGCGTCCCGGGACCGCCGGCGGATTACCGAGAGGGGTTGATGTGCCGACGCCCTCGCTGGACCACCCCGACGCGCGGCTGGAAGCAGCACTGGCCCGATCGGGGCCCGCCATCGTCGTGGTGGTGCTCGGCGCCGCCGTAGCGAACTGGTTCGGCTGGGTGGGCGGCATCGAGATATTGACCCGGTTCTCCGCGTCCTGGCCGGCGATGACACCGTGGACTGCAGCGCTCCTGGCCACTTTGGGGGTTGCGATCCTGGTGCAGTCGGGAAACCCATCGCCCACGAGGGTGTGGGCTGGGCGTGGCTTGGCCGTGGCGGCCGGTGTTCTTGGTGCGGTGTTCCTCGCGGAGTATGTGACCGGCCCGTTGATCGGCCTGGACCAACGGTGGTTCTCCGACGCGGTGCTCGCCTGGCAATCGTCCTGGCCGGGCCGTCCCAGCCCGCGAACCGGGTTGTCGGTCCTGCTGCTGGCTGTGGGTGTCGGGCTGACCCGCGTCGATCGTCGATGGGTACCTGGGGTGTGGGCAGCGAGCCTGGTCGCGGCGATGGCTCCACCGTTGGTGGTACTCGCGGCCTACTCTCTCCAGGCGCTGTCGCTCGTCGGTGTCACCCCGTCAACCGGAATGGGAATCTCGACGGCTGTGGCCCTGCCACTGCTCATCTCGGCGACGTTTATCACTCGTCGCGACCGCGACCCGTTGGCCTGGCTGCTGGCCCGACCGGACAAATGGACATTGGTGCGGATGGCTGCGGTCCTCGCCGGCCCACCGATCCTCATCGGATTGTTGCGTATCGGGTTCTTGCAACTCGGCGTGAGTGACGACGCGGCCTGGGTCTTGTCGATAGCGGTGAGCACCGTGTTGGTTGGCGTGGCCACGTTCTACCTAAGCCAGCGGGAACAGAAGCTGCTGATCGAAAAGGAAGGACTCAGCCGTCGTGGCGCGGAGGCCGAGTCACGCTACCGACTCCTGGCGGACAACGCCGTCGACGTGATCGTCCATATCCGTGGCACCCGGATTGAGTGGGTCTCGCCCTCGGCGGAGGCCGCATTCGGGTGGCCGCGCGAACTGTGGACCGGCGCGGAGTTCGACAGCGGCGTCCATCCCGGTGACCTCACGGCAGTGGAAGCCGCGCTGCAAGCGGTCACCCGGGGCAATTCGGATGTTGTGCGATGTCGCGTGACAGCTGCCGGCGGCGGTTACCGCTGGACCGAGGCCCACGGAAAACCCTATATCGACGCCGAGGGCAATACCGATGGGGTGATCTTCGCGCTGCGCGTCGTCGACCAGCAGGTCCGGGTGCAGCAGCAGCTCAATGACCAGAAGGAACGGTTCGAATCGGTGGTGGGGAGAACGCCGTCGGCAATCTCGGTGCGTGATCCGCAGCACAGGTACACGATGGTCAATGAGGCCTTCTGTGAGTTGTTCGGGCAGAAGTCGGTTGAGGATGTGATCGGCCGAACCCAGGATTCGATTTTGCCGCCCGATGTTCTGGATCGCTCGCGACGCGCCGCGGATCGACTCATGAACGGGGAAAGCTTCGTCGAGGAAGAGTCAATCACGAAGGGGCACAAGGATATCTCGGTGATTACTCAACGATTCCCGCTGCGCAACGCCGCGGGGACAGTAACAGAGCTGGTGACGATTCGGACGGACATCACCCACCGCAAGAAGATCGAGCAAGAAACCGCTGAACAAGCCAGGTGGCAGGAACGTATCGGTACCGCCATCGGCGATGGAAGGCTCATGGTCTATTCGCAGCCCATCGTGGACATCACGACCGGAGAGCCCGTCGAAGAAGAGTTGCTGGTAAGGCTGCGCGCCGTTGGTTCAGATGAAGTCATGCCCCCGAGCGCATTTCTTCCTCAGTGCGAGCGGCACGGGCTCATGCCGCTGATCGATCGATACATGGTCGGTCGCGCGATCGAATTGGCGCACACCGGCAGACACGTCAGCGTGAACATCACCGGCCAAACGATCGCCGACGCCACGACAATGGGGTCGATTCTCGAGGCACTCACCATCGCAGGACCGGAGATCACGGACAAGATCGCCTTCGAGATCACCGAGACAACCGCACTGGCCTCGCCCGCGATAGCCCGGGCATTCTCTGAGAGCATGCGGGATCGGGGTTGTCGGGTGGCTCTGGACGACTTCGGCACCGGCTACGGCACGTTCACCGAACTGCGACATCTCGCGCTTCACACGCTGAAGATCGATCTGAGTTTCGTCCAGAAAATGCTTGAGGATCGCGAGGACGAACGCGTGGTGGCGACCATCGTCTTGGTGGCGCGGACCTACGGCTTGACCACGACCGCCGAGGGTGTGGAGTCGCAGGAGGTGCTCGAACGGCTGGCCGAGTTGGGCGCAGATCGTGCGCAGGGTTTTCTATTCGGCAAACCGAAGCCGGTCGTGGCATGAACCCCTCGGTGGAAACGCCCTGAGCTGACTACGGGTCGCCGGAACTGTGGCCGGGGTCTCCGCCCGGAGCCGGGAACCACGCGCGCGGTGGAATTGCGATCGCTGTGTGTTTGGATATGTACCGTGGAGCCTCTGTTCAACGTTGTCCTGGCCCTCAAAGAGCGCGGTCTGCTCCCTGATGCCGTCCTGCGAATCCTGGTCCGGCAGATGTGCGCGAGTTGGGTCAAGACCTTCGAGTGTGGCGGAGACACCGCCCGACAGGCGTCGTACAAGAAGAAGTACTTCGAGAAGCTGCGCAACAGTGCCGGCGCAACTCACCAGACCGATGCCAACATCCAGCACTATGAAGTGCCGACGCCATTCTTCCAACTGATGCTGGGGCCGTATCTGAAGTACTCCTGTTGCGAGTTTCGCGAACCCTCGACCAGCCTGCCCGACGCCGAAGTCGACATGCTGCATGCTTTTCTCGAAGAACATCTGCAGCTCGGTGAGCTCATCGAGAAGCGCGGGCCGATTCGATTGCTCGACCTTGGCTGCGGTTGGGGTTCTCACGGCGGCTATGTTCTCGAGAACTACGACGGGGTGCACGTCACCTTCCTGTCGAACAGCGCCACCCAGCAGGACTTCATCAAGACCCGAAACCGTGACTACGCAGACAGATTCACCAACGTCAAAGACGACGCAAGCACATTCGACGACCCCTCATTCCACGGCGCCTTCGATGTGATCGTGTCGTGCGAAATGCTCGAGCACATGAAGAACTACGACATGGTTCTGAAGAAAGTGAGCTCGTGGTTGAAGCCCGGCGGTCGAATGATGGTGCAGATACTCGGGAACCGACGGTTTGCCTACGACTTCAAGACCACGGACTGGATGGGGAAGTATTTCTTCGCCGGCGGCACGATGCCGAGCAGAGACTTGCTCGAGCACTTCCTTCCATCAGACCTGAAACAGTCCACGGTCTGGGACATCAACGGACGCAACTACAGCAGAACTCTCGAGGCATGGCTGGCTAAGCTCGACGCGAACTCCAAGGAGTGTCTGCGCGCCCTGGAGGGTGGCCCCACCTCCGCCGCTATCGCTCTGCAGCGGTGGAGGATGTTCCTGATCTTCTGCTCGGAGGTCTTCGGTTATGGGGCCGGCAATGAGTGGATGGTCTTCCACTATTTGTTCGAAAAAGCCCCGGAGGCTGTGACGTCAGCCTGAAAGTCGAGTGACGCATCTCACCGTTAGACGGGAGGTTCTGCCGAGTCAAGCGTTTACCCGACTGCCGTTCCTGGCCTGGAACTCGTTGTGGCAGGGCTTATTCGGAAACGGACAGCGCCGCTTCGGCGGCGATGGCCGCATCTCGGCCCGCGCGGGTGGTCGCGGCAGCCAGCGCCGAACCTGTGCGACAATCGGCCGATCGCATCGATGCGACGGCACGGGACTCGTTCCGTAGCCCCTAAGGCCGTGAGCCACACCACACTACTTGTCCGTTGGGAGTTCCCGTGCGCGCCTCCGCAGCAGCTGAATCATCCCTCGAATCGCGCTGGGCCGCCGGTGCGATAACGCTGTTCTACGGCGCCTTGGCCGCGCTCGTCGCCGGTCTCGCACTCGGCGCGGCGACCGACTGGCCCACGCTGGCCGTCGTGGCTTCTGCGGTCGCCTTCGGTGTGTTGGTGGGCCTCCAGTCCCGAATCATCGCCCGCGGCCCGATCCAGGGGTGGAAGGCGGTGACGGGGCGTGCCGCGATTGCGGTTGCGGTCGGAGTTGTCGTCGGGGAGCTGGCCGCACTCGCCCTGTTCGCCGGGGCCGTCGACCGAAGCCTGGACGTCGCCGCGGCACGGTCTGCCAACACAGTGCCGGCGGTCGTGCAGGCATCGACGGATCTGAATCAGAGCAGGACAGCGCGTACCGACCTTGACGTGGCGGTCGAACAGTCCCGCACCAGGCTCGACGAGGCGCTGGTCGTCGCGCGTTGCGAGTACAACCCGTCCCCAGCGTGTCCGCAGACCCTCATCACCGGGATGCCCGGCCGCGGGCCGGAAACGCAGACCGCGAATGAACTGCTCGCCGACGCGCGTCAGGAGCTCGACGCCGCCCTGGGAGCGCGTGAGCGCCGGGCACCCGAATTGGACGCTGCCATCGGTGCTGATGAGGGCGTGCTCGCGAATGAGCGTGCGACCGCCGTCGCGGCCGCCGATCGAGGCCTGGGCGCCCGATGGGTCGCGATGCACGAGTACACACTGGCCGGAGCTGGCTCGATGCTGCTCCGGCTGGTCACGATACTGTTCTCCGTGCTCCTGAACCTGTTTCCGCTGATCCTCACGCTCTGGCGCGGCCAGACCACCCAAGATAGGCGGGCGGCCGCCTACGCTGAGCGTGAGCGTGCCGAACTCGAGGCCGACACCGCGATCGCGATCAAGCGCTCCGAGGTTCGGCGGACCGCCGAGGTCCTGCGGGCCGAGCAGCAACTGGCCAGCGTGCGGCTCGCCGTCGAGGCCCAGCACGAGATCGATCGCGCGCTGCATCGCCGTCGCGTCGCGCAGGCCCTGGACGGACCGATCCACGCTGGCCCGCAGCACGAAGAGCAGAAAGAGAAAGCGCAGAAAGAGATAGCAGCTGATATGTCCGAGCCGAAACAACTGAACTCCGCAGCCGCAGCACCGGCCCGCATCGATGACCGGCTGCCGGCACCCGCCGAGTCTCAGGCCGCCGAGCGGGATCAACGGCCGCTACTCCCTGGGCTTCCCGACCTCACCCGGTCCGCCGTTCGCTGGATCCGTCCCCTGGTGCCCCCTATCGTCGCCAAGGCGATCGACTCCACTGCCCACCCAGTGCGTACCGCCCGCCAGGTGTTCGAGGAGGTTGAGGAGATCCAATTCTCCTTGCGCCGCACGCACACCGTCACAGTGCATTCGGTGGACAGCCCGCGTCCGGCGCACGAGCATGAACTCGCCGACGATGACGGAGGCACGAGCCGGCGGGTTGAGTCCTCGATGGTCCGTGGCGATCTCGGCGGTGCGCACACCGACGCCGCGTCCGGTGCTCTGTCGAGTCGTTCGCCGAATATCACCCTCGGTGCGGGAGAAAGTCCGGAGCGCGGACTACCCGAACCCGATGGTGTACGCCAACTTCCATCCGGCGGCTAGAGTCTCTTACGCCGCCGCCGCCGGAGGTGCTATCCGGAGGAGCTCACCCGGGTTATAGGTCAGCTGGTAGAGGTTGTCGTCCGGCCTTTTAGCCAGCACGACGGTCCTACCGGCTTGCAGATCGAAGTCCTGCGGGTCGTCACAGGCGGTGAAGTCGGGTGTACACGTCAACACCTTGATCCAGCCCTGTACCAGGTCGGCGATGAACACCTTGTCCAGATAGGCAGGGCCTAACGACGCCCCGTCGTAGACGAGTATTGAGGTTATGGCCGCGCCACTGCCCCGGGGGTAGGTGTAGATCGGGTTGATCGACGAGCAGGAGTTGCAGACATCTTCTGCGTCCGGCCATCCGTAGTTGCCGCCGGCCGTCACCAGGTTTACCTCCTCAAAGGATGCCGCGCCCACGTCGGCGACCAACAAATCGCCATCCGGGGTGAACGCTAACCGAAACGGATTGCGCAGACCGTAGGCGTAGATCTGCGGCAGCGCGCCCGCCCCCAGTGCCGGGTTGTCCAACGGTGTGGTGCCGTCTGGATTGAGCCGGATGATCTTGCCGTGGAGGTTGGTCAGGTCCTGCGAATTCAGGCCGAAGCCGTTGTCACCCAAACCCCAGTAGAGCGTGCCGTCGGAGCCGAAACCAAGGGCACCGCCCTGATGGTTGAGTGCCGCCGGTTCGTCCGATTGCAGCAGAACCAGCTCGGAACCGGCCGAATTGCCGACGACTGTCAACCGCGACAAGCGGTTTCGCAGTGCCGAAGTCGTGTACGCGACGTAGAGTTGGCCGTTCTCGGCGAAGTCGGGATCGACGGCCAGCCCGCTGATTCCCCGCTCGCCCAACGTGTTGACCGACAGCGTGACAAGCGGTTGCTCGTGAACGTTGCCGTCCTCGATAACCTTTATCGCACCGTCTTTTTCGGCGACGACGATTCGTTCGTCCGGTAGAAATCGGAAGTCCACCGGTGAGTCGAGTCCCGACGCGACGACGGCCCGGTCAAAGCCGATGAAGACGCTTTGGGTGGTTCGGTGTCCGCTGTTGCCGAACAGCCCGAATGAAATCAGATGCAGGAATCGGGCCAAGCCGTGGATGTGCAGTCCGCTACGGGCGTCGCTGACCGTTAGGTCGAACCTGTCCTGCCCGGCGTAGCTTGCCCCGGGTGTGTAGACGAAGGTGCCGTCAGTATTGATCGCGACTGTCCCATGCTCGGGACTGGTCGCGGTGTACGTGAGCCGTGTCGAGTCGGAGTCCTCGGCGTGCAGGGTGCCCTCGATGCGATCCTCCGAGACGGTGTTTTCCGAAGGGTTGTGGGCCAGAGTCGGTGACTAATTGTTCAAGAGGCGCTCGAAGAACCCGGCCGAAGTGGGTTCGGCCGACACAGCAGCCGGCGGCGTGACCCCGGCGGCCGGGCTCACGGTTTCCTCCGCAGCCGATGCTGCGTTGGCGCGCCGGATTGGTTGCCCGGCGGGTTGGCTGTCCGCCGGCACGTACGCGTCGTCCGACTACTTGCTCAAGCCGGGTGGTTTGGCTGTGCAGGGCCGAACAGGATTGTCCGCACGCCGACATGTTCTCGACGTGCTGGGATGAATTCCGACTCCTCGTCCAGCGGGCCAGTATGCGCTGTCGGCGCCCACCGACTCGCGGCATCGGCAACAATTCAGGGTATGGACGTGCACGAGGTGCTACTGCCCGGCGTGGGGCTGCGCTACGAATTCGACAACTCCGCGGGTGACCGCATCGGTGTGATCGCCAAGCGTGCGGGCGATTTCGAGGTGGTGCTGTATGCGCGCGAGGATCCCGACTGTGCCCAACCGCTGTTCCACCTCAGCGTCGAGGAGGCCGATGCGCTGGCACAGATCCTGGGCGCGCCCCGGATTGCCGAACGGTTCGCCGACCTAACCCACGAGGTGCCTGGGCTCGACGCCGGGCAGGTGGCCGTGCGGGCCGGCAGTCCGTATGCCGAACATCCGCTCGGCGACGCTCGGGTGCGCACCCGCACCGGCGCGTCGATCGTGGCGGTCGTCCGCGAAGAGGAGGTGTTGCCCTCGCCGGGTCCCGCCGAACTCCTGCATTCCGGTGATGTTCTGGTCGTTATCGGAACCGCCGACGGCATCACTCAGGTCGAGCGCATCTTCGACAGAGGCTGAGCGCGTGCACGGTTCGGTAGCGCTGCTACTCGAAATCGGCCTGCTGCTGGTAGTACTGACCATCTTGGGGGCGCTGGCGCGGCGGGTATCTCTGTCCCCGATCCCGTTGTATCTGCTGGCCGGGCTGGCGCTGGGCGACGGTGGGATTCCGCTGGTTCCCTCGGCAGAGGATTTCATCCATACCGGCGCCCTGTTCGGTGTCGTTCTGCTGTTGCTGACCCTGGGCCTGGAATTCACCGTCAATGAGTTCGCGGCCAGCATGCGCAAACACCTCCCGTCGGCCTGGGTCGACCTGGCACTCAACGCCACCCCCGGCGCCCTCGTCGGGTGGTTCCTCGGTCTCGATTTCGCCGGGATTCTGGCGATGGCGGGGATCACCTACATCTCGTCGTCGGGCGTGGTGTCGCGACTGCTGACCGATCTGCGCCGGTTGGGTAACCGCGAAACCCCCGCCGTGCTGGCAGTGCTCGTTCTCGAGGATTTCGTGATGGCGGCGTACCTGCCGCTGCTGGCAGTGCTCGCTGCCGGGGGCGCGTGGTGGCATGCGGTGATCGGGATGTCGGTCGCCATGACCGCCCTGGCGGTCGCGTTCGTGGCGTCCTACCGCTGGGGGCATGCGGTAGCCCGCGTGGTTGCCCCGCCGGACTCCGAGCTGTTGCTCTTGCGCGTGCTCGGGGTTGCCCTCGTCGTCGCGGGTCTGGCCGAACTCGTGCACGTGTCCGCGGCCGTTGGTGCGTTCCTGGTGGGCTTGACGCTCACGGGCGAGAGCTCCGAGCGCTCCCGCGCGGTACTGAGCCCGCTGCGTGACCTGTTCGCTGCGATCTTCTTCGTCTCGATCGGGCTGACCGTAGAACCGGCGGCGCTGATCCCGATGCTTCCCGTGGCGGTGGCGCTGGCGCTGGTGACCGCGGCGACCAAAGTTGTCTCGGGGATGTACGCCGCGCGCCGAGAGGGGGTGGCCCGGCCCGGTCAGCTGCGGGCCGGGACCGCACTGATCGTGCGTGGCGAGTTCTCGTTGGTGATCATCGCCCTGATCGGTGGATCGATCCCAGTGATCGAGGCCATCGCCATGCCCTATGTGTTCATTCTGGCGTTCCTCGGGCCGGTAGCCACCGTGCTGAGTGACCGGGCCACACCGCGGCGCACGTCGCCGCGGATCATCCGGCGCAACCGCAAGCTGCCGAGCCGTGACGACACCGGGTGACCAGCCGTCATGTCGCGGTCGCGGTGATCCCCGATTCAGCCGGGCTGCAGCCCTTCGCGCGTTTCGGCGAGCCGCCGCTCACCGTCGATGACGGCAGCCACCGCGTTGATCAGCGCGAGATGAGTGAACGCCTGCGGGAAGTTGCCCAAATGACGCCCACTGCGGGGCTCGATCTCCTCGGCGTACAGCTGCAGCTGGCTCCCGGAATTCAGCAGCTTGCCGCACAGCGCTCGGGCCCTGGGTAATTCGCCGATCGCCACCAAGGCCGACACCAGCCAGAAGGAGCAGATGGTGAAGGTGCCCTCCTCCCCGGCCAGGCCGTCCTCGGTTTCCTCGACCCGGTAGCGCAGTACCATCTCGTCCTCGGTCAGCTCCTCCATGATCGCGTGCACCGTGTTGCGCACCCGCTCATCGCTGCCGGGAAGAAAACCCAGTAGCGGGATGAGCAGCACCGAGGCGTCCAGGGCTTTCGTGTCGTAGTGCTGGGTGAACACGCCGCGCGCGTCGACCCCGTTGGCGAGCACGTCCTCGCGGATCTCCTGGGCAGCGGTGCGCCACCGCGCGGCCAGGTCCTTTTCACCGCGACGGTCAGCGATCCGCGCGCCGGCGTCGGCGGCCATCCAGCAGGCGACCTTCGAGGACGTGAAGTGCTGAGCACCGGAGCGAACCTCCCAAATGCCTTGGTCCGGCTCCCGCCAGTGCTCCAGCGCGCTCTCGACCTGGGTTTGCACGATGCGCCACAGGCGATCCTCGACGCGGTGGCCCCCGGTGTGCAGGTCGATGGCCCTGACGATGGCGCCCCACACGTCGTGCTGGCGCTGACTGTAGGCCCCGTTGCCGACTCGTACGGGGCGTGCGTTCTCGTACCCGGACAGGTGATCCAGCGTGGACTCGGTGAGAACCCGTTCCCCGCCGACGCCGTACATCAGCTGTAGATGGCCACCTTCAGCTTCGGCGACGTCGGCGATGAAGTTGAAGAAATCGTTGGCCTCCCAGTCCAAGCGCAGCGTGTTGAACGCCCACAGGGTGGCGACGGTGTCTCGGATCCAGGTATAGCGATAGTCCCAGTTACGTTCACCCCCCGGGGTTTCGGGCAACGAGGTGGTCGCGGCCGCCACGATGGCGCCCGTCGGGGCATACGAAAGGCCCTTGAGGGTCAACGCGCTGCGCTGCAGGTGACCGCGCCATCGATGGTCGGGGAACCGTCCGCGATCCAGCCAGTGTTGCCAGTGGTGAGACGTCCACCGCAAGGCGTCGGAAGCCTCGGCGTGTGTCAGGGGCGGCTCGTGGTCGCTCCAGGACAGCGCGACGAAGCGGCGGTCTCCCTCTTTGAGCAACGTGCGTGCCGTGGCCGACGGCCCCTCGAATCCCACGTTGAGGTCGGTGGTCAACCGCAGCTTCAGATCATCTGGCGCAACCTGGACGGCATCGGTACTTCGCCGCGATTTCTGGGTGGCCGTGGCGACCGCGTCGCTGTACCCGCCGTTGGAGTAAGCCCACTCAACCGGGGTTCGGCCGTAGCCGAAGACCGGACTGCACTCCATGTGCACCTGGACTTTGCCGTTGACGCAGTGGATCTCGCGGAGCAGCACATGGGACGCTTCGTAGTCGGTTGGTGCGCGACGGTGATCTGGCGACCGCTGGGTCGTGTGGTGCCAGGGGCCGATCAACAACGCGTCGGTAACGACAAGCCAACCGCCGGTCGTCCACCAACTGGTCTCTGTCACCAAGGTCCCGGGGATGTATCGGCGGGCGGCGGGAACCGAGACGCCCGAAGGGGCAACCCGGAATTGGCCGGCATCACGGTCCAGCAGCGCGCCGAAGACACTCGGCGAATCCATCCGCGGCAGGCACAACCACTCCACTGCGCCGTCCGGCGCGACCAGAGCCGTCGTGTCGCAGTCAGACAGAAACGCGTAATCCTCGATGGGTGGGAAATGGCTGTACTCGATCGGGACACCAACCCCGCGGGACTCGTTCACGCTGCACCACCTCGTAAGTTCGCCTACTCAGGAATGCTGCGCTAGTTCGGGCAGCAATTCAGTAGATCGGTCATTCCGAGAGAAAAACCCGGTTCAGCGGTGCGACCACTGGTTTTCGCGGGCCTCGTCTTGAACGTGCAGCTGCACGGACAGCTGGTGGATCTGGTCGCGCAGTTCCTCCATCTGGGCGGCCGTGGCGGCACGATTCGCGGAGTCCTCTTCGGACACCCGCTCCACGATCCACGAGGCCACCGTCGCGGTGATGACACCGATGAGGCTGATTCCGCCGATCATCAGCAGCGCGGCGATCATCTGCCCGGTGCCGGTCACCGGGTAGGTATCGCCATATCCGACCGTCGTGACGGTGGTAATCGCCCACCAGAGGGCGTCGCCGAAGTTGGTGATAGTCGTCCCGGGTGCGAATCTCTCGGTCTGCAGCATTGCCAGCGACGCCACGTAAACGAACAACGCCGCACTGGCTGCGGCGTAGACGGCGACCCGGCCGCGGATGGCGTCGCCACCGGCGCGCTGCATCACTTTGATCAGGACCAGCAACCGCAGCAACCTCAGCGGACGTAGAAACGGCAGAGCCACGATGGCCAGGTCGTAAAGGTGCCGGAAGAACCACCGACGGCGCTGCGGCGCGAGCAGCAGCCGAGCCCCGTAGTCCACCACGAAAACCAGATAGAGCAGCCCCATCACGCTATTGAGCAGGGTGTTCACCTCATGCGGCGGCGTGGCCAGAACCTGGATCGAGTACACGGCCAGGAAGATGACCGCGACGGCGGCCAGCACCCATTCACTACGCGACTCCCATTGCTCGAGCCGTTCAGCAGAACCCATGATCGACACTCGTCCTTCCCACCCCAAACCTGTCCGCCGACGTGTCCGCTGTGCAGTAGTGGTACCCGTGTGGATGGTTTGGCGAATCCTGAGACCCCCCGGCCACGCCCAGTCGATGGCGGGCGCGTCACCGCGTAAACCCAACCACATCGGTGCCGTTGCCGCTAACCTCGGTGACGCCGTGGATCTATTGCGTACCCCTGACGAACGCTTCGCCAACCTGGCCGGCTATCCGTTCGAGCCGAACTATGCCCAGGTCAGAGCCCTGGATGGCCCCGCGGTGCGGATGCACTATGTCGATGAGGGGCCGCCTGATGGTGCGCCCATCGTGCTGTTGCACGGGGAACCGACCTGGAGCTATCTGTATCGCACCATGATCCCACCGCTGGCCCAGGCCGGCCACCGTGTGCTGGCGCCCGATCTAGTCGGGTTCGGTCGCTCCGATAAGCCCAGCGACGTCGACGACTACACCTACTTGCGTCACGTGCAATGGGTTACCGCCTGGTTCGAGGCACTGGACCTCACCGATGTCACCGTTTTCGTTCAGGACTGGGGTTCGCTGATCGGGTTGCGGATCGTCGCCGAACAGAGCGAGAGGTTCGCGCGGGTTGTGGTGGCCAATGGGTTCCTGCCGACCGCGGACCGTCCGGTTCCGCCGGCCTTCCGAATCTGGCGCGCGTTCGCGAAGTATTCACCGTGGTTGAGCGCAGGCCGCATCGTCGGCGTCGGAACGGTCAGCAAG